>NZ_JBVHQM010000012.1:0-243095 GCF_055567415.1 Streptomyces sp. NPDC026575
ATAGCTCCGCTATCGAGACGCTCCGGCGCCTTGCGATGCACCGCACCAGACGCCGCGGCCTTTCCGACCCCGACCCATCGGACAGGCCCTAGGCGGCCCGGCTGGACCGATCGAGCCTGGGTGACCCGGTGGCGCTCGGCCGGCCCTGGTGAGCCCAAGCGCCCTGCCCGGCTGGCGTCCAGGTGAGCCCAAGCGCCCTGCACGGATGGGGCCCGGTGAGCCCGAGCCCCGTGCACGGCCGGGCGCTGGTGAGCGCAGGCCGTGCTCGGCTGGGCCCCGTACGCCCGGTGGGCCGGGCCGGGGGCGCCGCAGAGTGTCCACAAGGCGAAACCGGGTCGCGTGGATGCCCCTGTTCTCCCATACGCTTGTCCCGTGACCCCCGCTGAGCTCTCCCGTACCGTCCTGCGCTCCGTGCGCGGTGCCGTGGAGGAGCAGGAGCTCTCCGTGCCCGTGCCGGCGCGGATCGTTGTGCAGCCGCCGCCGCGGCCGGGGTGTGGGGACTACGCCTCCAATGTCGCGCTGCAGCTCGCCGGGCCGGCGGGGCGGCCCGCCCGGGAGGTCGCCGAGATTCTGCGGAAGCGGCTGGCCGGGAGCGCCGGGATCGCCCGGGTCGAGATCGCCGGTCCGGGCTTTTTGAACTTCACGCTGGGTGAGGGGGCGCAGGCCGCGCTCGTACGGGACGTGCTGGCGCAGGGGGAGCGGTACGGGGACCGCGGTGCGGGGGACGGCCCGGTCGGCGGTGCTGCGGCCGGTTCCGGGACGGGTTCCGAGGCCGGTCCTGCGGCCGGCTCCGGCGAACGCGAGACGGTCGCGGCCGATTGCGGTGCCCGCGAGGCCGTCGTGGCCGAGGTGCTGGCGCGGATCGAGGTGGCGGCGGGGCGCCGGGCGCGGGGTCCGGCCGGCCGCGTCGACGGCGATGCGCGGTCCGCCGCCCCCGAGGAGCTGGCCGCCCTCATCGGCCGGCTGGGTTCCGACGAGGCCCGCTGGGTGCTGCTGCGGCCCGCCGCCCACGATCCGGTGCGGGTGCCCGAGCGCCTGGTGCAGCGGGAGAGCAATCCGCGCTTCCGGGTGCAGTACGCCCATGCGCGGAGCCGGGCGCTGGTGCGCGGCGCGCGCGAGCTGGGCTTCACCGGCGAGCCGGGGGACGTGGGCGCCCCGTCGGCGGTCAGCGCCGCGGACGGGCCCGCCGACCACAGCCTGCAGTCCCTGCACACCCTCCTCGCCACCTATCCCTCGGTCGTCGAGAGCGCCGCGCGGCTGCGGGCGCCGGACCGGGTGGTGCGGCATCTGGAGGCGACGGCGGACGCCTTCTTCCGGTGGCACGACGCCTTTGCGCCGTTGCCCGTAGGGGACGAGAAACCCTTGGCCGTGCACCGTGCCCGCCTGGCCCTTGCCGAGGCCGGCGGAACGGTGCTCGCCAACGGCCTGCGCCTGCTCGGCATCTCCGCTCCCGAACACCTCTGATGAACGAATTTTGAGGGGATCTCCACGCCATGAGCCGTTCCGCGCATCCCGCAGGGCCCCGGCACGCCGACGTGCTGCCCGAGGGGCACTACGCCGGGCCGCCCGCCGATCTCAACACCCTTGACCCGCGCGTCTGGTCCCGTACGGTCCGGCGCAACGCCGACGGTGTGGTGACCGTCGGCGGGCTGGACGTGACCGCGCTCGCCGAGGAGTTCGGCACGCCGGCGTACTTCCTGGACGAGGACGACTTCCGGGCGCGCTGCCGGGCCTGGAAGGACGCCTTCGGGCCGGACGCCGACGTCTTCTACGCCGGCAAGGCGTTCCTCTCCCGGGCCATCGTGCGGTGGCTGCACGAGGAGGGCCTCAACCTCGACGTCTGCTCCGGCGGCGAGCTGGCGACGGCGCTGGCCGCGGGGATGCCCGCCGAGCGGATCGCGCTGCACGGCAACAACAAGAGCACCGAGGAGATCACCCGGGCCGTCGAGGCCGGGGTCGGGCGGATCGTGCTGGACTCCTTCCAGGAGATGGTGCGCGTCGCGCATATCGCCGAGCGGCTCGGCAAGCGCCAGCGCGTGCAGATCCGGGTCACGGTCGGTGTCGAGGCGCATACGCACGAGTTCATCGCGACCGCCCACGAGGACCAGAAGTTCGGGATCGCGCTGGCGGGCGGGCAGGCCGCCGAGGCCGTACGCCGCGCGCTGAAGCTCGACGGTCTGGAACTCATCGGCATCCACAGCCACATCGGCTCGCAGATCTTCGACATGGCGGGCTTCGAGGTGTCCGCCCGCCGCGTGGTGCAGCTGCTGACCGAGGTGCGCGACGAGCACGGCATCGAACTGCCCGAGATCGACCTCGGCGGCGGACTCGGCATCGCCTACACCTCGGACGACGATCCGCGCGAGCCGCACGAGATCGCCAAGGCGCTGAGCGAGATCGTGCGCAAGGAGTGCGCGGCGGCGGGGCTGGGCGTGCCGCGGCTGTCGGTCGAGCCGGGGCGCGCGATCGTGGGGCCGACGGCCTTCACGCTCTACGAGGTCGGCACGGTCAAGGAGCTGGAGGGCCTGCGGACGTATGTGTCCGTGGACGGCGGGATGTCGGACAACATCCGCACCGCCCTGTACGACGCGGAGTACAGCGTGGCCCTGGTGTCGCGCACGTCCGACGCCGAGCCGATGCTGTCGCGGGTGGTCGGCAAGCACTGCGAGAGCGGCGACATCGTCGTACGCGACGCCTTCCTGCCCGCCGACGTGGCGCCCGGGGACCTGCTCGCGGTGCCGGCCACCGGTGCGTACTGCCGGTCCATGGCGAGCAACTACAACCACGCGCTGCGGCCGCCGGTCGTGGCGGTCAGGGACGGCGAGGCCAGGGTGATCGTCCGGCGCGAGACGGAGGAAGATCTCCTGCGGTTGGATGTCGGGTAGGGCCGGATCGCCGGGGCCCGGCCCCGGATGAAATAAATGTCTCGGCATCCGGACGACGGGCGGAATCTGCCGTCCGGTGCGTGAGACTGGTGCATGAGCAGGCCGGCTGCTGGTGCATGAGCAAGCCGAAAATCGATGAGAAGCAGAGGTCGAATGATGCGTACGCGTCCGCTGAAGGTGGCGCTCCTGGGCTGTGGTGTTGTCGGCTCAGAGGTGGCGCGCATCATGACGACGCACGCGGACGACCTCGCGGCCCGCATCGGCGCGCCGGTGGAACTCGCCGGGATCGCCGTGCGCCGCCCGGACAGGGTGCGCGCCGGCGTGCCGGCCGAGCTGGTCACCACCGACGCGACCGCGCTGGTCAAACGCGGCGACATCGACGTCGTCATCGAGGTCATCGGCGGGATCGAGCCCGCGCGGTCGCTGATCACCACCGCCTTCGAGCACGGCGCGAGCGTGGTGTCCGCCAACAAGGCGCTGGTCGCCGCCGACGGCGCGGCGCTGCACGCGGCGGCCGAGGCCAACGGCGCGGACCTGTACTACGAGGCCGCCGTCGCGGGCGCGATCCCGCTGGTGCGGCCGCTGCGCGAGTCGCTGGCCGGCGACAAGGTCAACCGGGTCCTCGGCATCGTCAACGGCACCACCAACTTCATCCTCGACAAGATGGACTCGACGGGTTCCGGCTACAGCGAGGCGCTGGACGAGGCGACCGCCCTGGGGTACGCCGAGGCCGACCCGACCGCCGACGTCGAGGGCTTCGACGCCGCCGCCAAGGCCGCGATCCTGGCCGGTATCGCCTTCCACACGCGGGTGACCATCGACGATGTGCACCGCGAGGGGCTGACGGAGGTCACCGCGGCCGATATCGCCTCCGCCAAGCGGATGGGCTGCACGGTCAAGCTGCTGGCCATCTGCGAGCGGGCGGCCGACGGCGGCTCGGTCACCGCGCGGGTGCACCCCGCCATGATTCCGCTGACGCATCCGCTCGCGTCCGTCCGCGAGGCCTACAACGCGGTCTTCGTCGAGGCCGACGCGGCCGGCCAGCTGATGTTCTACGGGCCGGGTGCGGGCGGTTCGCCGACCGCCTCCGCGGTGCTCGGAGACCTCGTCGCGGTCTGCCGCAACAAGCTCGCCGGGGCCACCGGACCGGGCGAATCCGCCTACACCGCGCTGCCGGTCGGCCCCATGGGCGAGGTCGTCACGCGGTACCACATCAGTCTCGACGTGGCCGACAAGCCCGGCGTTCTTGCGCAGGTCGCGACGGTCTTCGCCGAACACGGCGTATCGATCGATACGGTCCGTCAGCAGGGCAAGGACGGCGAGGCCTCCCTCGTCGTCGTCACCCACCGAGCGGCCGACGCGGCCCTGTCGTCGACCGTCGGGGCACTGCGCGAGCTGGACACCGTCCGCGGTGTCGCCAGCATCATGCGGGTCGAAGGGGAGTAAAGGAACCCATGTCTGCCAATTCCACCGCGAGCCGTCAGTGGCGCGGAATCATCGAGGAATACCGTGACCGGCTTCCGGTCAGCGACACGACCGAGGTCGTCACCCTCCGGGAGGGCGGCACGCCCCTCGTACCGGCCCAGGTGCTCTCCGAGCGCACGGGCTGTGAGGTCCACCTCAAGGTCGAGGGTGCCAACCCCACCGGCTCCTTCAAGGACCGGGGCATGACGATGGCCATCACGCGCGCCAAGGAGGAGGGCGCCAAGGCCGTCATCTGCGCCTCCACCGGCAACACCTCCGCCTCGGCCGCCGCCTACGCGGTCCGGGCCGGGATGGTCTGCGCGGTGCTCGTCCCGCAGGGCAAGATCGCGCTCGGCAAGATGGGCCAGGCGCTGGTGCACGGCGCGAAGATCCTCCAGATCGACGGGAATTTCGACGACTGCCTGACGCTGGCCCGGGGCCTGTCCGACAACTACCCGGTCGCACTTGTGAACTCCGTCAACCCGGTGCGCATCGAGGGGCAGAAGACCGCCGCCTTCGAAATCGTCGACATGCTCGGCGACGCGCCGGACATCCATGTGCTGCCCGTCGGCAACGCCGGCAACATCACGGCGTACTGGAAGGGCTACCAGGAGTACGCGGCCGACGGCATCGCCGGCCGCACCCCGCGCATGTGGGGCTTCCAGGCATCCGGCAGTGCGCCGATCGTGCGCGGTGAGGTCGTCAAGGACCCGCACACCATCGCCACCGCGATCCGCATCGGCAACCCCGCCTCGTGGGCGAACGCCGAGCGCGCCCGGGACGAGTCCGGCGGCTTCATCGACGAGGTGACCGACCGTCAAATCCTGGCCGCCTACCGGCTGTTGGCCGCTCAGGAGGGCGTCTTCGTGGAGCCCGCCTCGGCCGCGTCCGTCGCCGGCCTGCTCAAGGCCGCCGAGGAGGGCAAGGTCGACCCCGGCCAGCGCATCGTCTGCACGGTGACCGGCAACGGCCTCAAGGACCCGGACTGGGCGGTGGCCGGAGCGCCGCAGCCGGTCACGGTCCCGATCGACGCGGACGCCGCGGCCGAGCGGCTCGGCCTCGCGTAGCACCTCCCGCCGTACGGCGCTGACCTGCGCATACGGCACCCGGTGACGGGGCGCTCGGCGTCCCGTCACCCGCACATTGCAAAGTGTGCAAAGGCTGCAAAGCCCGGTGAAGGCCGTGCCGGGGCGCGGGAAGGCGCGCGACACGCATCGTGCGCCTCCTGTGCGCCCTATGTCGCGACAGAACCTTCCTTCGATAGGCTGGCAGCCAACTCCCCTCCCCACCGCATAACGCAGTGGTGTTCAGGGCAGGTCAGAACAGACCCCACGAGCCGGCCGGGCATCTCGGTGCCGCGGCGCTTCGGGGCAGTACCGCAGCATCAATCAAGGAGAGTCATCGAGCGATGGCCGGTCCCGCGTTCCGCGCCGCCGCCGTCCGGGTGCGCACCCCCGCTACCAGCGCCAATCTCGGTCCCGGCTTCGATGCCCTGGGTCTTTCCCTGGGCCTGTACGACGATGTCGTGGTGCGGGTGGCCGACTCCGGGCTGCACATCGACATCGCAGGTGAGGGCGCCGACACCCTGCCGCGTGACGAGAGCCACCTGCTCGTACGGTCGATGCGCACCGCCTTCGAGCTGCTCGGCGGCCAGCCGCGCGGCCTGGAAATCGTCTGCGCCAACCGCATCCCGCACGGCCGCGGCCTGGGCTCCTCCTCGGCCGCCATCTGCGCGGGCATCGTCGCCGCCCGCGCGGTGACCATAGGCGGCGAGCAGAAGCTCGACGACACCGCGCTGCTGGAGCTGGCCACCGAGATCGAGGGCCACCCCGACAACGTCGCCGCCTGCCTGCTGGGCGGCTTCACGCTCGCCTGGATGGACACCGGAACCGCGCGGGCGATCCGGATGGATCCGGCCGATTCCATCGTTCCGGTGGTCTTCGTGCCCGGGAAACCGGTGCTCACCGAGACCGCCCGCGGACTGCTGCCGCGTACCGTCCCGCATGTGGACGCCGCGGCGAACGCCGGCCGCGCCGCACTGCTCGTCGAGGCCCTGACCAGGCGCCCCGAGCTGCTGCTGGCCGCGACCGAGGACCGACTCCACCAGGAGTACCGCGCCCCCGCGATGCCGGAGAGCGTGGCCCTGGTGAACCGACTGCGCGCGGACGGCGTCCCTGCAGTCGTGTCCGGTGCGGGCCCCACGGTGCTCGCGCTGGTCGAGGACGCGGCGGCCGAGAAGGTCGCGGCGCTGGCGGGTGAGGGGTGGGCGGCCAACCGGCTGACCCTCGACGCGGCAGGGGCCTGTGTGCTGCCGCTCGCCGGGTGATCACACGGGTGATCGACGATTGCCGGTCTTTGAGAGGGGGAATGTTTGTTGGATCCGGTAGTGTTAACCTCAAGTGAGTACGAGACGCCGCAGTGGCGCTGTGCTTCGTGTCCCCATTCGGGACCACCTTTCTTCCGGGAGCCTCCCAAACTGCTTGGAGCAGTTGCCTGAGCAGTAGCGAGCTTGCTCCGGAATCGGCGTGACGACATGAGTCACTCTGCATCTCATCGCGCCGGAACCAATGAATTGATTTCTCCGCCACTTCCGGCGGGACCACCGCCCCGGCCCAGTCCACGAGACCAAGGACCCAGCCGGACAGCACAACCGGTCGCCGAGCCAGACAGGCCGACGCCCGCTCCAGGGAAGGACCCTTCGTGAGCGACACCACCGATCTGATGGGCGCGCGCACCGATGGCAGTGCCACCACGCCCGCCACGGACGCTCCCGCCGCGCCTGCCACCACGCGGCGCCGCCGTTCCGGCACCGGCCTTGACGGCATGGTCCTGGCAGAGCTGCAGCAGGTCGCCTCCGGCCTCGGTATCAAGGGCACCGCGCGGATGCGCAAGAGCCAGCTGATCGAGGTCATCAAGGAGAGGCAGGCCGCGGGCTCGGGCACCGCTGCCAAGGACGCACCCGCCGACACCGAGACCAAGCCCAAGCGCCGTACGACCTCCAAGGCCCGTACCGGCGACGACGGCGCGGAGCCCGCCGCCAAGGCGGACAAGGCCGAGCGCGGCGCCAAGGCCGACAAGGCCGCGGACAAGACCGGCGCCCAGCAGCAGATCGACATCCCGGGTCAGCCGGTCAGCGACGAGCAGCCGGCCGGCGAGCGCCGCCGGCGCCGGGCGACCGCCGCCGCGGGCAGCCCGGAGACCGCGGGCGACGTCAAGACCGACACCAAGGTCGAGGTGAAGACCGAGCTCAAGGCGGACGCCAGGACCGAGACCGCGGTGTCCCCGCAGGAGACCGGCGAGGGCCGGCCCGGCAAGGGCGAGCGTCAGGAGCGCGGGCAGAAGGGCGAGCGCGGCGAGCGGCGCCAGCGCGACCGCGGCGACCGTGGCGACCGCGGCGACCGCGGCCGCAAGGGCGACGCCGGCGACGGCGGCCAGGGCGGCCAGGGCGGCCAGCGCCAGCGCGACCGCCGGGATGACGACGACGACTTCGAGGGCGGCCGCCGGGGCCGTCGCGGCCGCTACCGCGACCGCCGTGGCCGCCGTGGTGGCCGCGAGGACTTCGGCAACGAGCCGCAGGTGTCCGAGGACGACGTCCTGATCCCGGTCGCGGGCATCCTGGACATCCTCGACAACTACGCGTTCATCCGGACCTCCGGCTACCTCCCGGGCCCGAACGACGTCTACGTCTCGCTCGCCCAGGTCCGCAAGAACGGCCTGCGCAAGGGCGACCACGTCACCGGCGCGGTCCGCCAGCCCAAGGACGGCGAGCGGCGCGAGAAGTTCAACGCGCTGGTCCGGCTCGACACGGTCAACAGCGTGGCGCCCGAACAGGGCCGCGGGCGGCCGGAGTTCGGAAAGCTGACGCCCCTTTACCCGCAGGAGCGACTGCGCCTGGAAGGTGAGTCCGGCGCGCTGACGACCCGGATCATCGATCTGGTCTCGCCGATCGGCAAGGGCCAGCGCGGTCTGATCGTGGCCCCGCCGAAGACCGGCAAGACCATGATCATGCAGGCGATCGCCAACGCGATCACCCGCAACAACCCCGAGTGCCACCTGATGGTCGTCCTCGTCGACGAGCGTCCCGAAGAGGTCACCGACATGCAGCGGTCGGTCAAGGGCGAGGTCATCTCCTCGACCTTCGACCGCCCGGCCGAGGACCACACCACCGTCGCCGAGCTCGCCATCGAGCGCGCCAAGCGCCTGGTGGAGCTGGGCCACGACGTGGTCGTGCTGCTGGACTCGATCACCCGTCTGGGCCGTGCGTACAACCTCGCCGCCCCGGCCTCGGGCCGCATCCTGTCCGGTGGTGTCGACTCCACCGCGCTCTACCCGCCGAAGAAGTTCTTCGGTGCCGCGCGCAACATCGAGGACGGCGGCTCGCTGACCATCCTGGCCACCGCGCTGGTCGAGACCGGCTCGCGGATGGACGAGGTGATCTTCGAGGAGTTCAAGGGCACCGGCAACATGGAGCTCAAGCTCGACCGCAAGCTCGCCGACAAGCGGATCTTCCCGGCGGTGGACGTGGACGCGTCCGGTACCCGTAAGGAAGAGATCCTGATGGGCAGCGACGAGCTGGCCATCGTCTGGAAGCTGCGCCGGGTGCTGCACGCCCTGGACCAGCAGCAGGCGATCGAGCTGCTGCTGGACAAGATGAAGCAGACCAAGTCCAACGCGGAGTTCCTGCTGCAGATCCAGAAGACGACGCCGACCGCGGGCAACGGCAACGACTGACGCCCCGGCGCCTGCGCCACAGCCCCCCTCGCCCATACGGGTGAGGGGGGCTGTGTGCTGCGTGCCCCGTACGGCGTGCGCCGGAGCCGGTGAGCTGGTGAGCCGTGCCGCGTCCGGAGGTCCGCACGAAGTCCCCATCTGAGACCTTCGGCACAGATCCGCTTCCGAGGCAACGTTTCAGCCATGGCCGAAAACCGGACGAAAGGCCAGGTGAGAGGGGCGGCCCGCGCGTCCCGTCCATGAGCGCCTCGGCGAATTTCTAAGAAATCGCTCACCGAACGCTGTGCAACCCTTCCCGTCGACCTCCCGTCTGACAAGGAGCAACGGGCCGTGACAGCACGCAGCACGGCGGCGGCGAGGGGTAGCCGAGCGACCAAGGACTGAGGAGCAGATGGCGGACAGCAGCGGGACCGCGACGGCCGAAAGCCGAGCTCGCGGCATACGTGCCACGGGCCGCCGGCGCAAGGCGCCCAGCCGGCGCCGCCGGGTACTGACCATCTCGCTGTGCGCGGTGGTCAGCGCCGTACTGCTCGGTGGCGCCGGACTCGGATACGTCTACTTCAAGCTCAACGGCAACCTCAAGGGCGTCGACATCAACGCCGCCCTGGGCCACGACCGGCCCAAGAACGTCGACGACGGATCGATGGACATCCTCGTCATGGGGTCCGACTCCCGGGCCGGCAAGAACGGCGACTACGGCCGGGACGAGGGCGGCGCCCGCTCCGACACCGCGATGGTCGTGCACGTCTACAAGGGCCACAAGAAGGCCAGCGTCGTCAGCATCCCCCGCGACACCCTGATCGAGCGGCCCTCGTGCAGCACCAAGGACGGCAAGAACGTCCCCGGTGAGCAGCGAGCCATGTTCAACACCGCGTTCGAGGTCGGCGGGCCGGCCTGCGCCGTCAAGACCGTCGAATCGATCAGCGGGATCCGGATGGACCACTTCATCGAGGTGGACTTCACCGGCTTCAAGAAGCTCATCGACGCGCTGGGCGGGGTGGAGATCACCACCAGCAAGGCGATCGACGACAACAGCAGCCATCTGCATCTGCGGCCCGGCAAGCACACCCTCGACGGCGAGCAGTCGCTCGGCCTGGTCCGCACCCGGCACGGCGTGCCCGGCGGCGACGGCAGCGACCTGGGCCGCATCCAGCTCCAGCAGACGTTCATCAAGGCCCTGATGAACCAGGTCAAGAACGTCGGCCTGCTCACCAACCCCGCCAAGCTCTACGACGTCGCCGACACGGCCACCAAGGCCATCACCACCGACACCGACCTCAACTCGGTCGGCGAGCTGACCGGGCTGGCCAAGAGCCTGGGCTCCATCGGCTCGCAGAGCATCGACATGGTGACGCTGCCGGTCGCGTACGACACCGCCAACCCCGACCGCGTGGTGCCGCTGACCAAGCAGGGCAAGCAGGTCTGGGACGCGCTGCGGCTGGACCGGGACATCCCCAAGTCCGCGATCAAGGGCTCGGCCGGCGACAAGGGCGGCACGGACAGCTACGTGAAGTAGCCGCACGGTCCCGTCGCGGGGGTCCGCCGGGCCCGGAAACCGGCCGGGGAATAGCCGGGCACGTACCCCGGTTTTGGGAGATACGGCTAGTCCTGGCAGACTGGACCGTCGGCCCCGGTTCACGTGACGTAATCCGCGACACGACCCGGTGCACTCCCGAACCTAGGAGAATCCCTTGAAGCGCGACATCCACCCGGAGTACGTCGAGACCCAGGTCAGCTGCACCTGTGGCGCGTCCTTCACCACCCGTAGCACCGTTGCCGGCGGCAGCATCCGCGCCGACGTCTGCTCCGAGTGCCACCCGTTCTACACCGGCAAGCAGAAGATCATGGACACGGGCGGTCGCGTGGCCCGCTTCGAGGCCCGCTTCGGCAAGGCCGCCGCTGCCAAGAAGTAGCGACTCTCAAGGCGCCGGTTTCCGGTCGCCCCTGTCCTGGGGTGACCGGACCGGCGTCTTTGTTTCGTCGTCCCAGCCGTCCGGCCGGGGGGCCGGGGGCGGCGCGGCGAAGCCGCAGAAGCAGTCCCCGGGAGACACAGCCACCAGCCAGCAGAGGAACCCACGATGTTCGAGGCGGTCGAAGAACTGATCGGCGAGCACGCCGATCTCGAAAAGCGGCTGGCCGACCCCGCGGTCCACGCCGACCAGCGCGAGGCCATGCGGCTCAACAAGCGCTACGCCGAACTCACCCCGATCATCGCGACCTACCGCGACTGGAAGCAGACCGGCGAGGACATCGACACCGCGCGCGAACTCAGCCAGGACGACCCGGACTTCGCCGACGAGGTCAAGGAGCTCGACGCCCGGCGCGAGGAGCTGACCGAGAAGCTGCGGCTGCTGCTCGTCCCGCGCGACCCCAGCGACGACAAGGACGTCATCCTGGAGGTCAAGGCCGGCGAGGGCGGCGAGGAGTCCGCGCTGTTCGCCGGCGACCTGCTGCGGATGTACCTGCGCTACGCCGAGCGGGTCGGCTGGAAGACCGAGATCCTCGACGCCAACGAGTCCGACCTCGGCGGCTACAAGGACGTCCAGGTCGCGGTGAAGACCAAGGGCGGCGGCGGTGCCACCGAGCCCGGACAGGGCGTGTGGGCGCGGCTGAAGTACGAGGGCGGGGTGCACCGCGTCCAGCGCGTGCCCGCCACCGAGTCGCAGGGCCGGATCCACACCTCCGCCGCCGGCGTGCTGGTCACGCCCGAGGCCGAGGAGGTCGAGGTCGAGATCCTCGCCAACGACCTGCGGATCGACGTCTACCGCTCCTCGGGCCCCGGCGGCCAGTCGGTCAACACCACCGACTCCGCGGTGCGCATCACCCACCTGCCCACCGGCATCGTCGTCTCCTGCCAGAACGAGAAGAGCCAGCTGCAGAACAAGGAGCAGGCGATGCGCATCCTGCGCTCCCGGCTGCTGGCCGCCGCCCAGGAAGAGGCCGAGCGCGAGGCGTCCGACGCCCGGCGCAGCCAGGTCCGCACGGTCGACCGCTCCGAGCGCATCCGCACGTACAACTTCCCGGAAAACCGCATCTCGGACCACCGCGTCGGCTTCAAGGCGTACAACTTGGACCAGGTGCTCGACGGCGAACTCGACCCGGTCATCCAGGCGTGCGTCGACGCCGACTCGGCCGCCAAGCTCGCCGCCGCCCAGTAAGGCGGCACGACCCGTAAGACCCTGCACGAACCGGCTGGAGGACCCCAGTGCAGCAATCCCCCGGGGGGCACAGCGACCCCCAGCGGCCCCGCCGCGGGCCGAGCCCCCGGTCTCTGCTGCTCGCCGAGGTGGCGCAGGCCACCCAGCGGCTGGCCGACGCCGGCGTGCCCTCGCCGCGCTTCGACGCCGAGGAGCTCGCCGCGCATGTGCACGGCGTCAAGCGCAGCCAGCTGCACACCGTCCCCGACGCGGACTTCGACGCCCGCTACTGGGAGGCGATCGCCCGCCGCGAGGCGCGTGAGCCGCTCCAGCACATCACCGGCCGGGCGTTCTTCCGCTACCTCGAACTCCACGTCGGGCCGGGAGTGTTCGTGCCCCGGCCGGAGACCGAGTCGGTGGTCGGCTGGGCGATAGACGCCGTACGCGCCATGGACGTCGTCGAACCGCTCATCGTCGACCTGTGCACCGGCTCCGGGGCGATCGCCCTGGCGCTGGCGCAGGAGGTGCCGCGCTCGCGGGTGCACGCCGTGGAGCTGTCCGAAGAGGCCCTGGAGTACGCCCGCAAGAACGTCGAGGGGTCCCGCGTCGTTCTCCATCACGGTGACGCGCTGACCGCGCTTCCCGAACTGGACGGGCAGGTCGACCTGGTCGTCTCCAACCCGCCGTACATCCCGCTGACCGAGTGGGAGTACGTCGCCCCCGAGGCCCGCGACCACGACCCGGAGCTGGCGCTGTTCTCGGGCCAGGACGGCCTGGACACCATCCGTGGCATCGAGCGGACCGCACACCGCCTGCTGCGGCCCGGTGGCCTGGTCGTCATCGAGCACGCCGACACCCAGGGCGGACAAGTGCCGTGGATCTTCACCGAGGAGAAGGGATGGGCGGACGCGGCCGACCACCCCGATCTCAACAACCGCCCGCGTTTCGCGACCGCCCGAAGGGCGATGCCGTGAACCGGGCACCGGACCATTACGCCCCGTTGCGCACGAGGAGGTCCCGTAGTGACTCCGCCCCGAAGGGCTTCTCGCTCGGCCACCGGAGGGGTCTCACGACGGACGAGCCCTGCCCGCCGCCCTGCGGCGTGGAACAGAGCGTGACAGTGCGGTTTCCCTCCGCACTATCGTATTTGACGAACCGCAGCGCGAAGGAGACGTAATGGCACGGCGATACGACTGCAGCGACGCGACCGACCGCGCGACCGGTCTGCGCGAAGCCGCCTCGGCCGTCCGCCGCGGTGAGCTGGTCGTGCTGCCGACCGACACGGTCTACGGCGTCGGCGCGGACGCCTTCAGCGCGGAGGCCGTCGGCGACCTGCTGGAGGCCAAGGGCCGCGGCCGCGGTATGCCCTCGCCGGTCCTCGTCGGGTCCCCCAACACCCTGCACGGGCTGGTCACCGACTTCTCCGAGCAGGCATGGGAGCTGGTCGACGCCTTCTGGCCCGGCGCGCTCACCCTCGTCGCCCGGCACCAGCCGTCGCTGACCTGGGACCTGGGCGAGACCCACGGCACGGTCGCGGTGCGGATGCCGCTGCACCCCGTCGCGATCGAGCTGCTCACCGAATTCGGCCCGATGGCCGTCTCCAGCGCCAACCTCACCGGCCACCCGTCCCCGCAGGACTGCGACGCCGCCCAGGAGATGCTGGGCGACTCGGTCTCCGTCTACCTCGACGGCGGCCCCACGCCCGCCGCCGTACCGTCCTCGATCGTCGACGTCACCGGCAAGGTCCCGGTGCTGCTGCGCGAGGGCGCGATCAGCGCGGACGAGCTGCGCAAGGTGGTACCCGAGCTCGAGGTGGCCAATTGATGGCGCCCCTGGGGCGTGGCATAGCGGGACCAGGCGGCGACACCCCTCCCCCGGTACCCCCCGCACCCCCCTTCCGGATCCTCCACGTCAGCACCGGCAACGTCTGCCGCTCGCCGATCACCGAGCGGCTGCACCGCCATGCCCTGGAACTGCGCCTGGGCGGTGCCCACTGCGGCGGGCTGGTCGTCGAGAGCGCCGGCACCTGGGGGCATGAGGGCGCCCCCATGGAGGCGCACGCCGCCACGGTGCTGGCGGACTACGGCGCGGACCCGGCCGGCTTCATCGGCCGGGAGCTGCTCGACGAGCACGTCATCCGCGCCGACCTGGTCCTCACCGCCACCCGCGACCACCGCGCGCAGGTGATCTCGATGGGCCACTCCGCGGGACTGCGCACCTTCACGCTCAAGGAGTTCAACCGGCTGGTGCGGGCCATAGACCCCGCCACGCTGCCCGAACCCGACCCGGACCTGCCGGACGGCGGGCTGGTCGAGCGGGCCCGTGCGCTGGTCGGCGCCGCCGCCGCGCTGCGCGGCTGGCTGCTGGCGCCCAACCCGGAGTCCGACGAGGTCTACGACCCCTACGGGGCCCCCATCACCTTCTTCCGCTCCATCGGCGACGAGATCAACCAGGCGCTGGACCCGGTCGTCACCGCCCTCACGGGAGTCCCCGCACGGGCGTAGCAGGGCCCTGGGCGCGGGCGCCGGACCCCCGGTATCCCCGACAGGACCGCACACCGCGCCCGATCCTCGCACCGCGCCTACATTGGGACTACGTCCCCGTACGAGGCCCGGAGCCAGCGATGCCCGCTACCACCGCGTCACCCCGCAGCGAGTCCCCGGCCGGTCGTGCGCCGGCCGCCGAGCCCGCAGCCGGCCCCGGTGCCGGCGGGGCCGAGGCGGCCGAGGAACGGGCCCGGGCCGCCGCCCGCGAGGGGGTCACCCACCCGGCCGGCGCGCCGGACTTCGCCGCGCTGCTGAGCCAGGACCCCGAGATCGCCGGCGTACTGCTCGGCGAGAGCGCCCGGCAGAGCGACGGGCTGCAGCTGATCGCCGCGGAGAACTTCACCTCACCGGCCGTCCTCGCCGCCCTCGGCTCCCCGCTGGGCAACAAGTACGCCGAGGGCTATCCGGGAGCCCGGCACCACGGCGGCTGCGAGATCGTCGACCTCGCCGAGCGGATCGCGGTGGAGCGCGCCAAGGCCCTTTTCGGCGCCGAACACGCCAACGTCCAGGCACACTCCGGGTCTTCGGCCGTTTTGGCCGCCTACGCCGCCCTGCTGCGCCCGGGAGACACCGTCCTGGCCCTGTCCCTGCCGCACGGCGGACACCTCACCCACGGATCGCCGGCCAACTTCTCCGGCCGCTGGTTCGACTTCGCGGGCTACGGCCTCGACGAGGAGACCGGGCTGCTGGACTACGACGTGATCCGCGAGCTGGCCCGCGCCCGCCGCCCCAAGGCGATCGTCTGCGGCTCGATCTCCTACCCCCGGCACATCGACTACGCCGCCTTCCGCGATATCGCCGACGAGACCGGCGCGTATCTGATCGCCGACGTCGCGCACCCGCTCGGGCTGATCGCCGGGGGAGCGGCGCCCAGCCCCGTCCCGTACGCGCACGTGGTGTGCGGTACCACACACAAGGTCCTGCGCGGGCCGCGCGGCGGGCTGATCCTTTGCGGGGCGAAACTGGCCGAACGGATCGACCGCGCGGTGTTCCCCTTCACTCAAGGGGGTGCACAGATGAACGCGATCGCCGCCAAGGCCGTCGCCTTCGCGGAGGCCGCCACGCCCGCCTTCGCGGGGTACGCCCGCCAGGTCGTGGCCAATGCCCGGGCGCTCGCCGGGGCGCTGGCCGAGCAGGGCCTGTCGATCACCACCGGCGGCACCGACACCCATCTGATCACCGCCGACACCACGCCCCTCGACCTGGACGCCCGCACCGCCAGGGGCCGGCTGGCGGCCGCCGGGATCGTACTGGACACCTGCGCGCTGCCCTGCGCCGACCGGGCCGCGACACGCCGGAACGGGCTGCGGCTGGGCACCGCCGCGGTGACGACCCAGGGGATGGGCGAGGCCGAGATGGAGCGGGTCGCGGAGCTGATCGTCGGGGCGCTGCGGGAGGACGGCGAGATCCGCTCCAGGACCGTCGCATTGGTCCACGCCTTTCCGCCATATCCGGATCACGGATGATGGCGGGAACCGTCCGCTGACGCGTGACGTCTTCTCCTGTATTCACGGCCAGGGGGCGGACACGCATAGGGTGTGGGGCTGTGATGGCCAGCTATACCAATGGGGCAGCCCGTGCGTGAATACCTGCTGACGCTGTGCGTCACGGCCGCGGTGACCTACCTGCTGACCGGGCCGGTGCGGAAGTTCGCGATCGCGGCCGGTGCGATGCCGGAGATCCGCGCGCGCGATGTGCACCGCGAGCCGACACCGCGGCTCGGCGGCATCGCGATGTTCGGCGGGTTGTGCGCCGGCCTGCTGGTCGCCTCGCATCTGACCAACCTCAAGAGCGTCTTCGAGAACTCCAACGAGCCGCGGGCGCTGCTGTCGGGCGCCGCGCTGATCTGGATCCTCGGCGTGCTGGACGACAAGTGGGGCGTCGACGCGCTGGTCAAGCTCGGCGGCCAGATGATCGCCGCGGGTGTGATGGTCCTGCAGGGCCTGACGATCCTGTGGATCCCGATCCCCGGCGTCGGCACGGTCTCGCTGACCCCGATGCAGGGCACGCTGCTGACCGTCGCGCTGGTCGTGATCACCATCAACGCGGTGAACTTCGTGGACGGCCTGGACGGTCTGGCCTCGGGCATGGTGTGCATCGCGGCCGCGGCGTTCTTCATGTACGCGTACCGGATGTGGTTCGGCTACGGCATCGAGGCGGCCGCGCCCGCAACGCTGTTCTCGGTCGTCCTGATGGGCATGTGCCTGGGCTTCCTGCCGCACAACATGCACCCGGCGCGGATCTTCATGGGCGACTCGGGGTCGATGCTGATCGGCCTGGTGATGGCGGCCGGCGCGGTCTCGGTGACCGGCCAGGTCGACCCGGACCTGCTCAACCTGAAGGCGGGCGGTCTGCGCGAGGCCACCCACGCGATGGTGCCGGTCTACATCCCGCTGCTGCTTCCGCTGACGGTCATCGCGGTGCCGGTCGCCGACCTGATCCTGGCGATCGTGCGCCGTACGTGGAAGGGCCAGTCGCCGTTCGCCGCCGACCGCGGGCATCTGCACCACCGGCTGCTGGAGATCGGGCACTCGCACAGCCGGGCGGTGCTGATCATGTACTTCTGGTCGGCGCTGATCGCGTTCGGCGCGGTCGCGTACTCGGCGAACAACGCCAGCATGTGGATCGTGCTGGGCATCGTGCTGCTGAGCGCGGTCGGCCTGGTGCTGCTCCTGCTGCCGCGCTTCACCCCGCGGGCGCCGCGCTGGGCGGAGTGGATGGTTCCGCCCCGCTACCGCAGGGTCACCCGTACGGCCGTGGCACCGGCGATGGCGGGGGCGGACGGCGGGAGCGCCGATGCGGCGGAGGAGGAGCGCGAGCCGGTCCCGGCGGGCCTCCACGGGGCCACCGCGATCGGCGACCGGTCACGCTTCGTGGACCGCCGGAGGGCGGGGAGTCATCGCTGATACGGCTGTCCGGTCGCCCGAACGGGCATCGAAAACCGGGGCGGTTGACCCCATACCAGACAAAAAGCCGGCCGTCAGTGCACCAACGCGCAGGTTCACGCTCAGGTGTGACAGGGTCCACACGAACCAGGTAAAGACCTCATCAAATAGTTTGTGATACCGTTCACGAAACCCGGCGACAGAGCCGAAGGACCGTAGTGCGACTGTCCTTGGGCCTCAGGTTCAGCCTCAGGCCGGGTCTACGCTCGTCCCTGACGACACACCCCACACCCTTTGCCGGAGCGCCGCCATGCAGTCGAATGACGCCCGACTACTCCTTCACGCCGTTGTGCCCACGCTCGCCATCGGCGCCCTCGCCGTTGTCGTGAGCGCGGTGGTCGCGGGCGCGCAGGGAGCGATCGGCGCCGTCGTCGGCACCGCGCTGGTGATGCTCGTCATGGGGGCGGGCCTGGTTGTCCTGCAGAAGACCGCGAAGAACCTCCCGCAGCTGTTCCAGATGATGGGCCTGCTGCTCTACACGACGCAGATCCTGTTCGTGCTGGTCTTCCTGATCGCCTTCAAGGACACAACCCTCTTCGACACCAAGGCATTTGCGTTCACCCTGCTCGGCACGACCCTCATGTGGATCGCGGCGCAGACCCGCGGCCATATGAAGGCGAAAGTTCTTTACGTTGATCCCGACTCTGCCGATGCGAAGAAGGCGGAGACGGCGGGGTCGCCGACGTGACACGTAGGGCCGAAATAAATGCCCTCATGCGGGCCTGCTATCGTCCGGTGCCAACTGCGGCACAGATGGCGCAGGCGGCTGAGCTCCCGAGTTCCACTCAAGGAAACGGGCAGTTCTCGCGGCCGATGCCTGTGATCCGGCCCGGCCCAGCGCCGGCCGGCCGCCCCCAAATCCGTAAGACCAGTCCAGTGCCGCTCCGTGGCTCAACGCCGCGCCGACACAACGAGGTTGCCGTACCCATGCGCCACGCTGAAGGAGCCCGCGGTGAGTGCTGAAACGATGCTCGCCTTCAACACGGAGTGCCACCTCCTCATTCCGGGGTGTGGCTTCGAGGCCCCGGGTCTTCATTCGTTCGTATTCGAACCGCTCTTCACGATCGGCGGCTACGAGTTCAACAAGCCGATGCTGCTGGCTCTGCTCAGCACGGTCGTCGTGGTGTGGTTCTTCTGGGCCGCATTCGGCCGGGCCAAGGTCGTGCCCGGAAAGCTCCAGATGGTCGGCGAGGCGGGCTACGACTTCGTGCGCCGCGGCCTGGTCTATGACGCGCTGGGCAAGAAGGAGGGCGAGAAGTACGTCCCCCTGATGGTCTCGCTGTTCTTCTTCGTCTGGATCATGAACCTGTGGTCGATCATTCCGGTCATGGCGTTCCCGGTGACATCGGTCATCGCCTTCCCCATCGGCCTCGCGGCGATCGTCTACATCCTGTGGGTCTACCTGACCTTCAAGAAGCACGGTTTCATCGGCGGTCTGAAGAACGTCTCGGGCTATGACAAGTCGCTCGGCTGGGTGCTCCCGCTGATCGTCGTCATCGAGTTCCTGTCGAACATGATCATCCGGCCCTTCACCCACGCGGTCCGGCTCTTCGCCAACATGTTCGCCGGCCACCTGCTGATCCTGATGTTCACCATCGCGAGCTGGTACCTGCTGAACGGCATCGGCATCGTCTACGCCGGCGCCTCGTTCCTCATGACCCTCGTGATGACGGCCTTCGAGCTCTTCATCCAGGCTGTCCAGGCGTACGTCTTCGTCCTCCTGGCCTGCAACTACGTCCAGGGCGCGCTCGCCGAGCACCACTGAGCACCCCGCCTCCCAGCCCCAACAGCTGTCCGGTGGCCAACCCCCACCGGTCCGTGAAATGAGAAGGAAGTAACGGCATGTCCGCTGCTCTCGAGACTGTCAACCTCGCCTCCGCGACCGCCTTCACCGGCAGCGCCAGCGCCATCGGCTACGGCCTCGCCGCGATCGGCCCCGGCGTCGGCGTCGGCATCATCTTCGGTAACGGCACCCAGGCCCTGGCTCGTCAGCCCGAGGCCGCCGGCCTGATCCGCACCAACCAGATCATGGGTTTCGCCTTCTGTGAGGCGCTCGCCCTCATCGGCATCGTCATGGGCTTCGTTTTCAAGTAAACGAACCACATCGACACCCATTTAGACGGAAGGCACTGATGTGAAGCCCCTGGTGAACATGGCGGCGGAGGTTCCCGAGAACCCCCTGGTCCCGCCGATCCCGGAGCTGGTCATCGGCCTGCTCGCGTTCTTCATCGTCTTCGGCATCCTGGCCAAGAAGCTCCTCCCGACCATCAACAAGGTTCTGGACGAGCGTCGGAAGCTGATCGAAGGCCGGATGGAGGACGCCGAGGCGATTCAGGCCGAGGCCCAGCAGGTGCTCGCGGACTACCGGGCCCAGCTGGCCGACGCCCGCCACGAGGCCGCTCGCCTGCGCCAGGAGGCGCAGGAGCAGGGTGCGACTCTCATTGCTGAGATGCGCGCCGAGGGCCAGCGGCAGCGTGAGGAGATCATCGCTGCCGGTCACGCCCAGATCGAGGCGGACCGCAAGGCGGCTGCGCAGGCACTGCGGCAGGACGTGGGCACGCTCGCCACCGAGCTGGCCGGCAAGCTCGTCGGCGAGTCCCTTGAGGACCACGCCCGGCAGAGCCGGACCATCGACCGCTTCCTCGACGAGCTCGAGGCCCAGGCGGCGACGGACACGACGAAGGCTGAGGCCGGCCGATGAACGGAGCGAGCCGCGAGGCACTCGCCTCCGCACGCGAGCAGCTCAACGCGCTGACGGACGACGCTGCCGTCGACGCGGCGAAGCTCGCCGAGGAGCTGGCTGCCGTCACCGCTCTGCTCGACCGCGAGGTGTCGCTGCGTCGGGTCCTGACCGACCCGGCGCAGGCCGGCGAGGCGCGGGCCGAACTGGCCGGACGGCTGCTCCGCGGCCAGATCGGCGGACCGGCTCTCGACCTGGTCACCGGCATGGTCCGCTCCCGCTGGTCGCGCTCGCGCGACCTGACGGACGCGCTCGAGGAGCTGGCCTTCAGCGCCGACCTCGTCGCGGCCCAGCGGGCCGGCGGGCTCGACGACGTCGAGGACGAGCTGTTCCGGTTCGCCCGGATCGTCGGCTCCAACGGCGAGCTGCGTCGTGCGCTGACCGACCCGAACGCGACGGTCGCGGCCAAGACGGAGCTGCTGCATTCGCTGCTGGGCGGCCGGGCCAACCCGGTCACCGAGCGGATCGTGATCCGTCTTGTCGCACAGCCGCGGGGCCGTAGCCTGGAAGCGGGGCTCGACGCCCTCTCCAAGCTGGCGGCGAGCCGCCGGGACCGCATGGTCGCGGTGGTCACCTCCGCGGTGCCCCTCAGCGACGGGCAGCGGGAGCGGCTGAGCGCCTCCCTGTCCTCGCTGTACGGACGGCAGATCCACCTGAACCTCGACGTGGACCCCGAGGTCCTCGGCGGTGTGCAGGTACGGATCGGCGACGAGGTCATCAACGGGACCATCGCGGAGCGCCTCGACGAGGCGGCCCGGCGGATGGCCGGCTGACCCAGCCACCAACTCAAGAGCTGCACAACCGGCGGCCAGGCGCCGGGCCAGCCGGCCGGACCGAGAGGTCCGGCTGCGGTCCGGAAGAAGCCCCGGGGACCAGCACAAGCATGACGGCGGCCCGAGTTGGGCCGTAGGCGGAAACCCCCTGGGGACATCCCCCAGACCCCCGCAAGTAACTTCGGGCCCAACAAGGAGAGCAGGGAACCCAGATGGCGGAGCTCACGATCCGGCCGGAGGAGATCCGGGACGCGCTGGAGAACTTCGTCCAGGCGTACAAGCCGGACGCGGCCTCGCGCGAGGAGGTCGGCACGGTAAGCGAGGCCGGAGACGGCATCGCGAAGGTCGAGGGCCTTCCCTCGGCGATGGCGAACGAGCTGCTGAAGTTCGAGGACGGCACGCTCGGTCTTGCGCTGAACCTGGAAGAGCGCGAGATCGGTGCGGTGGTCCTCGGCGAGTTCAGCGGTATCGAGGAGGGCCAGCCGGTGCAGCGCACCGGTGAGGTGCTCTCGGTCGCCGTGGGCGAGGGCTACCTCGGCCGCGTCGTCGACCCGCTGGGCAACCCGATCGACGGCCTCGGCGAGATCGAGTCCGAGGACCGCCGCGCCCTGGAGCTGCAGGCCCCGGGCGTCATGGTCCGTAAGTCGGTCCACGAGCCCATGGAGACCGGCTACAAGGCCGTCGACTCGATGGTGCCGATCGGCCGCGGCCAGCGTCAGCTGATCATTGGTGACCGCCAGACCGGCAAGACCGCCCTGGCCGTCGACACGATCATCAACCAGCGCGACAACTGGCGCTCGGGCGACCCGAAGAAGCAGGTCCGCTGCATCTACGTCGCCATCGGCCAGAAGGGCTCCACCATCGCGTCCGTGCGCGGTGCGCTGGAGGAGGCCGGCGCCCTGGAGTACACCACCATCGTCGCCGCCCCGGCGTCCGACCCGGCGGGCTTCAAGTACCTGGCGCCCTACACCGGCTCGGCCATCGGCCAGCACTGGATGTACCAGGGCAAGCACGTCCTGATCATCTTCGACGACCTCTCGAAGCAGGCCGACGCCTACCGCGCCGTGTCCCTGCTGCTGCGCCGTCCGCCGGGCCGTGAGGCATACCCGGGCGACGTCTTCTACCTGCACTCGCGTCTGCTGGAGCGCTGCGCCAAGCTCTCCGACGAGATGGGCGCCGGCTCGATGACCGGCCTCCCGATCGTCGAGACCAAGGCGAACGACGTGTCGGCGTTCATCCCGACCAACGTCATCTCCATCACCGACGGCCAGTGCTTCCTGGAGTCGGACCTCTTCAACGCCAACCAGCGTCCGGCGCTGAACGTCGGTATCTCCGTCTCCCGTGTCGGTGGTTCCGCCCAGCACAAGGCCATGCGCCAGGTCTCCGGCCGGCTCCGCGTGGACCTCGCCCAGTACCGCGAGCTGGAGGCGTTCGCCGCCTTCGGTTCCGACCTGGACGCGGCCTCCAAGGCGCAGCTGGAGCGCGGTAAGCGCATGACCGAGCTGCTCAAGCAGCCCCAGTACTCCCCGTACGCGACCGAGGACCAGGTCGTCTCCATCTGGGCCGGCACCAACGGCAAGATGGACGACGTGCCGGTCGAGGACATCCGCCGCTTCGAGCGGGAGCTCCTGGACCACCTCCACCGGGAGAAGAAGGACCTGCTGACCAGCATCCGCGAGGGCGCCAAGATGTCCGACGACACCATCGGTGCGATCTCCGAGGCCGTCGACGGCTTCAAGCAGCAGTTCGAGACCTCGGACGGCAAGCTGCTCGGCGAGGACGCCCAGGCCGGCACGAGCAAGTGACGACGGAAGGGACCTGATCCATGGGAGCCAAGCTCCGGGTCTACAAGCGTCGCATCCGCTCCGTCACCGCGACCAAGAAGATCACCAAGGCGATGGAGATGATCGCCGCCTCGCGCGTCGTCAAGGCGCAGCGCCAGGTGGCGGCGTCGACACCGTACGCGAGTGAACTGACCCGCGCGGTGACGGCGGTTGCCACGGGCTCGAACACCCAGCACCCGCTGACGACCGAGGCGGAGAAGCCGTCCCGGGCCGCGCTGCTGCTCATCACGAGCGACCGCGGCCTGGCCGGCGGCTACTCCTCCAACGTCATCAAGGCCGCGGAGCAGCTCACCGAGCGGCTCAAGGCCGAGGGCAAGGAGGTCGACGCGTACATCGTCGGGCGCAAGGGGGTGTCGTACTACAGCTTCCGCGAGCGCAAGGTCGTGGAGTCGTGGACCGGCTTCACCGACAGCCCGTCGTACGCGGACGCCAAGGCGATCGCCGCGCCGCTGATCGAGGCCGTCCAGAAGGACACCGCCGAGGGCGGCGTGGACGAACTCCACATCGTCTTCACCGAGTTCATCTCGATGATGACGCAGACGGCGCTCGACGACCGGCTGCTGCCGCTGTCCCTCGACAAGGCGGCCGCGGAGTCGGCGGAGTCGTCCAAGGGCGAGATCCTTCCGCTCTTCGACTTCGAGCCGTCGGCCGAGGACGTCCTCGACGCCCTGCTTCCGCGGTACGTCGAGTCGCGGATCTACAACGCGCTCCTGCAGGCCGCCGCCTCCAAGCACGCCGCCACGCGACGTGCGATGAAGTCGGCGACCGACAACGCAGAAGAGCTCATCAAGTCGCTCTCGCGGCTTGCCAACGCGGCCCGACAGGCCGAAATCACCCAGGAAATCAGCGAGATCGTCGGTGGCGCCAGTGCTCTGGCCGACGCGACCGCGGGGAGTGACTGACCACTATGACCACCACTGTTGAAACGGCCACGGCAACGGGCCGCGTCGCCCGGGTCATCGGCCCGGTCGTCGACGTGGAGTTCCCCGTCGACGCGATGCCGGAGATCTACAACGCGCTGACCGTCGAGGTCGCCGACCCGGCCGAGGCCGGCGCCAAGAAGATCCTGACCCTTGAGGTCGCCCAGCACCTGGGCGAGGGCCTGATCCGTGCCATCTCCATGCAGCCCACCGACGGCCTGGTCCGCCAGGCCCCGGTGACCAACACCGGCGCCGGGATCACCGTCCCGGTCGGCGACATCACCAAGGGCAAGGTGTTCAACACCCTCGGTGAGATCCTCAACAAGCCGGAGGCGGCTGCCGAGGTCACCGAGCGCTGGCCCATCCACCGCAAGGCCCCCGGCTTCGACCAGCTTGAGTCCAAGACCGAGATGTTCGAGACCGGCGTCAAGGTCATCGACCTGCTGACCCCGTACGTCAAGGGCGGCAAGATCGGTCTGTTCGGTGGTGCCGGTGTCGGCAAGACCGTTCTGATCCAGGAAATGATCTACCGCGTGGCGAACAACCACGACGGTGTGTCGGTGTTCGCCGGTGTCGGCGAGCGCACCCGTGAGGGCAACGACCTCATCGAGGAAATGACGGACTCCGGCGTCATCGACAAGACCGCGCTGGTCTTCGGTCAGATGGACGAGCCGCCGGGCACCCGTCTGCGCGTCGCGCTGGCCGGTCTGACCATGGCGGAGTACTTCCGCGATGTGCAGAAGCAGGACGTGCTCTTCTTCATCGACAACATCTTCCGCTACACCCAGGCGGGTTCCGAGGTCTCCACGCTGCTCGGCCGTATGCCGTCCGCGGTGGGTTACCAGCCGAACCTGGCGGACGAGATGGGTCTGCTGCAGGAGCGCATCACCTCGACCCGCGGTCACTCGATCACCTCGATGCAGGCGATCTACGTCCCCGCGGACGACCTGACCGACCCGGCGCCGGCCACCACCTTCGCCCACCTGGACGCGACCACCGTTCTGTCGCGCCCGATCTCGGAGAAGGGCATCTACCCGGCGGTGGACCCGCTGGACTCGACGTCCCGGATCCTGGACCCCCGCTACATCTCGCAGGACCACTACAACTGCGCCTCGCGCGTCAAGACGATCCTGCAGAAGTACAAGGACCTCCAGGACATCATCGCGATTCTGGGTATCGACGAGCTGGGCGAGGAGGACAAGCTCACCGTCCACCGCGCCCGTCGTATCGAGCGGTTCCTGTCGCAGAACACCCACGTGGCGAAGCAGTTCACCGGTGTCGACGGCTCGGACGTCTCGCTGGACGAGTCGATCACCGCGTTCAACGCGATCGCGGACGGTGACTACGACCACTTCCCCGAGCAGGCGTTCTTCATGTGCGGTGGCATCGAGGACCTCAAGGCCAATGCCAAGGAGCTGGGCGTCTCCTGACCCCGGCACGGTATCGGGGGCGGCCCTGGCCGCCCCCGGTCCGTACGACCACTAGTATTTGACCCAACATCTGCCGAACCAGGCAGGTGGAGACCCGAGGAGCCATCGTGGCTGAGCTGCACGTCGAGTTGGTCGCCGCGGACCGTCAGGTCTGGTCCGGCGAGGCCAGCCTGGTCGTCGCGCGCACCTCGTCGGGCGACATCGGCGTCATGCCCGGACATCAGCCGCTGCTCGGCGTGCTGCAGTCGGGCCCGGTGACGATTCGTACGACCGGCGAGAGCGGGGACGGCACCGTCGTCGCCGCCGTGCACGGCGGCTTCATCTCGTTCGCCGACAACAAGCTGTCTCTGCTCGCGGAGGTGGCCGAGCTGTCGGACGAGATCGATGTCCAGCGCGCGGAGCGGGCCCTGGAGCGAGCGAAGTCGGACGCTGACGCGGCCGCCGAGCGTCGCGCCGATGTCCGACTGCGTGCGGTGACGGGCGTTCACTGAGCCCCGCCACCGACGAGATCGATCCTCAGCCGCGGGCTGCCCGGGAGTTCCCCGGAGCGGCTCGCGGCTGAGGCAATGCAGGTGCGTTTCCCTCCCCCACGCTTCGACGGCGCGGGGGCACCCCCAACGAGGCGAGGAGGTCGGTCGAGATGGTCCTCGCTCTGCTTGTGAGCGGCGCGGTCGTGGTGCTGGTGCTGGTGGGGCTGTTCGTCTTCGGACTGAGGCGGCGGCTCATCCAGCGGTCCGGAGGCACCTTCGACTGCAGCCTGCGCTGGAACGTGCCGGAGGACGAGCCCAGCGGCAAGGGCTGGATCTACGGCGTGGCGCGCTACAACGGTGACCGGATCGAGTGGTTCCGGGTGTTCTCGTACGCGCCCCGGCCCCGCCGTCTCCTGGAGCGCTCCGCCATCGAGGTCCTGCAGCGCCGTACCCCGCAAGGGGAGGAGGAGCTGGCGCTGCTCTCCGACTCCATCGTGCTGGCCTGCGGGCACCGCGGCACCCGCCTGGAGCTGGCCATGAGCGAGGACGCGCTCACCGGCTTCCTGGCGTGGCTGGAGGCGGCGCCGCCCGGCCAGCGAGTCAATGTGGCTTGAGGCAGCGAAGCTCGTTGGTGGAGCTGCCCCCGGACGGAGTCCGGGGGAGGGGGGAACGTGGCCTGACGGGCGCGGCCGGTAGCTGACGGGCGGCGGGCCAGTAGGGGAGGGGCGAACAGATCCCGTAGGGGATGCGAGGGCCCCCTGCGGGGCCACAACGCGGGGGTCGGGGAGGGTATTCCCCGGGGCTCGCGAGGAGTCCGGCGGGGTCATCCCGCTACGGCCCGTCCACTCCCAACTCCTGTGCCAGTACGGCGGCCTGCACCCGGCTGCGCAGATCGAGCTTGGCCAGCAGCCGGCTGACATGCGTCTTCACGGTGGCCTCCGCCATCGCCAGCCGCAGGGCGATATCGGCGTTCGACAGCCCCCGCCCCAGACACCCCAGCACCTCCCGCTCGCGCGGCGTCAGCGCGTCGAGCACCGCCGGATCCGGCGCCGCACCGTCCCGGGCCGGCCGGGACGCCGTACGGGGGCTGGCGAACTCCGCGATCAGGCGCCGGGTCACCGCCGGCGCGATCAGCCCCTCGCCGGACGCCACCGTGCGCACCGCGGTCAGCAGCGCCGCCGCGTCGCTGTCCTTGAGCAGAAAGCCGGCGGCCCCCGCCCGCAGCGCTCCGAAAACGTATTCGTCCAGGTCGAAGGTGGTCAGCACCAGCACGTCCGCCAGCTGCTCGGCGACCACCTGGCGGGTGGCGGAGACCCCGTCGAGGCGGGGCATCTGGATGTCCATGAGGACGAGGGCGGGGCGCAGCTCGCGGGCGAGCCGTACCGCCTCCTCGCCGTCCTCCGCCTCCCCGACCACCTCGATGTCGGGGGCGGAGCGCAGGATGAGGACCAGCCCGGCCCGTACGGCGGACTGGTCCTCGGCGACGAGAACCCGGATCGGCTGCGCGTCGGCGCCTGTCATCGTTGCTCTTCCTCCTCGGCGGCGGGCAGCGCTGCCCGCACCAGCCAGACTCTGCCGGCCGGCCCGCTCTCCGGGCCGGCCTCGAATGCCCCGCCCAGCAGGGCGATCCGCTCCCGCATCCCGACCAGGCCGGCGCCGGAGCCCGGCGCGCGGGGACCGGGCCGGTCGGCGAACGGGCTGCGGACGGTGACGGTGAGCGCCCCACCGCGCTCATGGGCGAGGCGCACCCGCACCTCACCGGGCGCGGCGTGCTTGAGCGCGTTGGTCAGGGACTCCTGGACGATGCGGTACGCGGCCAGCTCGGCCGGCGCCGTCGGCCGCGGCCCGCCCGGTAGGCCGTCCGGCCCGCGGGCGTCGTCCAGCACGAAGGTCAGGCCGCTGCTCGCGCCGTTCGCGCGGGCCTGGGCGAGCAGCGCCTCCAGCCCGTCGAGGGTGGGGGTCGCGGCGGGCTCCTCCGCCTGCCCGGTCGCCTGGGGGTCCCGCAACAGGCCGATCAGGCGGCGCATTTCGGCCAGACCCTGCACGCTGTTCTCACGGATCACCCCGAGCGCCTCACGGGTCGACGACGGGTCGTCGATGGACTGCGCGGCGGTGGCGTGGATCGCGATGGCGGACAGGTGGTTGGCGACCATGTCGTGCAGCTCCCGGGCCATTTTCGCGCGCTCGCCCGCCACCGCCTGGGTCCGGTCCATCTCGGCCAGCAGCGCGATCTGCTCGGCGCGCAGGCGGGCGGACTGGGCGGCGTCGCGGTGGTCGCGGATGATGACGCCGGTCCAGGCCGGGGCGATGGTGATCAGCGCGGCGGCGATGACGGCCATCACGACCTGGGGGCTGTGCCACAGGGCGGTCAGGGCGATCGCCGCCAGCACCGTCACCAGGACCGAGTGCAGCGGGATCCGGCGGGCCGCGGCCGGCGGGCCGTAGAGCACCGCCGCGTAGACCACGTCCGTGAACATCAGGACGGTGGCGACCAGCGTGCCGGCGCAGATGTCCAGTGCCAGCGCCGGCACCGCGACGGCCAGCGCGGTCATCGGGGCGGTACGGCGCATCAGCTCGGCCGCCGACATCGCGGCGAGCGCGACGAGGGTGAGCGCGGGCGGCAGCCCCAGGCGCGGGGGGCCGCCGTGCAGATCCATCGCCCACAGCAGCAGTCCGCCGAGCAGCCCGCCGCATGCGATGAGCACATCGAGGCGGTGCGGCCGTCCGACGGCGGCGGGGGATCTGGCGGTCACCCCTCCATCAAACACGGCGCCGGGGTCCGCTGCCTCCACGTCGGGGTCATCCCCGCACCTCGCGCGCTACATCGAAAGATGCAGTCGCGGATCGTCGTGTGCGACGACGTTCCGGGCGGCGGCCGCTGGGAGGCTTGAGGCGTTCGACGGAGGGGCGGGAAAGGAGACAGCCGTGGTCGTCACGCTGATCATCGCGTGTGAGGTCGGCTTCTGGGTGCTGCTGGCGGCCGGGTTGGCGCTGCGCTATCTGGCGAAGATGCCGCGCACCGGGGCGGCGGTGCTGCTGATGGAGCCGGTGCTGGAGCTGGTGCTGCTGATCGTCACCGCGATCGACCTGAAGAACGGCGCGTCCGCCGACTGGAAGCACGGCCTGGCCGCCCTCTACATCGGTTACACCGTCGCCTACGGCCACTACACGATCAAGTGGGTCGACGGGCACTTCCTGCACCGCTTCGCGGGCGGCCCGCCGCCGGTCAAGCCGCCCCAGTACGGCCTGGCCCGCGCCCGGCACGAGGGGATGCTCTGGCTGCGCACGGTGCTGTGGGTGGCTATCGCCGTCGCGCTGCTGCAGATCGCCATCTGGTACGTCGGGGACGACGGCGACATCGCCTCGCTGCGCGAGTGGCAGGGCACCTCGATGCGGATCCTGATCATCCACGGGGTGATCGCGGTCTCCTACCTCCTCTGGCAGAAGAAGGACCCCGCCAAGGCCGCCGCCCAGCAGACGGCGGACCGGCCGGAGCACAAGACGCTGCGCTGAGCGGTGCCCGGACGCTCACCGCCGGGCACCCCTCCCGCACTCCTTCGCGCCGGCGCCGTCAGCGCTCGCCGCCCGGTACCCACAGCACGTCCCCGACCTCCTTGTTGGCCGTACGGGCCAGGATGAACAGCAGGTCGGAGAGGCGGTTGAGGTAGGTGGCGGTCAGCGGGTTCATGGTGTCGCCGTGCTCGTCCATGGCCGCCCAGGTGGAGCGTTCGGCGCGGCGGACGACCGTGCATGCCTGGTGCAGCAGGGCCGCGCCGGCCGTACCGCCCGGGAGGATGAAGCTGCGCAGCTTCTCCAGCTCCGCCAGGAAGCGGTCGCACTCCGCCTCCAGCCGGTCGATGTACCGCTGCTCGACGCGCAGCGGCGGGAACTCGGGGTGCTCCACCACCGGGGTCGACAGGTCGGCCCCGACGTCGAAGAGGTCGTTCTGCACCTGCAGCAGCACGGTGGCGACCTCCTCCGGCAGCGAACCGAGCGCCAGGGCCACACCGATCACCGCATTGGCCTCGTTGGCGTCCGCGTAGGCCGCGATCCGCGAATCGGTCTTGGCGGTACGGCTCATATCGCCGAGGGCGGTGGTGCCCTTGTCGCCGGTGCGGGTGTAGATGCGCGTCAGATTCACCATGGGTGCGAGCCTACGCCGCGGCTCTGCTGAAGGCCCGGGTGCACAGGGTCACGGACAGCGCGGCGAAGCCGAGCGCGACCAGGACGCCGCAGGCCAGGGCCGAGGAGGCGTACGCGCCGACGAACGCGGCCCGCACCGCGTCCACGAGATAACGGAACGGCATGAAGTGCGAGAGCACATCGAGCCACTTGGGCCCCAGTGACATCGGCAGCATCAGCCCGGACAGCAGCATCGACGGCATGGTCAACGCGTTGACGACCGGCGCGAACCCCTGCGGGGCGGCCACCTTCATGGCCAGCGCGTACGACAGCGAGGCGAGCGCCACGGTCAGCACGGCGACGAAGCCGAAGCCGATGAGGATGCCGGGCAGAGGTGCCCGCAGCCCCATGGCGAGCGCGGCCAGGACCAGCAGGGCGGCCTGGAAGACGAACAGCGCGGCATCCCGCAGCACCCGCCCCAGCAGCAGCGCCAGCCGGCTCACCGGCGTCACCCGCATCCGCTCCACCACCCCGTACTGCTTCTCGACGATCAGGCCGAAGCCGCAGAACGAGGCGCCGAACAGGGCGAGTTGGAGCAGCAGACCGGGCACCAGCACCTGCCAGGAGCTGCCGGCGGAGGTCAGCGGCAGACCGGTCAGCAGCGGGCCGAAGAAGAACAGATACAGCAGCGGCATCAGCACGCCGAAGAGCATGTGGAGCTTGGAGCGCAGCGTCTGGCGGGCGTAGCGCCCGAAGATCAGCGCGATGTCGGACAGCAGGGACGGCATGGGGGCTCCTAGGCGGCGGCCGGGGCGGTGTCCTGGGCGGGGGTGCGGCCGCGCCCGGTGATGGCGAGGAAGGCGTCCTGCAGGGACGCGTCGGGGGAGCCGGCGTGGGTGCGCTTGAGGGCGTCCGGTGTGCCCTCGGCGACCACCACGCCCTTGTCGACGATCACCAGCCGGTCGGCGAGCGCGTCGGCCTCGTCGAGGTAGTGGGTGGTCAGGAAGACGGTGGTGCCGTGGTCGGCGCGGATGCGGCGGACCAGCTCCCACAGGTCGGCGCGGCTGCCCGGGTCGAGTCCGGTGGTCGGCTCGTCCAGGAACAGCACCTGGGGGCGGTGGGTGAGGCCCATCGCGATGTCCAGCCGGCGCCGCTGGCCGCCCGACAGTGCGGCGGTCTTGCGGTCGAGCAGTTCGCCCAGGCCCAGATCCGCGGCCAACTCCTCGGTCCGGGCCAGGGCCTCGGCCCTGCCGAGGCGGTAGAGGCGGGCCTGGGTGAACAGCTCCTCGCGTACCGAGACGTTCGGGTCGACGCCACCGGACTGGGCGACGTACCCCGACGCCCGACGCACCCCCGCCGGGTCGCCGGCCAGGTCGCAGCCGGCGACGGTGGCGCTGCCGCCGGTGGGTGCCAGCAGGGTCGTGAGCATCCGCAGGGTGGTGGTCTTGCCGGCGCCGTTGGGGCCGAGGAAGCCCAGGATCTCGCCGCGCTCGGCGGTGAGGTCGATGCCCCGGACGGCTTCGACGGTGCCCTGTTTGGTGGTGAAGGTCCGGGCGAGACCGGACGTGCTGATGACTGCCATGGCCATAGAAAAACAGAGAGACTTAAAAATTGCAATGCCACCAAAATTTCAGAGAGTCCACCGATGGGTAGGATCAGGACATGGCAGAGGGACTCAGGGAGCGCAAGAAGCGGCAGACCCGCCAGTACATCTCGGACCTGGCGACCGGGCTGTTCATGGAGCGCGGCTTCGACGCGGTGACCATCGCGGAGATCGCCGAGGCCGCCGAGGTCTCCGTCAACACCGTCTACAACTACTTCCCGGCCAAGGAGGACCTCTTCCTCGACCGGGGCAAGGGCCTGGTCGACCGGCTGTCGCGGTTCGTGCGGGCGCGGGCCGCGGGGGAGTCGGCCGCCGCCGCGGTGCTGCGGGAGCTGCGCGAGGAGGTGGTGAGCGTCTCGCCCAAGGTCGGGCTGATCGAGGGGTATGACCGCTTCATGAAGGTCGTCCACGGTTCGGCGACCCTCCAGGCCCGCCTGTGGCACCTCCAGCGGGAGCAGTACGAGGACCTGGAGGTCACGCTCAGGCAGGAGACCGGCGCCCCGGACGGCGACCCGATGCCCGGCCTGATGGCCGGCCAGATCGGCTGGGTGCACCAGACCTTGATGACCGCCATCGTCCAGGAGATGCTCGCCGGCCGTAAGCCCGCGGAGGTCTCCCGCGAGGCCCTCGCCCTGCTGGACGAGATCGAGGAGCTGCTGAGCGAGCGGGTCCTCAACTACGCCGTACGGGCGGACGGCTGACCTCTGCCGGCGCTCGCCGGTGTGATGTCCGCAATACAAAATGGCCGGTGCGGCCCGAAGGCCCTCGTTACGGGGCGGTGGTCGGGTGACGGGCGGGCGTGACGCGCATCTCTAACCCACCAAAGGATCGCCGACGACCGCTAACGTCACCCAAAGACCGACAGGCTTTCAAATGCACAGGGTGTGAGGGGACAGCAGTGGCAAAGAAGCTCGCCGTCATCGGCGCCGGACTGATGGGTTCCGGTATCGCGCAGGTATCCGCCCAGGCCGGCTGGGACGTCGTCCTGCGTGACGTGACGGACGGGGCGCTGGCCCGCGGCAAGGGCGGCATCGAGGCCTCGTACGAGAAGTTCGTCGCCAAGGGGAAGCTGGCGGCCGCCGACGCCGAGCAGGCGCTGGCCCGCATCACCACGACGACCGACCTGGAGGCCGCCGCCGACGCCGACATCGTCGTCGAGGCCGTCTTCGAGCGGATCGACGTCAAGCGGGAGATCTTCCAGACGCTGGACAAGCTGGTCAAGGACGAGGCCGTGCTGGCCTCCAACACCTCCGCGATCCCGATCACCAAGATCGCGGCGGCCACCTCCCGCCCCGAGCGGGTCGTGGGTACGCACTTCTTCTCGCCGGTGCCGATGATGCAGCTGTGCGAACTGGTCCGCGGCTACAAGACCAGTGACGAAACCCTCGCCACGGCGCGGGCGTTCGCCGAGTCGGTCGGCAAGACCTGCGTCGTCGTCAACCGCGACGTGGCCGGCTTCGTGACCACCCGGCTGATCGCCGCGCTGGTCGTCGAGGCCACCAAGCTCTACGAGTCCGGCGTGGCCAGCGCCGAGGACATCGACACCGCCTGCAAGTTGGGCTTCGGCCACGCGATGGGGCCGCTGGCCACCGCCGACCTGACGGGCATCGACATCCTCATGCACGCCACCGACAACATCTACACCGAGTCCCAGGACGAGAAGTTCGCGCCGCCGGAGCTCATGCGACGGATGGTCGACGCGGGCGATATCGGCCGCAAGAGTGGGCAGGGCTTCTACGAGCACTGATGCCGCGTCAGGTCGATGGGCCTGCGGGGGTCACCCCATGGGGTGAAAATCGGTATCGGTTCGCTTACAGGCGGCAACTTCGCCGTACGAGAGGCAGTCAGATCTGTAGACGTCCATGCACGAACCCATGACTAGGGGAGCGCATATGCACATCAGGGGCGACCACGCCGAGCTGGTCGTCGGGGGCCGCCTCGACGTCCGCAGCGCGGCGGACGCCCGTACGGCCCTGCACACCGCCGTCGACTCCGGTCGGGGCGACCTGGTGCTGGACCTGACCGAGCTGGATTCCTGGGACGCCACCGGCCTCGGCGTGATCATGGGCGCGCACCGTCGCGCCGGCCGGGTCAACCGCAGGCTGGTACTGCGCGGAGTGCCCCCGCAGATGCAGCGCCTGCTGGTCGCCACCCGGCTCCACCGCATCCTCGCCATCGAGGGCGGCATCGAAGCGGAATCGCTTCCCCGGGTGTGAGGGGCGGGCCGCGGCCGCCCCTCGGGGGACGCCCGGGACCCGGGCGTCCCCGGGGAGAGCGCAGAGCGCACAAAGCGCTGTGAAGCGTGAACCATCGAACGGCAGAAATGTCGTATACCACGTGATACCGGCCAATCCCGGAAGTTCCGGGCAGGAGCCGCCCCCGGCGGTGCAATGTTCCGTCCTCCAGGTCTAAGGTTCGGTTCCCGCCCGTGTGTCATCACCCGCGGCGGGCACCGGACCGGACACGACAGCGAGAACGACCTGTCGGAGCCGGCGGAGTGGAACGAAGCATCTGGGAGCTTGCAGCATGGACCCGAACACCCACCGGGGCCCCGAGGAGTACGGCGAGCAGGACACCCCTGCCGAGCCGCCGGCCCCCGCGTTCGGCGGCGCGCAGGGCGGCTCCGGCGGGCTCTCCCGCGTCGTCCGGCTCGTCTCGGGCCCCTACCTCGTCACCGTCAACCCCGTCGACGGCAGTGAGATAGAACCCTGCCCGCCGGGGGAGCGGCCCGCGGCACCCGGCAAGCTCGACGAGGAGGAGCGCACCGCGGCCGACCGCGCCGCCGCGCCCCCGCCGCCCCCGGGCCCGCCCGGAGCCACCGGGCACGACGCCCCGCTCGAAGAGCGCACCGAGGACATCGAGCGCCTGGTCCGGCTGCTCTCCCGCGGCCGCTCCGTCCGCGTCACCGGCCCCTCGGGCTCGGGCCGCACCCGGCTGCTGGACGCCGTCGCCACCGCCTGCGCCGGTCTCGCGCCCGACGGCGTGGTCCGGCTCTCCGGCTACCACCGCAACGCCACCGACGTGCTCTACGCGCTCTTCGCCGCCGTGCACCGCGCGCCCGCGCACCGCCCGGACCGGCCCGAGATGCTGCGGATGGTCGCCGAGATCGGCGCGATCGTCGTCCTGGACGACCTGGAGTTCGGCGGTGCCGCGCTCGACGAGCTGCTCGACGCCACCCCCGAGTGCGCCTTCCTGATCGCCGCCACCCCCGACGTCGCGGCCCCCAGCGCCGGCTCGCACCTCGAAGAGGTCTTCCTCGGCGGCATCGGCCGCGCCGGCTGCGTACGGATGCTGGAGCGCGCGCTGGACCGCTCGCTCAGCGAGGACGAGACGGCCTGGGCCGCCGACCTCTGGTTCGAGTCCGAGGGGCTGCCCCTGCGGTTCGTGCAGGCCGCCGCACTGCTGCGGCAGCGCGAGGCGCTGCACGACGGCCCCGGCGCCCTCGACGACGGCTACGGCCTGTTCCCCGAGGAGGGCCGCGAGTCCGGCGGGGACACCGGGTCCGGCGAGCGCCCCGAGGTGCCGCTGCCGTCGCTCGGTGCGGCCGCCGCCCCCGCCCCGCTGCTCGCCTCCCGGCTGAGCGCCGCCGCCCAGGAGACGCTGCGCTTCGCCATCGCGCTCGGCGGCGAGCTGCCGCACCCGGCGCATCTGCCGGCCCTCACCCAGGACACCCACGCCGACGCCTCCCTCGGCGAGCTGCTGGCCTGCGGCCTGATCAGCCCCGTGGGCGGGCACTACCGGCTCGCCGCGACCGTCTCGGACCAGCTGACCGCCGCCGGCTACGCCGAGGGCTCCGCCGCCCGGGCCCACACCGTCGCCCAGCACTACGCCTGGTGGGCCGGGCACCCCTCGGTCACCCCCGAACGGGCCGCCGCCGAGGCCGATGTGGCGCTGGCCGCGATGAGCGTGCTGACCGGGAGCCGGGAGAGCGGCCACGCCAGCGCCGCCGTGCTGCTGGCCCGTACGGCCGCCCCCGCGTTCGCCGCGGCGCTGCACTGGAGCGCCTGGGAGCGTGCCCTGCGGCACGGCCAGGAGGCCGCGCGGCTGGCCGGCGAGGTCGCCGAGGAGGCCTACTTCCACCACGAACTGGGCGTGCTGGCGCTGTGCAGCGGCAGTGTCGACCGGGCGCGCGCCGAGCTGGAGGCGGCCATCGGGCTGCGCGGGGTGCTCTCCGACCGCAACGGCGCGGTGGCCGGGCGGCGGGCGCTGGCGCTGGTCACCGACCGCGCGCGGGCCGCCTCGGCGGCGACCGCGGTCGTCCCGCAGGTCACCGCGGCCGCTGCCCCGCAGCCGGCCGCGCCCAAGGAAGCGGCCGCCGCACCCTCCGACGCCGTCTCGACCGCCAAGCTGCGCCGGCCCGCCGCGGGGGCGGCCGCGTCCCCGCTCGCCGCCCGCAGCGCCGCGCAGACCGCCGCCACCGCGGTCGTCCCGGCGGCCACCATCAGCGGCGCCGGCAGCGGCACGGGCACCGGCACCGGCAAGGCGGCCAGGCTGTTCGGCGGGGCCCGCCGCAACCTCGTGGCCGCGGGCGCCGGTGCGCTGCTGGTGGCCGTCCTCGGCACCATCGTCACCCTCGGCGCGACCTCGGGCGGCGACGGCGCCCCCGACGACAAGGTCAGCACCGAGCAGACCACCGACGACAGCACCCCTGACCTGCCGGCGGAGGAGCCCGCGACCGGCTCCGACCGGCCCTCCGCCAGCCCGGGCACCTCCCGGCCCGGCGGCGCCTCCCGCTCCGGCAGCCCGTCCCCCTCGTCCAGCGGCCCGGCCACCAGCGGCTCGCCGACCGACCCCGGCACCGAGACGGCGGACCCCACCACCGGCCCGACCGAGCCGACCGCGCGGCCCACCCGGCCCACCGGACGGCCGACCCGGCCCACCCATCCGCCGACCGCCGAGCCGACCGACCCGACGCCGACCGAGCCCACCGGCGAGCCGACGGAGCCCACCCCGACCGACCCGTCGTCGGAGCCCCCGTCGCAGAGTTCCGCCGCGTCCTCGATCGGCAGCCCGACGGCGAGCGGCTCGTCCGCCGGGAGCGGCTCGCCCGGCGCCGCGGACGGCACGGAGAGCGCGCCGGCCGCCTGACGGCCCGTACGGACAGCGCAACGGCCCGGTACACACGTACCGGGCCGTTGCGCTGTGTCCGTGCCGCAGGAGCGGCGGGGTCAGAACAGCCGGAGCTTGTCGTCCTCGATGCCGCGCAGCGCGTCGTAGTCCAGTACGACGCAGCCGATACCGCGGTCGGTGGCCAGCACCCGGGCCTGCGGCTTGATCTCCTGAGCGGCGAAGACGCCCTTCACGGGCGCCAAGTGCGGGTCGCGGTTGAGGAGTTCGAGATAGCGGGTGAGCTGCTCGACGCCGTCGATCTCGCCACGCCGCTTGATCTCGACCGCCACGGTCTGGTTATCAGCGTCCCGGCACAAGATATCCACCGGGCCAATGGCAGTGGGGTATTCACGCCGAATCAGGGAGTAGCCCTCGCCGAGGGTCTCGATACGGTCCGCGAGCAGCTCCTGGAGGTGCGCCTCCACGCCGTCCTTGATGAGCCCCGGGTCGACGCCCAGCTCGTGGGAGGAGTCGTGCATGACCTCCTCAAGGGTGATGATGAGCTTCTCGCCACCCTTGTTCTCCACCGTCCACACGCTGCCGTCGCCCTCCTTGAGAGTGCAGGGCGGGGACATCCAGTTAAGGGGTTTGTAGGCGCGGTCGTCCGCGTGAATGGAGACCGAGCCGTCCGCCTTCACCAGGATGAGGCGCGGGGCGGAGGGGAGATGGGCGGTGAGCCGGCCCGCGTAGTCCACGGAGCAGCGGGCGATGACGAGACGCATGGGGCGTCACGCTACTCGACCGGAGGCCCGCTGCGCGATTCGCCCTGGACCACGGTGCCTTTACGGGGGAAATCCCCGCACCCCCGGCGTTCGCCATTGGCCGGTTGTATGTGCAATCTCCTGGTGCGGGCCTCTTGCGCGGCATACCGTTGAAGCGGGGGGTTGTGAGGCGATCACGCTCCGTCGCGGAACCCCTAGTCCCGTCCCTAGGCCCCGTCCGTCCCGGCGGGGCCGCGAGAGGAGAACCTCATGTCGCTCGACGTCTCACCGGCCCTCCTCGAACAGGCCGAGCGAGGCGAGGTCGACGAAGCCGCATTTGTCGACTGCGTCCGGAAATCCCTGCCTTACGCATGGGGGATGATCAGCTCTCTGGTGGCCCAGCTGAAGGTGGACGGCGGAGAGTTCGCCGACAATCAGACGCCCCCGCCGGACGAGCAGGCGCGCGGCCAGTTGCTGCGTGCACTGGCGAGTGACGCCATCCGTGGTTCGCTCGAGCGCCACTTCGGTGTGCGGCTCGCCTTCCAGAACTGCCACCGGGTCGCGGTCTTCCCGCTCGACTCGGCGGTGGACGACCGCCTGGCCCGATTCACCTCGATCCGGGGCCAACTGCTGAACCAGTCGCCCGAACTCCGCGACTGCTGATCGGAGTTGCTGCCGCTGCGTACGAGGGGCTGGGCGCGCTCCGAAACGCTGTGCCAGCGGCAGCACCACCGCGAGCCCGGACGATGACACCTTCACGGCACGGCGCCGTCGCACGCCCGACCGCGCCGCACCGGGCGGGCTCACCCCAGCTGCGGCATGACCTCCGTGCCCAACCGGCGGACGTTCTCCTCCGTCGCCGCGAGATCACCGGAGCCCTCGACCAGCAGCGCGAAGCGGGTGATGCCCGTACGCTCCGAGGACGCCGCCAGACGGTCCGCGCACAGGCGCGGCGGGCCCACGGGATGCAGCCGGCACAGCAACTCCGTATAGGCCAGTGGATCGCGCATCGCGCGGTAGCGGCCGTCGACCGTCACATGCGCGCCCAGCCCCTGCCGCAGCCAGCCGGGCATCGCCTTCGTCAGGGTCTCGGTCGCCCCCGCGCGGCCGTCCGCGACCTGCACCACGCCCGCCGAGACATGCTCGGCCGCGGCGATTTCGTCGCCGTCCCGGCCGGCCTCCCGCGCGGCGGTCCGCCACAGCGCGACCATCTCCGCCTTCTCCTCGTCGCCGCAGTGCATGCCCAGCAGCATCGGCAGCCCGCGCTCGGCGGCCATCCGCACCGACGAGGGGGAGGTGCAGGCCACCACCACCGGCGGACCCGGGGGCACCGTGCAGGGATCGTCCGGATCGCCCAGCGCCTGATCCGGCCGCGGCACCACCGCCACCTCCCGGAAGGCGTAGCGCTCGCCCTGCGCGCCGACCCTGGGCTCGCGCAGCCAGCGCAGCAGCAGATCGAGCGACTCGGGGAAGCCGTGGTCGTACGCCGCGAGCCCGGCGCCGAAGACCTCCAGATCGACCCAGGGGCCGCCGCGGCCGACACCGAGCGTGAAACGGCCGTCGGAGGTGAGGTGCAGCAGCGCGGCCTGCTCGCCGAGCGCCACGGGATGCTGGGTGGGCAGCACGCTCACCGCCGTCCCGACGCCGATCCTGCGGGTGCGGCCCAGCAGCAGCGCGGCCAGGGTCACCGCACTCGGGCAGACGCCGTACGGCACGAAGTGGTGTTCCGCCAGCCAGACGTCATCGAGCCCGGCCTCCTCGGCGACCTCCGCGGAACGCACCGCGCGGTGCAGTGCCTCCCCCTGTCCCTGACCGGGGAATTGAGCGGCCAGGATGAAAGCCCCAACGCGCATCGCTCTCTGCCTCCTCGCAGCCGACGCGACTCCCCCCTTACAGGCAACAACGGCTGACACGTGCCAAGGGCACGGCCTGGCGCGGAATTTCCCGATGATCGCAGAATCCCGTCGCGCGGCGCCTACCCCCGACGGCGCCGCGTACGCTGGTGACAGCCCGTGACCCCGTACGCATCCCGAGGTGTTCTGTGTCCCCGCGTCGAAACCGCCAGCGCGGCGGTGCGAAGCCCATCGACCGCACGGGCGGTGACCGCTACGGCCTGGAGCAGACCGAGGAGTGGCGCGGCGAGGACTGGGTCGTGCGGCAGGTCGGGGGCGGCGGCGCGGCCAAGCACTACCGCTGCCCCGGCTGCGACCAGGAGATCCCGCCCGGGGTCCCGCATGTGGTCGCCTGGCCGCGGCACGGCGACGTCGACGACCGCCGGCACTGGCACAAGGCGTGCTGGAACGCACGGGACCGCCGGAGCGCGCGGCTCCAGCGGTCCCGGAACGCGCCCCGATACTGAGTACCGAGCGCGTGGTGCGCGTCAGACGTCGCGCTGGGCGAGGGCGGCGTAGGCACCGCCCAGTACCACCGCGGTCACCCCGGCGAGGATCCACAGCGGAGTCCAGCCGGACGGGCCGGTGCTGAGGAACGGGATGTCGTAGAGCGTGGCCAGGGCGCTGGGCACCGAGTACTCGATCAGGGCCCGCTGGACCTCCTTGACGCTCTCACCCTGCAGGAACAGCGCCAGCAGCATCGGCAGCAGCACCACTCCCATCATGGTGCTGATGGCGCCCGCGGAGTGCCGCAGCAGCGTGCCGACGGCCAGCGCCAGCAGACCGAGGAGCGCCACGTACAGACCGGCGCCGACGGTGGCGCGCAGCCACTGGTCGGCGGTCGGCGCGGGGCCATTGAGCATCGCGGAGTCCAGCAGCGCCACCAGGGAGGTGGCGACCGTCGTGATCACCAGCGCCAGCGTGAAGAAGACCAGCGCCTTCGCGGTCAGCACCCGCATACGGCTGGGGCAGGCGGTCAGCGTCGTACGGATCATGCCGGTGCCGTACTCCGAGGAGATCGACAGCACGCCGAGGGTGATCACGCACAGGCTGCCGAGCAGTACGCCGACGAAGCCGACGCCGAGCAGCGGGTCCATCTCGCGGTCGGAGCCCGCCGCGACGGTCCCCAGCAGACCGATGCCGACGATCAGCAGCAGCATCACGCCCAGCGTCCAGATCGTCGAGCGCACCGAGCGGATCTTCGTCCACTCGGAGGCCAGCGCATGGCCGAGGTGGGTCGGGCGCACCGGGATCGGCGAGGTGTATCCGCCGATGCCCGGTCCGGCGTAACCGGGCTGGGGCTGGTGCGGGGCCGGCGGCTGCGCTGCCGGGGCGGGGCCCTGGGCCGGGGGCTGGGCCGCGGCCGGGGGCTGCGCGGCGGCCGGGGGCTGGGACTGGAGCATCATCGTGCCCGCGTCCTTGCCGGGACCGTGTGCGGCGAGCGGCCGGGGCTCGGGCATCGGCTGGGCCTGGAGCATCATCGTGCCCGCCTGCCCGGCCGGGGCGGGCTGACCGGGCGCGGGCTGCTCGGGCGTCGGCTGCGCCTGCAGCATCATCGTGCCCGCCTCCTTGGCGGGGGCGGGCCCGCCGGGCGCCGGCTGGGCCTGGAGCATCATCGTGCCGGCCTCTTTGGCGGGCGCGGGCGCGGGCGCGGGCGTGGGCTGCGCCGGCGCGGCCTGCTGGTCGGCCGGCTGCTCCGGCCGGCCCTGCGGCTGGGGCGGTGCGGCCGGCGGTGCGGTGGGCGGCATCGGCGGTGCAACCGGCATCGGCTGCTGCGGTGCGCCGGCGTCATGCGGTCCGCGCTCAGGCTGCGGCTGGGGCTGCGGCTGCTGAGGGCTGGTCATCGGGCGTCCTCGTTCTGCGGCGTGGGCAGGGGTGCGGGGGCACCGGCCGGCGCGGGGTGCCCGGCGGCGGGTGCGGAGTCGAGCGTGGGGGAGGGCTGCTGCCCGTAAGGGTGGGGTGCGCCGTACGACGCGGGTGCCCCGTACGGGTGACCCTGTGCCGGCGGCGGATAGCCCGGCCCCGGGGCGGCGGCGGGCACCTGGCCGTAGGGAGCCTGCTGGGCGTACGGATTGGGCTGTTCCTGGCCGGGCATCGGGGGCCGGCCACCCGCGTACCCCGGGACGCCGCCCTGCGGGGCGTACCCGGCGGCGGCCTGCTGCAGACCGGCCCGCGGATCGTTGGTCGAGCGGTAGTCCACGGCGGCCTGCGTCATCCGCATATACGCCTCTTCCAGGGACGCCTGGTGCGGCGACAGCTCCCAGAGCCGGACATCGGCCTCGTGCGCCAGATCGCTGATCCGGGGCAGCGGCAGTCCGGTCACCCGCAGCGCGCCGTCCGGCTCCGGCGTCGCCCGGCCGCCCGCCTCACCGATCGCGGCGGTCAGCTTCTCGCGCTGCTCCGGCTCGGTGTCCGGGGTGCGGACCCGGGCGAAATCGGCGGAGTTGGCCGAGATGAAGTCCTTGACCGACATGTCCGCCAGCAGCTGTCCGCGGCCGATCACGATCAAGTGGTCGGCGGTCAGCGCCATTTCGCTCATCAGATGGGAGGAGACGAAGACCGTGCGGCCCTCGGCCGCCAGCTGCTTCATCAGGTTGCGCACCCACAGGATGCCCTCGGGGTCCAGGCCGTTGACCGGCTCGTCGAAGAGCAGCACCTGCGGATCGCCGAGCAGCGCCGCGGCGATGCCCAGGCGCTGGCCCATACCGAGCGAGAAGCCCTTGGAGCGCCGGCCCGCGACGTCCTGGAGGCCGACCACGCCGAGCACTTCGTCGACCCGGCGGGCGGGGATGCCCGACAGCTGGGCGAGCGAGAGCAGGTGCTGGCGCGCGCTGCGGCCGCCGTGCACGGCCTTGGCATCGAGCAGCGCGCCCACCTGGCGCGGGGCGTTGGGGAGGCTGCGGAACGGGCGGCCGGCGATGGTGGCGTGCCCCGAGGTCGGTGCGTCCAGGCCCAGGATCATGCGCATGGTCGTCGACTTGCCGGAGCCGTTCGGCCCCAGGAAGCCGGTCACCGCACCCGGCCGTACCTGGAACGACAGGTTGTACACGGCCGTCTTGGCGCCGTAGCGCTTCGTCAGGCCGACTGCCTCGATCATTCTCCGCCCCTCGCGAGATGGTCGGGGCAGAGGTGCTCTCGTACCCCCGTGAGGGTTAGGAGGCTATCCGGCCGTTGACGGTTCCCGTCAATTTCGCCGCACGGTGCGCGAGCGCCTTGCGGGGGCGGGCGCGGAGAGCTAGGGCCTGTCCGATGGGTCCGGGCCGGGCCCGCGACGCCTGGCACGGCACCTCGCGGCGTTGCCGAATCATCCCGATAGCTCCGCTATCGAGACGCTCCGGCGCCTTGCGATGCACCGCACCAGGCGCCGCGGCCTTTCCGACCCCGACCCATCGGACAGGCCCTAGGCGTCCCGCCTCTTGAGGAGCACGTAGCCGCCGATCACGGCGGCCGCGGTCCAGGCGATCATGATGCCGAGTCCGCCCCACGGGCCGTAGGGCACGTCGTTGCCGACGGGGGGCACCACCTGCATGATCTTCTGGCCCGCCTGGTCCGGCAGGAAGCGGCCGACCTTGCGGGTCGCGGAGACGTTGCCCAGGATCTGCGAGATCAGGAAGAAGAACGGCATCAGGATGCCCAGCGAGAGCATCGCGCTGCGCAGCATCGTGGCGACCGCCATCGAGAACAGCGCGATCAGCGTCATATAGAGGCCGCCGCCGATCACCGCGCGCAGCACCCCCGGATCGCCGAGGTGCGCGCGCAGGCCCTCGCCCAGCGCCGCCTGTCCGGCGAAGAACGCGACGAAGCTGGTCGCCAGGCCCACGGCGAAGACCAGCGCGGTGGCCACCAGCAGCTTGCAGAACAGGAAGGTGCCGCGCTGCGGTACGGCCGCCAGCGAGGCGCGGATCATGCCGGTGCCGTACTCGTTCGAGACCACCAGCACCCCGAAGACGATCATCGCGAGCTGGCCCAGCCCCATCCCGGCGAAGCTCAGGTTGGTGGCGTCGAACGACAGCCGCTCCCGGGCCGGCATGGCGGCGAAGTCGTTGCCCACCAGCGTGCAGATCAGCACGCCGATCGCGATGGTGACCACGACGGCGGTGCCCAGCGTCCACACCGTGGACCGCACCGACCTGATCTTGGTCCACTCCGAACGGATGACCTGCCCGATCACCGCCATCGGTCAGCTCCTCTTCTTCCGCCAGTCGGCGCCCCAGCCGGCCGCCCGGGGCGCATCGGGCCCCGCACCGGCCGGCCCCGGGGGCTGCGAGGGCCAGGGCGGCCGGCCCGGTGCGGTGTGCGGTTCGTCGTCGTGCGCGTGGTACTCCACCGACCCGGCCGTCAGCCGCATGAACGCCTCCTCCAGGGATGCCTGCTGGGAGCTCAGCTCGTGCAGGACGAGACGGTGGACGGTGGCCAGTTCGCCGAGCCGCTCGGCGGGCACCCCGTCGATCTCCAGCGAGCCGTCGCCGACCGCCACCGCGTGGATGCCCTCGTCGCGCAGCAGACCGAGCAGCCGCTCCCGCTCCGGGGACCGCATCCGGACGTACGACCGCGAGTTCTGGTGGATGAAGTCCTTCATGGACGTGTCCGCCATCAGCCGGCCCTGCCCGATGACGACCAAGTGGTCGGCGGTCAGCGCCATCTCGCTCATCAGGTGGGAGGAGACGAAGACCGTACGGCCCTGGGCCGCGAGGTTCTTCATCAGGTTGCGGATCCAGTGGATGCCCTCGGGGTCCAGGCCGTTGACCGGTTCGTCGAAGAGCAGCACCTGGGGGTCGCCGAGCAGGGCGGCGGCGATGCCGAGCCGCTGGTTCATGCCGAGGGAGAAGCCCTTGACGCGCTTCTTCGCGACGGAGCTCAGGCCCACCGTGTCGAGCACCTCGGCGACCCGGCTGCGCGGGATGCCGTTGCTCTGCGCCAGGCACAGCAGATGGTTGGCGGCGCTGCGGCCGCCGTGCACCGCCTTCGCCTCCAGCAGCGCGCCTATGTACGTCAGCGGATCCTGCAGCTGCCGGTAGTGCCGGCCGTCCATGCGGACCGTACCGGAGGTGGGGTTGTCCAGATCGAGCATCATCCGCATGGTCGTCGACTTGCCCGCGCCGTTGGGGCCGAGGAAGCCGGTGACGATGCCGGGCCGGACCGTGAAGGTGAGGTCGTCGACGGCGACCGTGTCGCCGTAATGCTTGGTCAGCCCGTCGAGCTCGATCATGTACAGCACGCTAGGGGCGGCTCGTGGGCCCTGCCACCGGGGCGCGGCCGCCCGGTCGACCCCTACGACAGCGCCCCCGCAACCGCCTCGGTGGGCGGAATACGGGGGCGCGGCCGCACGGGGGAGGTGAAACCTTCCGACAGCTCAGCGGGTCTGCTGGGCCGGGACGCCGCGGGAGATGGCCTCCTCGTCGCCGGGAGCGCCGGCCGCGGCCACCGCCGCGCCGGTCAGCGTCGCCAGCATCTCGCGGACGTTGGTCAGCTGCGCGTTGATCGAGTCGCGGCGGTTGGTCAGCGCCGCCAGCTCGCGCTCGGATTCGCTGCGGATGCGGTCCGCCTTGGCGTTGGCGTCCGCCACGATGTCCTCGGCCTGGCGCTGCGCGGTCTCCACCGTCTGGCGGGCCCGGCGCTCGGCGTCCGTACGCAGCTTCTCGGCCTCCAGGCGGAGCTGCTCGGCGCGGTGCTCGATCTCCGCGAGCCGCTTCTCGGCCTTGGCCTGACGCGAGGCCAGGTCGCGCTCGGACTGCTCCCGGCGCTTGGCGAGGTTGGTCTCGAAGTCCGCGGCGGCCTGGGCGGCCTTGGCACGGGTCTCCTCGAAGAGGGAGTCCGCCTCCTCGCGCTTGGACTGCGCGTCCTTCTGCGCCTCGGCACGCAGCGTGGACGCCTCGCCCTTGGCCTTCTCGACGATCCGCGCGCCCTCGTCCTCGGCCTTCGCCTTGCGCTCGGCGGCGAACGACTCGGCGTCGTTGCGGACCTGCTGGGCGGCCGACTCGGCGAGCTCGCGGTGCTGCTCGGCGGCCCGGCGGGCCTCCTCGCGCAGGTCCTTCGCCTCCTCCTCGGCGAGACGGAGGATCTTCTCCACGCGCGCTCCGAGGCCCGCGTAGGACGGTTCGGCGTCATTGACCTGCGCCTGGGCGTTCTGCGTTTCGAGGTGCAGCTCCTCGATCCGCTTTTCCAGCGACGTGATGCGGGCCAGCGCGCTGTCGCGGTCGGCGACGAGCTTCGTGATGCGGTCATCCACCTGACCGCGGTCGTACCCACGCCGCACGAGCTCGAAGCCGAAGGGGGAGGAAGTGTCGCTCATGGGGTTCCTGTCGAAGAGACCGGTGAGGTGATAAGGAGAATCCTAGGGGTCACAACGGCGTGTCATCGAGTCATTGCCCGTTTGATCTGGAGAATGACCCCTCATTTGAGTGGCTACCCTTCAGACTGCTTGCCACTCGAACGAGTTGCGCCGGCGCCCGCGCCCGCTTTCACCCCGTTGCCCTTGTTGTCGCCGCCTCCACCGGGCGCCTCGAACGACTCCAGGGCTTCCAGAACGTCCTGAACGCGGGAGATTTCGGCGTTGATGTCCTCCCGCCGGCGCACCAGGACCTCCAGCTCCCGCTTGCCCTCGTCCACGATGCGTTCGGCCTCCGCCGCGGCCTCAGTGCGCATCCGCTCCGCGTCGCGCACCGCCTCGGCCTTCTTGTTCTCGGCCTCCTTGATCAGGCCCTCGGCCTTCTTCACCGCGGCGATCCGGACCTTGCTCGCCTCGCTGTTCGCGTCCGCCATCATCCGGTCGGCCTTCTCCTCGGCCTCCACCTGCTGGGCGGTGGCCTGCGCGATGAGCTTGTCGACCCGCTCGCCGGCGTTCTTCATCGTCTCGGCCGACTCCCGGCGGGCCCGCTCGTGCAGCTCCTCGACCTCGGACTCGATGCGCTGGCGCAGCTCGTCGGCGCGCTCCCTTATGGCCGTGGCGTCCCCGCGGGCCTCCTCCAGCAGCGAGTTGGCGTCCGTACGGGCCTTCTCGACCCGCGCGTTGCCCTCGGAGGTCGCCTCCGTGACGATCCGCTCGGCCTCCTTGCGGGCCGCCCCGACCATCGTGTCGGCCTGCTCCTCGGCGGCCGTGGCGGCCTTCAGCGCCTCCTCCTGCGCCTTGGCGACGAGCTGATCGGCCTGCTCGGCGGCGTCCCCGCGGCGCTTGGCGGCGTCCTTACGGGCCTCGTCGAGCAGCTGCTCGGCCTCCTGCTGCGCCTCGGCGCGCATCCGCTCGGCCGCCGCCTCCGCGTCCTCCTTGATCTTCGCGGACTCCCCGCGGGTGCGGGTGGCGTGCTCCTGGGCGGCAGTGACCGTCTCGGCCGCCTCGGCCCGGAGCCGGTCCGCCTCCGCCGTCGCCGTCGCGACCATGCGGTCGGCCTGCTCGCGGGCGTCGGCCCGGGTGCGGTCCGCGTCCCGCTCGGCGTCGGCGGTGGTCTCGGCCGCCTCGTTGCGCAGCCGCTCCGCCTCGGTCGCCGCCTGTGACATCAGCTCGTCGGCCTGCTCCGCGGCGTCCGAACGCGTCTTGTTGGCCGCCTTGCGCGCCTCGTCGCCGGTCTGCTCGGCGTCCTTGCGCGCGCCCTCCAGCACCTCGGCCGCCTCGGCGCGCAGCCGCTGCGCCGTCTCGGTGGCCTCCGCCACCAGGGACCGCGCCTGCTGCTCGCCCTCCGCGCGCAGCCGCTCGGCGGCCTTGCGGCCCTCGGCGAGGGTGCGGTCGGCGTCGTCCTGCGCCGAAGACGTCAGCTCGGTGGCCTCGGTGACGATCCGTTCGGCCTCCGCACGGGCCTCGGTGATCAGCCGGTCGGCCTGCTCCGCGGCGTCCGAGCGCATGCGGTTGGCGTCGTCCCGCGCCTCCGCGCGGGCCCGCGCGGCGTCCTGCTCGCCGGACGCCAGCGCGTCCGAGGCGTCCGTACGCAGCTGCTGGGCCTTCGCCGCGGCGTCCGAGACCAGCTTCCCGGCCTGTGCGGTGGCCTCCGACACCAGCCGGTCGGCCTGCTCGGCGGCCTGCGTCCGCGCCGTGTCGGCGTCCCGGCGCGCCTCGTCCAGCACCCCGGCCGCCTCGGCGCGCAGCCGCTCGGCCTCCTCGATCGCCTCCGCGACCGACCGCTCGGCCAGCGACTTCGCGGCCTCCGACGCCTCCTGGGCCTCGCTCCGGATCCGCGCCGCGTCCTGCGAGGCGCGCTCCCGCTCCTCGTAGGCGTCGGTGCGGACCCGGTCCGCCTCCTCCTGCGCCTCCGTCTTGGTGCGATCGGCCGCGTGCTCGGCCGCCGACCGCAGACCGGCGATCTCCTCGGCGGCCTGCTCGTGCAGCCCCGCGACCGAATCCCGCACCTGCTGGGCGGTCTGCTCGGCCGTCGCCACCAGCTCGGCGGCGCGCCGGTCGGCCTCCTCGACCAGCCGTGCGGCCTCCTCCTGGGCCTCGCTCACCCGTGTACGGGCCGACGCCAGCAGCTCCTCGCTCTGCTCGCGGGCGGCGGTGCGCTCCTGATGGGCCTCCTCGCGGGCCTCGCCCAGCAGCTGCTCGGCCTCCCGGCGCCGCCGCGCGGCCTCCTCCTGCGCCTCGGCCAGTGCCTGCGCGGCCTCCGTGCCCGTGCGCTCGGCGGCGGCCGCCGCCTCCGCACGCACCCGGTCCGCGGTCTCCTGGGCCTCCGCCTTGAGCCGCTCGGCCTCGGCCGACGCCTCGCCGCGCAGCCGCGAGGCGACCGACTCGCTCTCGGCGCGCGCCGCCGAGGCGTCCGCGGCGGCCTCCGTGCGCAGCCGCTCGGCCTCGTCCTCGGCCTCCTGCTGCAGCGTCCGCCGCCGCTCCGCGGCCTCCGACTTGAGCCGGGCCGCCTCCTCCTGGGTCTCCCGGCGCAGCCGCTCGGCCTCCGCGCGGGCCTCGCGCAGCGACTCCTCGGCGGCGGCGAGCCTGGCGTCCGCCTCCGTGCGCAGCCGGTCCAACTCCGCCTGCGCCTCGGTGCGCCGCTCCTCCGCGGCCGCCTCGGCCTCCGTGCGCAGCCGCGCCGCGGCCGCCTCGGCCTCGTCGGTCACCAGCTCCGCGGCCTCGGCGCCCTCGGTCAGCAGCTGCTCGGCCTCGGCACGGGCCCGCTCCAGCGCCTCCTCGGCCTGCCGGCGCAGCGCGGTGGCGCGCTCGATGGCCTCGGTCCGTACCCGCTCGCTCTCCGCGACGGCGCCCGAACGGGTCTCCTCGGCATCGGTCTTGGCCTTGGCCAGCAGGTCCTCGGCGGTACCGGCCGCCTCCTCGATCTGCTGGACCGCCTCCCGGCGGGCCTCGCTGCGGATCCGCTCGCCCTCGGCGACCGCGTCCGCGCGCAGCTGCTCCGCCTCGCCGCGCAGCCGCCGCGCCTCCTCCTGGAGCTCGACGGTCTTGGCGCGGTACTCCTTGGTGTCGTCCTTCGCCGCGCCCTTGAGCTGCGCCGCGGTGTCATGGGCCTCTTCGCGCAGCCGGTCCGCCTCGGACTCGGCCTCCCTGCGCAGCCGTTCGGCCTCCTCGGCGGCGGCCTTGGTGGTGGCCTTGGCGTCCTCCGATGCCTTGGTCAGCACCTCCTCGGCGGTCCGCGCGGCCTTCGCCAGCTGCGCCGCGGAGTCCTCGGCCGCCTTCGAGCGCGCGGCCTCCTGCGCCTCGGAGACCAGCCGCTCGGCCTCCGCACGGGCGTCGGCGCGCAGCTGCTCGGCCTCGGCCTTGAGGGCCTCGGCCTCCTTGGTGGCCTCGCCGACCAGCCGGGCGATCTCCGCCTTGGCCGTACGGGTGCGCTGCTCGTTCTCCGACTCGGCGGCCGACAGCCGCTTGGTGGCGCTCTGCTGCGCCTCCTCGACCAGCTTCTCCGCCTCGGCGCGCGCCTCGCGCAGGGCGGTGTCCGCCTCCTGGACGCGGGACTCGGCGGCGCGGGTCAGCTCCGTGGCCTGCCGGCGGGCCTCCTCCGCGTCGGTGCCGGCGCTGGTGCGCAGCTGCTCGGCCTGATCGGTGGCCTCCTGGGCCTGGTTGGAGGCGGCGGTCAGCAGCCGCTCGGCATCCGTACGCGCCCGGCGCAGGATGGATTCCGCTTCGCTGCGGGCCTCTTCGGCCTCGGTGCCCAGCCGCTCACGGGCCCGCTCGACCAGCCGCTGCGCCTCGGCCCGCGCGGACGCCAGCGCCTGCTCGGCCTCCGCCCGGGACTCCTCCATCAGGCGGCGGGCCTGCGACTCCGTACGGGCGCGGAGCTGTTCGGCCCAGGCGACGTTCTCGTTGACGTGCGATTCGACGGTCTGCCGGCGCTCGTTGAGCTCCTCGTCGAGGCGCTGGCGGCGGCTGACCGCCTCGGCGTGCAGCTCGGCCTCCAGCCGGGACTGCCGCTCGGCCTGCTCCTGCAGCAGCCGCTGGGTCTGCGCCCGCGCCTCGCGCAGCTCGCGCTCGGCGTCCGAACGCAGCTGGTCGGCCTGGATCTGCGCATTGCGCAGCAGCTGTTCGGCCTGGTGACTGATGTTGTCGTAGGCAGGGCGGGTCGCGAGGTTGCGGCGCGCCTCATGCAGCTTGGCGCGCAGCACCTCGACCTGGTAGCCGAGGTCGTCGGCGTGCTGGACGGCCTTGTCCCGCTCGGTCTTCAGCCGCTCCATCTCGGCTTCGAACTGCGAGAGGTGGTCGTCAGCCTCGTAGCGGTCGTTGCCCCGCACTGCGCGGTCCCATCCGTCCCCTGGTCATGGTGGCGGCCGGCTCCGGTCCTGCAGTGGTCGTCCCGTACACGTCACGTCGTACCGGACTCACACCCGTTGGAGCCGACCCTTCCGAAGAAATGGTGTCAGATCATCGGCAGAGTATGGATCGAGCCCCATTCCCGTACCCCGGCCGAGGCTGCACTCTACCGGCCGGGGAACGCGAAGGTCAGTGGTCCGTCGCGGCGGGGGGCGCGGCGGTGACGAGTTCGGTCAGCACACCGTGGCAGTCCTTGGGGTGCAGGAAGGTGATCCGCGACCCCATCGAACCCGTCCTGGGCTCGTCGTAGAGCACCCGGACGCCCTTGTCGCGGATGGCCTCGGCGTCGGCGTCGACGTCCGCGGTGCCGAAGGCGATGTGGTGGACGCCCTCACCGTTCTTGGCCAGCCATTTGCCGACCGCGGAGTCCTCGCGGGTGGGCTCCAGCAGCTGCAGGTAGGAGGCTCCGCCGTCCGAGGTCTCGTTGATCTTGAGCATGGCCTCCCGCACGCCCTGCTCCTCGTTGACCTCGGAGTGGAACACCTCGAAGCCGTACGTGGCACGGTAGAACTCGACAGTCTTGTCGAGGTCGAAACAGGCGATCCCGATGTGGTCGATTCGCGTCAGCATGGCTCCAGTGCACCCCCCGCACGGCTGGTTACGCAACGTGCGCGCGATCACACCCGCTTGCCGGTGACCCGGCGGGTACCGCTCAGTACATTGACGGGAACCCTCGTTAACTTCCCTGCAAAGGAAGGCCGCATCGCATGTCTGCAACGAACGGCACCACCTCAGTCATCGTGGCGGGAGCACGCACCCCGATGGGTCGGCTCCTGGGATCCCTGCGGACCTTCTCGGGCGCCGATCTGGGCGGGGTCGCCATCAAGGCGGCACTGGACCGGGCGGGCATCGGCGGCGACCAGGTCCAGTACGTGATCATGGGCCAGGTGCTGCAGGCCGGGGCGGGGCAGATCCCGGCACGCCAGGCCGCGGTCAAGGCCGGCATCCCCATGAACGTCCCCGCGCTGACCGTCAACAAGGTCTGCCTCTCGGGCCTGGACGCCATCGCGCTGGCCGACCAGCTCATCCGCGCCGGCGAGTTTGACGTCATCGTCGCCGGCGGCCAGGAGTCCATGACCAACGCCCCGCACCTGCTGCCCAAGTCCCGTGAGGGCTTCAAGTACGGCGCCGTGGAGATGCTCGACGCGATGGCCCACGACGGCCTGACCGACTCCTTCGAGGGCATCGCGATGGGCGAGTCGACCGAGAAGCACAACACCCGCCTCGGCATCGCCCGGCCGGAGCAGGACGAGATCGCCGCGCGCTCCCACCAGCGGGCCGCCGCCGCCCAGAAGAACGGGCTCTTCGAGGCCGAGATCACCCCCGTGGAGATCCCGCAGCGCAAGGGCGAGCCGGTGGTCTTCAGCAAGGACGAGGGCATCCGCGCCGAGACCACGGCGGAGTCGCTGGGCAAGCTGCGCCCGGCGTTCGCCAAGGACGGCACGATCACCGCCGGCACGTCCTCGCAGATCTCCGACGGCGCGGCCGCCGTCGTCGTGATGAGCAAGGCCAAGGCCGAGGAGCTGGGCCTGGAGTGGATCGCGGAGATCGGCGCGCACGGCAATGTCGCGGGCCCGGACAACTCGCTGCAGTCCCAGCCGTCCAACGCCATCAACCACGCCCTCGCCAAGGAGGGCCTCACCGTCGGCGATCTTGACCTGATCGAGATCAACGAGGCGTTCGCGGCCGTCGCCGTGCAGTCAATGAAGGATCTCGGGGTATCCCCGGAAAAGGTGAATGTCAACGGCGGTGCGATCGCCCTGGGCCACCCGATCGGCATGTCGGGTGCCCGCATCGTGCTGCACCTCGCGCTGGAGCTGCGCCGGCGGGGCGGTGGCGTGGGAGCCGCCGCGCTGTGCGGTGGCGGTGGCCAGGGCGACGCGCTGATCATTCGCGTACCGGGTAAGTAAGCGCGTACGGGCGGGCCGGACGCGGACGAGCGAGCCGAAGGAGACGGGCAGCGATGGTGGACGTCCCCCAGCTGGTGGAGCAGGCACGGGAGGGCCGGCCCCGGGCCGTGGCCCGGTTGATCTCCCTCGTGGAGGGGGCGGCACCGGAGCTGCGCGAGGTGATGGCGGCGCTGGCGCCGCTCACCGGCAACGCCTATGTGGTCGGGCTGACCGGTTCCCCCGGAGTGGGGAAGTCCACCACCACCTCCGCCCTGGTGACGGCCTACCGCAAGGCGGGCAAGCGGGTCGGCGTGCTCGCCGTCGACCCGTCCTCGCCGTTCTCCGGTGGCGCGCTGCTCGGCGACCGGGTGCGGATGAGCGAGCACGCCTCCGACCCCGGCGTGTACATCCGCTCGATGGCCACCCGCGGCCATCTGGGCGGCCTGGCCTGGGCCGCACCACAGGCGATCCGGGTCCTGGACGGCGCCGGCTGCGAGGTGATCCTCGTCGAGACGGTCGGCGTCGGCCAGTCCGAGGTGGAGATCGCCTCGCAGGCCGACACCAGCGTGGTGCTGCTCGCGCCCGGCATGGGCGACGGGATCCAGGCCGCGAAGGCCGGGATCCTGGAGATCGGCGATGTCTACGTCGTCAACAAGGCGGACCGGGACGGCGCCGACGCCACCGCCCGCGAGCTCAACCACATGCTGGGGCTGGGCGAGTCCCGGGCGCCGGGGGACTGGCGCCCCCCGATCGTCAAGACGGTCGCGGCGCGCGCCGAGGGCGTCGACGAGGTCGTCGAGGCGCTGGAGAAGCACCGCGCCTGGATGGAGGAGCACGGCGTGCTCTCCGAGCGCCGCCGCGCCCGCGCCGCCCACGAGGTCGAGGCGATCGCGGTCACCGCGCTGCGCGAACGGATCGGGGACCTGAGCGGCGACCGCCGCCTGGACGCCCTGGCCGAGCGCATCGTCGCCGGTGAGACGGATCCCTACCGGGCGGCGGACGAGCTGGTGGACGGCCTGACGAACGGGGGCTGACCCCCGGGGTCCGACCCGTCGGACAGGCCCCGAGGCCGGGGCACCGCGGTGCCCCGGCCTCGTTGCGATCCGGTCCTCGGCGGACGCGTGGTCAGTCGTCCGCGCCGTCGTTGTCGTTGTCGTCCGCGTCGTGCGCGGGGGCGGCGCTCAGCCTGCCGGACTGCGGGTCGACCAGCAGCTTGTGCTCCTTGCCGTCCTTGGTGACGGTCTCGACCTCCCAGACGGCCTTCGACCGGTGGTCGCCGTCCAGCTCGACGGAGGTCACCGTGCCGTGCGCGGCGGCGCTGCGGGCGGCGGCCGCGGCGTCGGTGCGGGCGTCCTTGAGCGCGGCCTCGGCGCGGGCGTGATCGTCGTCGTCGCCGTGCTCGACGTGCTGGTTCAGCACCCGCGCGGTGCCCGCGTCCAGCGTGAGCTCGTGCCAGGTGCCGTCCTTGCCCAGGACGTCCGCGTCCCAGACCAGGCCGGGCCGGTCGGTGTCCAGGTCGAGGCCGGTGACGGTGCCGGGGACGGCCTTGAGGGCGGCGGCCGCGGCCTCGGGGGCGGTCACCTTGGCGGCGCCGGCCTCGCGGACCTCCTCCTGGCCGTGGTCGTCCGCGTCCCGCACCTGGATGCTGGACCGCTCGGCCGGCTGCCCGGAGGTCTGCGCGCCGGACTGGGCGCCGCGGGGTCCGCTGTCGCTGCCGACCGCGACGGCGGTGACGGTGCCCCCGGCGATCAGAGCGGCCGCGGCGGCGGTGGCGATGACGAGGTGGCGCTTCATGTGTCTCTCCCCTGAGTCGGCTGTGCGAACGCTGTCGAGATCGGTCGTGCGATCGCTGTGTCCACACCATGGCCGGGCGAAGCTGAAGGGGAGCTGAAGGCGCCTGAAGGGGTCTTCAGGTTCGGCCTGGCAAGGTACCTGTATGCGCCTGTTGATCGTGGAGGACGAGAAGCGGCTGGCCCTGTCGCTGGCCAAGGGCCTGCGGGCCGAGGGGTACGCGGTCGATGTGGTGCACGACGGCCGGGAGGGACTGCACCGGGCGGGTGAGGGCGGCTACGACCTGATCGTGCTGGACATCATGCTGCCGGGCATGAACGGCTACCACGTCTGCGGGGCGCTGCGCGCGGCCGGCAGCGAGGTGCCGATCCTGATGCTGACCGCCAAGGACGGCGAGTACGACGAGGCCGAGGGGCTGGACACCGGCGCCGACGACTACCTGACCAAGCCGTTCTCGTACGTGGTGCTGGTGGCACGGGTCAAGGCGCTGCTGCGGCGGCGCGGGCCCGGTGCGCAGCCCGTACTGCGGGTCGGGTCGCTCGCCATCGACCAGGGGGCGCGCCGGGTCGAGCGGGACGGCGCGGAAGTGGCGCTGACCGCGAAGGAGTTCGCCGTACTGGAGCAACTGGCGGTGCGGCCGGGCGATGTCGTCTCCAAGGCGCAGATCCTGGAGCACGTCTGGGACTTCGCCTACGAAGGCGATGTCAACATCATCGAGGTCTACGTCAGTGCGCTGCGGCGCAAGCTCGGCGCCGGGCATATCGCGACGGTGCGCGGCGCGGGGTACCGGCTGGTGTCCGGTGAGTAGGGCGCCGGGGTCCGTACGAGCCAGGGCGGCGGCCGGCGCGACCGCGGTGGTGGCGCTGGCGCTGATCGCGGCGGGCACCGCGGTGCTGCTGGTGCTGCGCGGCAATCTCCAGCAGCAGGCCGGGCTGCGGTCGGAGGTCGCGGCGCGCGAGGTCGCCGCGCAGATCGCCACCGGCACCGCGTACCAGAAGCTCGATCTGCCGGACGGCGACGACCACCCGGTGGTGGTCAGCGACGAGGACGGCCGGGTGCTGGCGGTGGGCGAGGACGTGCGGGCGGTCGACGGCAGGCGCGTGACCGGCGGGCAGCAGGGCGGCGCGGGGCGTACCCCGCCGCCGGACGACGACGGCGACGATGACGACGACGCGGCCGGCGGGCTCGGGCCCGGTGAGGTCGACGACGATGTCCGCTATCTGGACGGGACCGCGGACGTCGACGGCACGGTCGGCGACTACCGCTTCGCGGTGGTCGAGGCCAAGGACAGCCGGGGGGAGAAGGCCACGGTGCGGGCGGGCTCGGCGCTGGCACCGGAGCGGGACGCCGTCGGGTCGGTGCGCGACGCCATGCTGATCGGGCTGCCGCTGCTGCTCGTGGTGGTGGCGGGGGTGACCTGGCTGGTGACCCGGCGGGCGCTGCGGCCGGTGGAGGGCATCCGCGCGGAGATGGCGGCGATCACGGCGAGCACGGACCTCTCGCGGCGGGTGCCGGAGCCGGCCGCGCGGGACGAGATCGCGCGGCTGGCGCGGACGACCAACGAGACGCTCGCCGCGCTGGAGGCGAGCGTCGAGCGGCAGCGGCGCTTCGTGGCGGACGCCTCGCACGAGCTGCGCAGCCCGATCGCGAGTCTGCGCACCCAGCTGGAAGTGGCGGTGGCGCACCCGGAGTTGCTGGATGTACCGGGCGCGGTGGCCGACACCGTACGGCTGCAGCGGCTGGCGGCGGATCTGCTGCTGCTGGCCCGGCTGGACGCGGGGGAGCGGCCGGCGGACACCCGCGTCGACCTGGCGGCGATGGTGCGCGAGGAGAGCTCGCAGCGGGTCGGGGACCGGATCCCGGTGCGGGTGGGGCAGTCGGAAGGCGTGGAAGTGGCCGGGTCCCGGAGCCAGTTGGGCCGGGTGCTGGGCAATCTGCTGGACAACGCGCAGCGCCATGCGGCCACGTCGGTGCGGGTGGACGTGGTGCGCGCGGGGGAGTGGGCGGTGCTGCGGGTCGAGGACGACGGGCCGGGGGTCCCGGAGGCGGAGCGGGAGCGGATCTTCGAGCGGTTCGTACGGCTCGACGACGCGCGGGCGCGGGACGACGGCGGGGCCGGGCTGGGGCTGGCCATCGCGCGGGATGTCGCGGTGCGGCACGGCGGCACGCTGGCCGTCCGCGAGGGCGCGGTGTTCGAGCTGCGGCTTCCGGTGGCCGGCTGATCCCGCTCCGCGGCCCCGCGCCGGGGCCGCGGAGCCGGATCAGAGGCCGCCGCGATGCGTGCGGAGGTGTTCGGCCACCGGAGTGAGCGAGGTGCGCAGCGCTTCGAGGGCCTCGGGGGCGAACAGGTCGATGAAGTGCCTGCGGACCGATGCGACATGGTGCGGGGCGACCCGGCGCATGGTGTCCCAGCCCTCCTCCGTCAGCACGGCGTACAGGCCCCGACGGTCCGACTCGCAGCTCTCGCGGCGCACCAGACCGGCGTTCTCCATCCGGGTGATCTGGTGGGAGAGGCGGCTCTTGGACTGCAGGGTGCTGGCCGCCAGATCGCTCATCCGGAGCCGGTGGTCCTCCGCCTCGGAGAGGTTGACCAGGATCTCGTAGTCGTTGTTCGTCAGGCCGAACGGCTGCAGATCGCGCTCCAGTTGGTGCATCAGCAGCCGGCTGACGTCCAGATGAGTGCGCCAGGCACGCTGCTCCTGGTCGGTCAGCCAGGGGGTGTCGCTGTCGGTCGTCATGGAGGAATTCTATCCGTAAAAGTTGAATAATTAATTAATCGGGCCGGGGTGGCGGCGCCGGTCGGCCGGGGTCGGACGTTGGTCATTCGTTCGACGTCACCGTCCGCAGACTACCGCTCACAGCCCGAAGCGGCGTTGGAGGCTCCCGAGGTTCCCGGGCAGTTGGGGCAGTTGTGAGCCACTTTGCGGGGGGTGTCCGCCGCCGTGCGGGCCATGCCCGCCGCCGCCCGGTACGCCCGCCTCCGCGGGGACCGCGCCGGTCGCCAGCTCCGGCATCAGCTGCTCCGTCGACTGCAGCAGGACCGTGCCGGCGCCGACGAACTCGAACTGGTGCTCCTCGCCCGAGGCCCCGCCGATGCCGGTGTGCGCCCGCAGTCCGCCCAGGAATCCCCGCAGGTACTGGTGGTCGTAGTGGTGGCAGGGGGAGGGGCAGTCCGCCCAGCCGACGAGCGCCTGCGGGTCCACCCGCAGCGGCGGCTCCATGAACACCACCGGGCCGTTGGAGGCGGCCACGAACTTGCCCGTACCGATGAGGGTGAGGAAGCCCGGGATGATCGACTGCTTCAGCGACAGAGATGGCTGAAACGCGAGCAAGTTGCCCGAGCGAATAGTGAGGTTGCCCTCATCCAGATCGAAGGAATTCACGTCGAACGAACGGTCCGCGAGCAGCATCTTTCCCTGCCCCTCGGCGACGACCCAGTCCGCGGCGTGCAGTGGCGAATGAAAACTTCCGGCGATCAGCCGGTCCAGCCGGCCGTGCCCGATGCCATGGAAGTCGATCTGCCCGTAGTAGGCGATCATCTTCCCCTTCTGCAGGAACCACTGGCCGTTCAGATCGACGCTGAAGGCGTACGGATTGACGTTGTCGTCGGTGGGGAGCGAGTAGACGTCGTGGACGACGGGACCGGTCACAGCTTCTCCTCCGACGCCTGTACATAGACGGTGCCCTGGCCCGACAGCTCCAGCTGGAATGCCTCGCCCGAGCCGCGGCCGACCATGTCGCGCCAGCCGAGCGCCGTGGACAGCTTGTTGCGGACGTCGCCTCGGTGGGCGACATAGGCCTGCGGGTCGACATGGACCGGGTGCTGGGGCGTGATCGGCAGCTCGATGACACCGCCGTGCGCCATCACCGCGGCCGAGCCGACGCCCTTGAGGGTCGTGGTGAACAGGCCCTGGCCGGTGACCTGGCCGCGCACCATGCCCATCACCCCGCCCTGCGAGCCCATGAACATCGTGCCCTGCTGGAGCGAGCCGTCGAAGGCCAGCAGCCGGTCGGCCTCGACGTACAGCGTCTCGCCGGTCAGGTCGACGACCTGGACGTGGTGGCCGCCGTGCCCGAACATGACCGTGCCGCTGCCTTCCACCGTCATCAGGGGCGTGGCCTCACCGGCGATCCGGCGGCCGATCATCGAGCCGACGCCGCCCTGGCCGCCCTGGATGTTCGGGGTGAAGCTGACCTCGCCGCGGTAGGCGAGCATCGCCCCGCGCTGGCTGAACATCCGCTGGCCCGGACCGATCCTGGCCTCCACCATGCGGGAGTTGAGCGCCGTGAACGGCATCAGACCTCACCGCCCACGGTGTTGCGCTCGCTGGGCTGCACGTACACCAGGCCCTCACCCTCGAAGCGGATCTGGAAGGCCTCGCCGGAGCCCTCCCCTATGAAGCTGCGGAAATTCACCCCGGACTGGAAGTGCTGCTTGAGCTCGCCGGTGTGCGCGACATACGCGCCCGGGTCGACCTGGAGCGGGTACTGCTTGGTGACCCGCAGCACCACCGCCGGGCCGTGGGACATCAGCGCCGCCTGGCCGCTGCCCTCGACCGTCGTGGTGAACAGGCCGTGGCCCTGCGAGGCGCCGCGCAGGCCCGTGAACGTCGTGCCCGTATGCAGCGAGCCCTCCGTGCACAGCAGATTGCTGGCCTCCACGTACAGCTTCTCGCCCCGCAGCTGCACCAGGCTGATCTCGCTCGCGCGATCGGCGAAGTAGCACGTGCCGTGGCCCTTCACCTCCATCACGGCCATCTGCTCACCCGTCAGCCGCCGGGTGACCATGCCGCGCAGGCCCTCGCCGCCCCCGGTCATCTTCTTGAACGACATCTGGCCGTCGTACGCGACCATCGCACCGTTTTTCGCCTTGACGGCGTCGCCCGTCATATCGACGGCGAGCACCTTGCTCCCCTGGAGCCGAAACTGAGCCACGCGTCAGACGGTAGTCGGCCCGGGCCGCGCAGGGCAGGTCCCATGCCCCTGACACCGCCCTGAGATCTCCCGGACACCCCGACCGGGGCGCTCCGACGGCCCCGCGCGCGGTGATCACCGCGGCGGCTGTAACAATGGGACGCGCTTGTGAACCCTTGCACAAGCATGCGCCCGCCCGTCGCCCGACCTCCACGCCCAGAAGGCGGCACTGCGCGCCGACCGCCCATCTGCCACCCGAACGAGGTTGTTGTGGACATCAAGACCGCCGCCGCCCTGCACCGCCTGCGCCTGGCCTCCATCCCGGAGGCGATCTCCTTCCCGGCGCTGCTGATCTTCGGCACCGGCTTCCGTCTGGCCTTCGACTACGACGCCCTGGTGATGCCGCTCGGCCTGATCCACGGCCTGCTCTTCCTCACGTACGTGGTGCTGCTGCTGGACGTGTGGAACCGCACGAAGTGGCCCTTCAAGCGGGTCGCCTTCTTCTTCCTGCTGGCGATCGTGCCGTTCGGCGGCCTCTACGGCGACCGGGTCCTCCGGCGCGAGGAGGAGGCCGGCGTGATCGCCGCCCGCGCCCGCAAGGAAGGCGTCGTCAACGCATGATCGTCGCCTTCTCGGTGAGCCCGCTGGGCGTCGGCGAGGACGTCGGCGAGTACGTCGCCGACGCGGTCCGGGTCGTCCGCGAGTCGGGTCTGCCCAACCGTACGGACGCGATGTTCACCTCCGTCGAGGGCGAGTGGGACGAGGTCATGGACGTCGTCAAACGAGCCGTCGCGGCCGTCGAGGCGCGCTGCGGCCGGGTCTCCCTGGTCCTCAAGGCGGACATCCGTCCCGGGGTGACGGATGGACTGACGTCGAAGGTGGAGACGGTGGAGCGGTATCTCTCCGAGGGGTAGGCCGGGGTAGTCCCCGACGCCCGTTCGCTGCGCTTTGCCCGCCTCCCACGTTTTCGGCTGTCCCGCCGTGTGGGTTTCGGTGGGTTCGCCTGCGGCGGGCTGGGGCCGCTGCGCGGGGCTTTCGGGTGCCGGTGACGGGCCTGCGGGGCTGGGTGTCCGGACTGCTGCGCTTTACGTCCGGACACCCAGCCCCTCCGGCCCGCCCCCTCCCGTGGATGGGTGGGAAAAACCGTGGGGGTGGACGTCATCCCGTATGCGCAGGTAGTGGGCGGATTGGGCCCACCCCCACCGGACCGTCCCCTCCCCCCACCCACGGGAGGGGACAGACCGTAGGACGAAGTCCGTAGGGCTGTCACCGCACCCGACACACAAACGCCCGCCGCTGGGGGTACCTCCCACGCCCTTTAGGCAGTGGGGGAGCAACGGCGAGAAACCCCTACGGCGGGACAGCCGAAAACGTGGGAGGCGGGCAAAGCGCAGCGGACGGGCATCAGCCCAGCACAAGCGCGATCCCCAGCGGCGTGCGCTCGTACAGCACCTGATGGCCGTGGCGGCGCGAGGTCAGAAGGCCCGCGTCGCGTAGGACGGACAGCTGGGCCGAGACCGACGAGGGTGCCAGGCCGAGGCGGTGGGCGAGGGCGGTCGTCGTCGACGGGACGTCGAGCGCGGCCAGGACCGCGGCGCGGTTCGCGCCCAGCAGGCGGGCCAGCGCCGGCCCCGTCTCCGGTTCGCTCCACAGGCCGCCGACGCCGCGCGCCGGATAGATGACGGTCGGCTGCCATGGCGGGTCGAAGCCGCTGACCACGTCCGGCCAGACGAAGACGCTCGGCAGCAGCAGTACGCCGCGGCCCTGGAGGTCCTGCATCTGGACGAAGTCGATCCGGGTGCGGACGGTGAGGGTGTCGCCCGACCAGGTCACCAGCGGGTGCAGATCGGCGAACAGCCGCTGCAGGCCGCCGGCGGCCAACTGGTGCGACCGGTAGGCGATCTCGGCCTCCAGCAGCGCCCGCAGCCGTGGCCAGTCCGGGGCGAGCAGGGTGTGCCAGGCCCGCTCGGTGACCTCGGCCAGTTCCTGGATCGCCGCCGCCGGATCCGCCAGCGCGGCCCGGCCCCGCGCCGACTCCAGGGCACCGGGCGTACTGGCCAGCGACTTGGCCATCTCGGCGCGGGCGAGCGCCGGATCGGTGCCCCGCAGCCGCGCCAGCTCCTCGTCGAAGGAGGCCATCGGGGTCTCCGGCGGTCGGCCCAGGAAGTCCGGTGTGTAGCCGGGCGGCGGCGACGGCATGAACAGCCACAGCGGCGTCAGGTCCAGCCCCGCCAGCGCCCGGCGCATCCGGCGCAGCCACGGCGTGTGGTAGCCGTGCCGGTCGGCGCGCCGCAGGGTCCGTACGGCCTCGTGCGTCTCGCACAGCGGCGAGACGGCGAAGCGGATACGGAGCAGGTCGTCGGCGCCGAAATGCAGATGCAGCGGCATGGCCGCCGACCCCCTCCCCAGGATTCGGCTGTAGCCGAAAGACTAGGGGGCCCGGCCCGCCCTCGGCAGGCTGCCGTCATGTCCGCGACCACGGGGCCCGTACCGCCGGGCCGCACTCCCCCCTGCCCCGTAGACGGTCGGGCCGCCGGCGCCGGGCCGGACCGCTCGCCCGGCTACCGCGCCGTCTTCGCCGTCCCCGAGTTCCGCCGGGTCTTCGCCGCGCATCTGCTGTCCTCCCTCGGCGTCGTCGTCTGCGAGATCGCGCTGTCGGTGCTGGTCTTCCGGCTCACCGGCTCGCCGCTGCTGAGCGCCCTGACCTTCGCGCTGGGCCTGCTGCCGTACGTCGTCGGCGGCACGCTGCTGTCGGCGGTCGCCGACCGGTACCCGGCCCGCCGGGTGCTGGTGGGCTGCGATGTGCTGTGCGCACTGGCCGCGGCGGGCATGGTGCGGTCGGGCACGCCGGTCGGGGTGCTGCTCGCGCTGCGCTGCGTGATCGCCGCCATCGCACCGGTCTTCGCCGGTACCCGCGCCGCGACCCTGGGGGAGATCCTCGGCGAGGGCGAACTGTTCGTCCTGGGGCGGTCGGTGATCCGCATCGTCAACCAGAGCGCGCAGCTCGCCGGGTTCGGGGCCGGGGGCCTGCTGCTGGCGGTGGCGTCCCCCGGGGCGGTGCTGGCGTTCACCGCCGCGGCCTTCGCCGGCTCGGCGCTGCTGCTGAGGCTGGGGACCCGCGCCCGCCCGCCGCGCGACCGGGACCGGGGCGCCGGTCGCGGGACGCTGCTGGGGGCCTCGCTGGGCGGTCTGCGCCGGCTGCTGGCCGACCGCCGGATCCGGGCGCTGCTGCTGCTGACGTGGCTTCCGCCGGCGTTCGTGGTCGTTCCGGAGGCGCTGCTGATCCCCTACGCCGACCTGCTCGGCGCCGGCCCGGCCGCCGCGGGCCTGCTGATGTGCAGCATGCCCGTCGGCGCGGTGCTCGCCGAGAGCCTGGCGGGCTCGCTCCTCGGCCCCCGGGCGCGCAGCCGGCTCACCTTCCCCATGGGGGCCTTCGCCGTAGTGCCCTCGCTCGGGTTCGCGGCGCAGCCCTCGCTGGGCTGGGCGGTGCTGCTGCTGGTGCTGACCGGTACCGGCATCTCGTACAACTTCGGCGTCGACCGCTGGTTCGTCGCCGCGGTCCCCGAGAAGCTGCTGGGGCAGGCGATGACGCTGACGCAGGCGGGGCGGATGACGGTCATGGGCCTGGCGATGGGCGCGGCCGGCCTCGCAGCGGAGTACGCCCCGCTGCGGGTGGTGATGCCGGCGGCGGGGGTGGTCGGCCTGGTGTGCGTACTCGCCGTGATCGCCGGGGTCCGCCGTACGCGGCCCGGTCCCCGGGAGCCCGGTGGTCTTCGGGAGACCGAAAACTGAGACAAGGCTGACCACAATATGACCGCCGGGTAGGGTCGGAAGCGTGCCGAAGCCGCTCAGCCTTGCTTTCGATCCCATCGCGCGCGCCGACGAACTGTGGCAGCAGCGATGGGGTGCCGTGCCGTCGATGGCCGCGATCACCTCGATCATGCGCGCCCATCAGATCCTGCTGTCCGAGGTGGACGCGGTGGTCAAGCCCTACGGGCTGACCTTCGCGCGCTATGAGGCGCTGGTGCTGCTGACCTTCTCCAAGGCCGGTGAGCTGCCGATGTCGAAGATCGGCGAGCGGCTGATGGTGCATCCGACCTCGGTGACCAACACCGTCGACCGCCTGGTGAAGTCCGGTCTGGTCGCCAAGCGGCCCAATCCGAACGACGGTCGCGGCACACTCGCCTCGATCACGGACAAGGGGCGCGAGGTGTGCGACGCGGCGACCCGGGACCTGATGGCGATGGATTTCGGGCTGGGCGCGTACGACGCCGAGGAGTGCGCGGAGATCTTCGCGATGCTGCGGCCGCTGCGGGTCGCGGCGGAGGATTTCACGGACGAGTGAGCGGCGCCCGGTCACCCAGGGGGCGGTGAAGATCGCCCCGGAACGGGTGGTTACGCTCGGGGGCATGAAGCGAAGCGTCCTGACCCGTTACCGGGCGATGGCCTACATCACCGCCGTGATGCTGCTGGTGCTCTGCACGTGCATGATCTTCAAGTACGGCTTCGGGATGGGCAAGGACCTCACCCTCGTCGTCTCGCAGGTCCACGGCGTGCTCTACATCATCTACCTGATCTTCGCCTTCGACCTGGGCTCCAAGGCCAAGTGGCCGTTCGGCAAGCTGCTGTGGGTGCTGATCTCGGGCACGATCCCCACCGCCGCGTTCTTCGTCGAGCGCAAGGTCGTGGCCGAGGTCGAGCCGCTGCTCGCCGGTGACGCTCCGGAGCCGGTCAAGGTCTGACGGCGGTCCGCAGCCGCCGCTCTTCACGCGCCCGTCCCCTTGCCCGGACGGGCGCGTTCGCGTTTCACGGGCGACCCAGGTCGGTTACGCACCGTGATCCACCCCGACTTGTCACCGTCCTGCCGTCGACAAGTACTAGGACGTCCTAGTAAATTCGAGGGTATGGACGCTGACGCGATCGATGAAGGCCGCCGTCGCTGGCAGGCTCGGTACGACGCTGCCCGGAAGCGGGACGCGGACTTCACCACGCTCTCGGGCGACCCCGTCGAGCCGGCGTACGGGCCCCGGCCCGGCGACACGGTCGAGGGGTTCGAGCGGATCGGCTGGCCGGGCGAGTACCCCTTCACACGGGGGCTGTACCCGACCGGCTACCGGGGGCGGACCTGGACGATCCGCCAGTTCGCCGGCTTCGGCAACGCCGAGCAGACCAACGAGCGCTACAAGATGATCCTCAAGGCGGGCGGGGGCGGCCTCTCCGTCGCCTTCGACATGCCGACCCTGATGGGCCGCGACTCCGACGACCCGCGTTCGCTGGGCGAGGTCGGGCACTGCGGCGTCGCCATCGACTCGGCGGCCGACATGGAGGTGCTCTTCAAGGACATCCCGCTGGGCGATGTCACGACCTCCATGACGATCTCCGGGCCGGCCGTGCCCGTCTTCTGCATGTACCTCGTGGCCGCCGAGCGGCAGGGCGTCGACCCGGCCGTCCTCAACGGCACGCTGCAGACGGACATCTTCAAGGAGTACATCGCGCAGAAGGAGTGGCTGTTCCAGCCGGAGCCGCATCTGCGGCTGATCGGCGATCTGATGGAGCACTGCGCGCGCGGCATTCCCGCGTACAAGCCGCTGTCGGTGTCCGGGTACCACATCCGCGAGGCCGGAGCCACGGCCGCGCAGGAGCTGGCCTACACCCTGGCGGACGGCTTCGGCTATGTGGAGCTGGGGCTCAGCCGCGGCCTGGACGTCAACACCTTCGCCCCCGGCCTGTCCTTCTTCTTCGACGCGCATGTCGACTTCTTCGAGGAGATCGCCAAGTTCCGGGCGGCCCGCAGGATCTGGGCCCGCTGGATGCGCGACGTCTACGGCGCGACCAGCGAGAAGGCGCAGTGGCTGCGGTTCCACACGCAGACGGCCGGTGTCTCGCTGACCGCTCAGCAGCCGTACAACAACGTGGTGCGGACCGCGGTCGAGGCGCTGGCGGCGGTGCTGGGCGGCACCAACTCGCTGCACACCAACGCCCTGGACGAAACCCTCGCCCTGCCCAGCGAGCAGGCCGCGGAGATCGCGCTGCGCACCCAGCAGGTCCTGATGGAGGAGACCGGCGTCGCCAACGTCGCCGACCCGCTGGGCGGTTCGTGGTTCGTCGAGCAGCTGACGGACCGCATCGAGGCGGACGCGGAGAAGATCTTCGAGCAGATAAGGGAACGCGGCGCGCGGACGGTGCCGGACGGGCAGCACCCGATCGGGCCGATGACCTCCGGCATTCTGCGGGGGATCGAGGACGGCTGGTTCACCGGCGAGATCGCCGAGTCGGCCTTCCGCTACCAGCAGGCGCTGGAGAAGGGCGACAAGCGGGTCGTCGGCGTCAACTGCCACCACGGTTCGGTCACCGGCGATCTGGAGATCCTCCGGGTCAGCCACGAGGTCGAACGCGAGCAGGTGCGGGTGCTCGCCGAGCGCAAGGCGGCCCGTGACGACGCCCGGGTCGAGACCGCGCTGAAGACGATGCTCACCGCGGCGCGGGACGGCGGCAACATGATCGAGCCGATGCTGGAGGCCGTACGGGCCGAGGCGACGCTGGGCGAGATCTGCGGGGTCCTGCGGGACGAGTGGGGGATCTATACGGAGCCGGCCGGGTTCTGACGCCGCTCAACTTCTCATGGGGGCGGGGCCGTCGCGCTGACGGCCCCGCCCTTTCCGTGTCTCAGCTGCCGGTGGTGAGGGCGAAGCCGAGGGCCGGGGCGACGACGATCATGCCGAAGAGGGCCGCCGCGGCGGTGCCGATCACGATCTTGCGGGTTCGGGTGCCGGCGGTTGCACGCCATGTCTCTCGCAACTTGCTGTGCGTTCCGCCGGTTTCACCGAACTTGGTGAGCCAGGAGAAGAGCAGATACGGGATGATGAGGAAAATTGCGAAGAAAGCGATGAAGAAGTCCTCTGTGACCTCCCCGCGGTTGGCGAGGGTGTAGGTCCCGGCGGACAGGATGCTGAGCACGATGCTGCCGTTGTGCCCCTGAGTCGCGAGCTTGACGCCCGGGTCGTACTCGGTGTCGAGGCTGCCCAAGGACGCCTGGTTGTCCACGACCTTCCCGTCGTCGGAGCGGAAGATCCCGTCGCACGTGTAATCGTGCTGGGCCGTGGAGCGGTGACTCGTGCTTTCGTGGCGGCATTCCTTGACTGTGAACGTTCCATGCGTGCCGGTGAGACCGGCTGCGGTCAGCCCTTTCATCGTCAAAACGCCGAAGGCCACCAAGGCTACAAGCAATCCCGCAAAGTAGGCACATAGAGTCCCAAACGATGGCCTGCCGGATGTTCGGGAGGAGCTGGGCATGACGGTTATTCCCTTTCCTGCTTACGGGCCGGGACCCCGGCCGTCGCGGACGTCGGCTACCGTACGGCATACGCTTTGATGGATTATTGGCAGCGGAGAGCAAGGGGGACCCGTGTCAGGCTCCGGGTACGACGTCGATCCGGCCGTCCTCAAGACGCAGGGCGGTGTCTTCAAGGACATTGGTGCCGATTTCAGTGCCGCCGCCAAGCAGTTGGCGGACACTCTTAAAGAAGCCCAAGAATGGGGCGACGATGATCTCCTCAAGATTTTCATGGACATCTACACGCCGGTGAGTGACGGTATTGCCGGGTCGATGCCCAGCCTCGGTAAAGGGCTCTCCGAGATCGGGGGCAACCTTGAGGCGATGGGTGCGCATTACGACACCACCGAACAGGATCAGCACGATCATCTCGCCAAGTACGCGGCGAGCCGTCCAAAATTCGCGAACTGACTGACGTCAAGTCGACTCGTCAACGCCACTCTATCTACGCCGCACACACGAACGAATATGCGCTTCCTGGGGGAGTGACTCACCGTGGCCACCATCATGCTTCCCGGCTCGGTCGACTGGGTGCTCGATCTGCTGGGCTTCCAATGGCCCAACATCGACGAGGACAAGATGCGCGAGGCGGCCGAAGCCTGGAGTAAATTCGCCGCCTCCTGCCGTCAGTCCCAGCAGCAGGGTGAGAGCGCTGCTCAGGCGGTGCACGGCGCCAACTCCGGTGAGGCGATCGAAGCATTCAACGACAAGTGGCGGAAGTTCTCGGGCGACGGCTACCTCGATGACGCCGCCGACGCCGCCGAGGCGCTCTCCTTCGTGCTCCAGGTGGTGGCCACGATCATCATGGTGATGAAGCTCGCGGTGATCGCCCAGCTCATCGCCCTGGCCATCGAGTTCGCCGCAGCCCAGGCCGCCGCACCCGTCACGCTCGGCGCCTCCGAGGCCGGGGCCGCCGCGGCCACGGCAACCACCAGGGTCATCGTCCGCCGGATCATCAGCGAGGCGAAAACGCAGATCTTGCAGGCCGTCAAGACGGCCCTTGAGAAGAAGGTCATGCGGGGGTGGGGCGAGATGGCCAAGGACCTGGCGCTGGACCTCGCGAAGGACGCAGGCAAAAAGCTCGCGGGGAACCTGGCCACGCAGGGGATCAAGAACCACTTCGGGGCACAGGACGGATTCAAAGCCGGGGACGCCCTTGAGGCCGTCGCCAAACCCGTCGTCGACAAGGGCAAAGATCTCGCCGGGATCGGCACCGGCGCGTACGAAGCGGCCAAGGGCGTCAAAAGTGTCGCCGAAGGCGACTTCGCCGAGGGCGGCAAGCAGATCTGGGAAGGCGAGAAGCAGGTAGCCAAGGGGGCCAGGGCTGCCTACGACATCACGCACAAGGACAAGACGGCCCCCGCCGAGGGTGACAACTCCTCGTCCGAGGGCGGCGACGGCGGCTCCTCCGAAGGCGGTTCCGACTCCTCGTCCACCTCCTCGTCCGAAGGCGGTACGAGTTCCTCGTCCTCCTCCTCGTCCGAAGGCGGCTCCAGTACCGCGTCCGGAGAGGGTTCCAGCGGCTCCGCTTCTTCCTCCGGTGGCGGCTCCGATGGCTCTTCATCGGCCTCCTCGGCAAGCGGTACGCGGCCCCGCCTCGCCGAAGGTGTCCACGACACCGAAGACGGCCAGGACGAGGCCGACCGCGTCCGCAACGCTTTTGGCTGACGTCGACCGGTACAGGCTGAGAGGAACCCCAACCCATGAACAGCAAGAACGACTTCACCGCTCCCGGCGAGCGGGACTACCCCGTTGAGGAGCGGGACCTCGCGGAGGAGCAGAACGAGCACCTCACCAAGTCCCTGCGGGCCGTCCGGAACAACCCGTCCGCGCCGCCCGCCCTCCAGGACCTCGCCCGCAAGATGCTCGGCGGTCGCCTGGAACTCAAGGACGTTCTCGACGACCCGTCAGGGTTCCGGGTTCTCAGCGACGGCATCTCCGGGATGCGGGAGAGCTGGCGGTCGATGTCGCCGCAGGACCGGCAGGCGGTGCGGGCGGACATCGAGGAGAAGGCCGAGCAGGCGGAGGCCGAGGGTGTCGGTGCCACGTACCGGCCCCGCGAGGCGTAACGGCGCTGCACCGTCGCCGTCAGGTGGCACCGGCCGGTACCCGCAGCCGGAACAGCGCCCCGCCCCCCGGCGCCTGCGCCGCGGTGAGCTCGGCGTTGTGGGCGCGGGCGATCTGGCGGGCCATGGCCAGCCCCAGGCCCGAGCCGGGCAGGGCGCGGGCCGACTCGGCGCGGTAGAAGCGGTCGAAGACATGGGGGAGGTCCTCGGCGGCGATGCCGGGTCCGTGGTCCCTGACGGTCAGCTCCAGCGCACCCGGTACGGCGGTGAGCGCGGTGTCCACCGGGCCGCCGGGCGGGGAGAACTTGGCGGCGTTGTCGAGGAGGTTGGACAGCAGCCGGGTCAGGCGGGCGGGCACGCCCGGGACGGCCACTTCGGAGGCGGCCGGTTCGATGCCGGCGGTGAAGGCGATCTCCGGCCAGTGCTCGCGGGCGGCGGCCACCGCGTGCTCCAGAAGGGCGGCCGGGCGCACCTGCTCGACCAGGGGCTGCGGCTCCTCGTCACGGGCCAGCTCGATCAGGTCGTTGACGAGGGTGGTGACCTCGCGCAGCTGACGGCCCAGGGCGGACGAGGCGCGGTCGCGCTGGGCGTCGGTCAAACGGTCGGCGCGGGCGAGGAGTTCGGCGTTGGTGCGCAGCGCGGTCAGCGGTGTGCGCAGCTCGTGGGAGGCGTCGGCGACCAGCCGGCGCTGGGCGGCGACGGACTGCTCCAGCTCGCCGAGCATGGTGTTGAAGCTCGCCGCGAGGCGGGTGATCTCGTCCCCGCGGTCGGGCGGGCCGGCCGGGATGTCGATGCGGTGGCGGGCGTCGCGGGTGCTGGCGATGCGCTCCGCGGTGGCGGTGAGGCGGGCGACCGGGGCCAGCCCCGTACGGGAGACCCAGTAGCCCAGCGCGGCGGCCAGCAGCACGCCGGCGCCGCCGACCGCGAACAGCGCCCAGGCGGCGTGCCGTACGCCGCGCTCGACGGTGTCGGAGCGCAGGGCCACCTGGAGGGCCTCCGGCCGTCCCGGGCGCTTGGTGGTGTACATCCGGACCGGCTGTCCCTGGACCGTCAGCTCCTTGTAGTACGCGGTGCGCCGGCCGGCCGCGACCTCGCGGGTGGCGTCGTCGACCGGGAGGTAGCGGTACGGCGCGCGCGGGTCCCGGGCGGGGTCGGCGGGGACGATCTGGACGCAGGGGACGGCCTGGTACCGGCATGACGCGTCGCTGACGGTCGGGCCCCAGCCGCGGGTCTGCTGGATGCGGTCGGTGGCCGTCTGGGCGAGGTTGAGTTCGAGCTGGCGGGTCATCTGGTAGTGGATGATGGCGAACGCGGCGGCGCAGACGCCGACGGCCACCAGCGCGACCGCGGCGGTGGCGGCCAGCGCGAGGCGGGTGCGCAGCGGGCGCCGTCGTTGCCATCTGGCGCCCAGGCCGCGGGTGCCGGTCACCGGTCCTCCGCGTGGCCCAGGCGGTAGCCGATGCCGTGCACGGTGTGGACCAGCCGCGGCTCGCCGGCCGCCTCCAGCTTGCGGCGCAGATAACCGATGTACACGGCCAGGGAGTTGGAGTCCGGCCCGAAGTCGCGGCCCCAGACCCGCTCCAGGATCGTCTCGCGCGGCAGCACCTGGCCCGGGTGCAGCAGCAGCAGTTCCAGCAGCGCCCATTCGGTGCGGCTGAACTCCAGGGGGCGGCCCGCCCGGTGGCCGCTGCGGGTCACCGGGTCGACGACCAGGTCGTCGAAGGCGAGCCGGGTGTCCTCGACCGCGCTGAGCGAGGCGCGGCGCAGCAGCGCCCGGACCCGGGCCACCAACTCGTCCAGTGCGAACGGTTTGACGAGGTAGTCGTCGGCGCCCGCGTCGAGCCCGTCGACCCGGTCGCTGACCGAGTCCAGGGCGGTCAGGACGAGGATGGGCGTTCGGTCGTCGAGCGCGCGCAGCCGGCGGCAGACGGCCAGGCCGTCCAGGACCGGCATCATCACGTCCAGCACGAGGGCGTCCGGCTGCCAGGCCGCGACCTCGGAGAGGGCGGCCAGGCCGTCGGCGGCGCCGCGTACCGCATAGCCCTCCACGGCGAGGCCGTCCGTCACGGCGGCGCGCACCTCCGGTTCGTCGTCGACGACCAGGATCTTGGCGGCCGGGGCGTTCGCGGGCGGCGGGGGCGGGGGCAAAGGCATGGACATAGGCTGCCAAACACCTCTCTTAGAACGTTCTTAGGGCGCGTCGCGAGCGTGGCGGCCATGCGCACACCACTCTCGGTCGTGATCGGTGCGGGCGGCACCGGCGGCCATATCTATCCCGGCCTCGCCCTCGCCGACGCACTCCGCCGGGCTGTCCCCGATGCGGTGATCTCCTTCGTCGGCACCGAACGCGGGCTGGAGACGCGGCTGATCCCGCAGGCCGGGTACCGGCTGCACACCGTCGACATGATTCCCTTCGACCCCTCGCTCGGTGCCCGACGCTATCTGCTGCCGGCCGCGCTCCTTAAGTCGGGCGCCCAGTGCCGGGCGATCCTCAAGGAGCAGAAAGCCCAGGTCGCGGTCGGTATGGGCGGCTATCCGAGCGCCCCGGTGATCGTCGGGGCGCGGCTGGCGGGGCTGCCGAGCCTGATCCACGAGTCCAACGCGGTGCCCGGCCGGGCCAACAAGTTCGCCGCCCGGCTCACCCCGCACCTCGCCCTCGCCTTCGACCGCAGCCGCCCCCATCTGGCCGGCGGCGAGGGAGCCGAGACGGTGGGGATGCCGCTGGTCGGACCGCTGGCCACGCTGGACCGCACGGCGCTGCGGCCGGCCGCCCGGCGGGCCCTGGGCGTCCCGGGCGCGGCGCGGCTGCTGCTGGTCAACGGCGGGAGCCTGGGCGCGGCCCGGCTGACCGAGGCGGCGGTGGGGCTGGCCGCCCGCTACCGGTCGCGCACCGACCTGCGGCTGCTGATCAAGACCGGGCCGGCGGCCCTGGAGGAGACCAGGGCCCTGCTGGCGGCCAACGGAGGCGATGCGGTCGCCGAGGCCGTGCCGTACCTGGACCGGATGGACCTGGCGTACGCGGCCGCCGACCTCGTGGTCTGCCGGGCCGGTTCGGCGACCGTCGCCGAGCTGGCCACGATCGGGATGCCGGCCGTCCTCGTGCCCTATCCGCACGCACCGGGCGACCACCAGACCCATAACGCGCGGGTGCTCTCCGACGCCGGGGCGGCGCTGCTGCTGCCCGACCCGCAGACCTCGGCCGAGCGGCTGGACGCGCTGGTCACCCCGCTCCTCGACGACCCCGGCCGGCTCGCCGCGATGGGCGCGGCCGCCGACCCCGGCACCCATGCCCGGGCCGCCGATCTGCTCGCCGCCAAGGCGCTGGCCCTGGCCGGGCACCCCCACACACCCCAACTGAAGCCCAACCTGAAGGAGTCAGCATGAGCAGCAGCCGTACACAGCAGTGGGCGGGCCGCACGGTCCTGGTCACCGGGGCCGAGGGGTTCATCGGGTCGACCCTGGTCGACCTGCTCGTCGAGGCGGGCGCCGACGTACGCGCCCTGGTGCACTACAAGCCGTACGCGGAGAAGGGCAGTCTGGCGCGCTATCTGACGCCGGGCAGCCCGGTCGAGATGATCGCGGGGGACGTCCGGGACGCGGGCCGGGTCATGGACGCGGTCGCGGGCTGCGACACCGTCTTCCATCTGGCCGCGCTGATCGGCATCCCGTACAGCTACGACTCACCGGGCGCCTATGTGCAGACGAACGTGGTGGGTACCGAGAACGTCGCGGAGTCCTGCCGGCGGCACGCCGTGCGGCGGCTGGTGCACACCTCCACCAGCGAGGTCTACGGCACCGCGCTGACCGCGCCGATCGGCGAGGACCACCCGCTGCAGCCGCAGTCGCCGTACTCCGCCTCGAAGATCGGCGCGGACATGATGGCGCTGTCGCACTGGCACGCCTTCGAGCTGCCGGTGACGGTGGTGCGGCCCTTCAACACCTACGGGCCCCGGCAGTCCGCCCGTGCGGTGATCCCCACCATCCTGGCCCAACTCCACGCCGGTGCCCGGCAGATCAAGCTGGGGTCGCTGACCCCGACCCGGGACTTCACCTACGTCACCGACACCGCGGCCGGGTTCCTGGCGATGGCGGACTGCGACCGGGCGCTGGGACAGGTCGTCAACCTCGGTAGCGGGCGGGAGATATCGATCGGGGCGCTCGCCGAGGCGCTGATCGCGGCCTCGGGCCGGGAGGCGGAGGTCGTCGTCGATCCGGCCCGGCTGCGGCCCTCGGGCAGTGAGGTCGAGCGGTTGCTTTCGGACAATTCCCGGGCGCGGCAGTGGGCTTCGTGGCAGCCGGAGGTCTCCCTGGCGGACGGCCTGAAGCGGACCTCGGAGTGGGTCGCGGAGCATCTGCACCTGTTCGCCGCGGACCGCTATCAGGTGTGACCCCCGGGCCCGGGTACCGCGGTGTCCGGGCCCCCACCGGGGTCCCCCAGCCCCGCCAGACCGCCGAGGAAGAGCGCGGTGAAGTCGCGCCCCCACTCCGCGTCCACGGGTTCGCCGCTGACCAGGGTGCGGTGCACGACGGCGCCGGCGATCACATCGAAGATCAGGTCCATGTTGCGGGCGGCCGCCCGGGCACCGTCCTCGCCGGGGGTGTCCGGCGGCAGCTCGCCGCGGTCCTGCGCCCGTGCCCTCCCCAGCAGCACCAGCCGCTTCTGGCGGTCGACGATCGCCGAGCGGATCCGTTCGCGCAGCGCCTCGTCGGTGGTGGACTCGGCGACCACGGCCATCAGCGCCGTCTTGGTCTCGGGCCGCGCGAGCAGCGCGCCGAACTGGAGCACCACACCCTCGATGTCGGCCCGCAGGGAGCCCCGGTCGGGGAGTTCGAGTTCGTCGAAGAGGACCGCCACCGCGTCCACGACCAGCTCGTTCTTGTTGGCCCAGCGCCGGTAGAGGGTGGTCTTGGCGACGCCGGCGCGGGCCGCCACATCGCTCATGGTCAGCCGCCCCCAGCCCAGGTCGACGAGCGCGGCGCGGGTGGCGCGGAGGATCGCGTGATCGGTCTCGGCGCTGCGCGGGCGGCCCGTGCGGCCCTTCCGGGGGCTGGCGGAGTCGTGCATGCGGGCGACCATACCGGCCGGTAGTCGAGCCGGCGGCCGTGAGGGAGATCACCCCGCGCGGCGCGGGGCCCGGTGTCGCGCGGGGGCGGCGGCGAGTTACGCTACGACCCGTAGCGTAAGAGTGATGACCACACTGGCCGTGGGTGGGGACCCATGGCCGCACACCCCGGCCCCGCTCAGGCCGATCGCAGTACCGAACACCACACATACCGCGTCACCGGCCGCATCGCTTTTCCGGATCGCTTTTCGGAACGGACCGCCCAGGGGGGAGGATGGACCCATGCAGCCACGCAATATGTCCATGAGTGGAGTCGTCGACCTCGCAGCGGTGAAGGCGGCGGGCGAAGCGAAGCAGAAGGCGGAGCAGGCCCGCGCCGAGGCCGCCCGCACGGGTCAGGCGCCGGCGAGCGGTGCCCGCCTGGTGTTCGACGTCGACGAGGCAGGGTTCCAGCAGGACGTCCTGCAGCGCTCCACCGAGGTCCCGGTCGTCATCGATTTCTGGGCCGAGTGGTGCGAGCCGTGCAAGCAGCTGGGTCCGCTGCTGGAGCGTCTCGCGGGGGAGTACGCCGGCAGGTTCGTGCTGGCCAAGATCGACGTCGACAGCAATCAGATGCTGTTCCAGCAGTTCGGGGTGCAGGGCATCCCGGCGGTCTTCGCGGTGGTCGCCGGTCAGCCGATCCCGCTGTTCCAGGGCGCGGCCCCGGAGGCGCAGATCCGGCAGGTCCTCGACCAGTTGGTGCAGGCCGCCGAGCAGCAGTTCGGCATCGTCGGGGCGCCGGTCTCCGCGGAGGGCGCGGACGAGCCGGCGGCGGCCGAGGCGCCGGTGCCGGCCGGTCCGTACGACGCGCTGCTGGAGGCCGCGAGCCAGGCGCTGGACGGCGGCGATCTGGGCGGTGCCATCCAGGCGTACAAGAACGTCCTCGCCGACGACCCGGCCAACCCGGAGGCCAAGCTCGGCCTCGCGCAGGCCGAACTCCTGCGCCGGGTGCAGGATCTCGATCCGCAGGCGGTGCGCAAGGAGGCCGCGGAGCACCCGGCCGACGTTCCGGCGCAGATCCGGGCCGCGGATCTGGACCTGGTCGGCGGCCATGTCGAGGACGCCTTCGGGCGGCTGATCGACGCGGTGAAGCGGACGGCCGGCGACGACCGGGACGCCGCCCGCGTGCGGCTTCTGGAGCTGTTCGAGGTGATCGGGGCCGAGGATCCGCGGGTGACGGCGGCGCGTACGGCGCTTGCCCGGGTGCTGTTCTGACCCGCTGTTGTACCGGGCGTCCGCTTCTGACCAGTACGGGCGCCACGAGTTGACCAAACAAACGAAGCAGCGGCCACGTTTTGCCAAAACTTGGTAAACGTGGCCGCTGTTACTTGGAGTAAGACTCACCCACCCCCTTGCGGCAATTTGTCTGCAATTGCCGCGTGTCTGTGCGCGATGAGCGACGACCCTGCGTACCTGGCCGATCCCGGTCCGTCGAACGTTGGTTATCAGGCCGTTACCCGCAAGTAACGAGCCTCTTGTGTCGAGAGCGTGAATGGACCACGATCGGCGACGCTCGGTCCATTCCCGCAGCCCGGCATCCGGTCGGCGCAGCGGGGCACTTGGGTCCCCACCGAGTGGCCGGCGGCAAGTGGCGCCGGCCTTGGACAGGGGGGTCTCTGCCCCATTCGGCAGGGCCTGTCCAGAGAGGTTGCGCGAGAGCGTGGCCAGTGGTTGTCGCTCGGGGGTGATCGCCGGTATTCGGAACACGATGTGCCTCCGAGAACGGGCGCTCTCCTTCCCGAGGACGTAGCACTTCTCCCATCCCAGGTACCGCCGTCCGTCCTACGACGGCCGGTACCGGAGATGTACGTCCGAGAAGGAGGAAAGTCATGGAGTCCCTGGCTCGTGGCGGGACCAGATGGAAGCGGTTCGCCGTTGTCATGGTGCCGAGCGTGGCGGCGACCGCCGCGATCGGCGTCGCCCTCTCGCAGGGTGCGCTCGCGGCGTCGTTCAGCGTGTCCGGCCAGCAGTTCAAGGTCGCTACCGACCGGCTGGACGGCACCGGCTTCGTTCAGTACGGAGCGATCGACGCCCAAAAGGGCGGTAAGCAGATCCCGGTGGCGGTTTCGGGATTCTCCAACGCCAAGATCAGGAACCTGTGCCAGTCGGTAGTGGTGCCGGTCCCGGTCTTCGGCGATGTGTCGATGAAGCTGTCGGCCGGTGGCGACGGCACGCCCGTCGAGGCGAAGAACCTCTACATCGACCTCGACCAGCTGGACGCGGACGCGACCTTCAACAACATCGACATCGGTGTTGCTGCGGGCTCGACGACCAAGGGTCCGGGCATGCACAAGGGCGACAAGGCCGACCCGGGCTCGTTCGCCCAGCAGGCCGACTCGGCCACGCTGACCCACGTCAAGCAGACGGCGTGGGCCACGACGGCCGGCACGTTCAAGCTCAGCGGCCTGAAGATGAGCGTCGCCAAGGGCAAGAGCGAGTGCTTCTGACGCACTGAGTGTACGGGTGTGGGGGCTTTGCCCGCGGTGCCACCAGCCGTTCCCCGCACCCGTACGCCGGGTAGCGCCAAGCACGAAACTCCAGCTCAGAACCACCGATTTGCCAGTCCCGAGGAGCTGTACGACATGAGCGCCGAAACGCGACCACGGCTGATCGAGGGCATCGGCCGGAAGCGGACTTCGTTCCGGGAGTGGCGCGGACAACGCCCGTTCTGGGGCGGATTGCTGACACTGCTGGCCGGTATCCCGATCATGTACATCCCTTACGCGAACCTCACGATCGGTTCCCTGACCGTCCGCATGGCGACCACCGCCGGTGCCGGCTCGCTGATCATCGGCGTGCTGCTGGTCGTGCTCGGTCTGACCATGTGGTTCCAGCCGGCCTCGCGGGTCTTCGCGGGTGTGGCGGGGATCCTGCTCTCCCTGGTCTCCCTGGTCGTCTCGAACTTCGGCGCCTTTTTGGTCGGCTTCCTGCTGGGGCTGATCGGTGGTGCGCTGGGTGTCGCCTGGGCGCCGGGCCAGGCCGAACGGAGCGGCGACGACGCCGGCGAGGAGCCGGCCCGCACCGTCGCCGGACCGGTGGTCGCCACCAACCCCGCGCCGGCCGGACCCGGGTTGGGCAACGGACTGGACGACCTGTCAGGAACGAGCCCGACCAACGACGGGAGGCACCGTGCCGGGTGACGAGCTGCATGAGGAGAGCGCAGCCGCCGGGGCGACGAAGATCCCGCGCCGTTCAGGCGCGGGGAACGGGCCGAGGCACGCGGCGCCCAAGAGGCCGCTGCTGACCCGGCTGCACGTGCCCGCGGGCAAGGCGATAGCCATCGCCGCCATGCCGTCCGCCGTGCTCATGGGGATGGGGCTGACGCCCCAGATGGCGATCGCCAAGCCGACGCCGCCCCAGAGCCCGTTCAAGGACGGCCCCTGCGTCACCGCCCCGGACAAGGTGGAGGGCCAGGACGCCAAGTCCAAGGACGCGGCGAAGGACGACAAGGCCACCGCCCAGCCGTCCGCCACGCCCTCGGCCAAGCCCTCGCCCTCGCCCTCCGCGGACAAGGAAACGGACCAGGCCCCCGAGCCCGCGCCGTCCTCCTCCGCCAGGACCGACGAGCCGTCGAGTTCCGCGACGCCGTCGCCCTCGTCCTCGGCCTCCGAGGACAAGAAGGACGACGGGGGCCTGCTGGGCGGCATCGGCGATGCGCTCGGCGGTCTCCTGGGCGGCGACAAGTCCGAGGACTCCAGCGCTTCGTCGACCCCCTCGCCGTCCGCGTCCGCATCGGAGTCCAAGACTCCGGAGCCGGCGGACACCGCGGCCAAGGACTCCGTGGCCGACAAGGTCACCGAGCCGGTCACCAAGACCCTCGACGGGGTCAAGGACGGTGCCGACAAGGTCACCGAGCCCGTCGAGGGCGGATCGAAGACGGTCAACGACACCGTCCACGGCGCGGTGGGCGCGGCGGACAACGCCCTGCCCGGCGGCGGTGTGGACGGCAAGGACGCCGACGGCAAGAAGGCGTTCCCCTGCGTCGTCGAGAACAAGCAGAAGGGCAAGGACGAGCAGACGCCCGCCACCCTGCCCGACAACCCCTGGCACCTGGAGTCCAGCGGCCTGACCCTGCGCGGTCTGGACTACGTGGGCGTCGTCAACGTCACGACGCAGGGCGGCCGTACCAAGCAGGCCCTGAAGTTCACCGCCGACAGCATCGACATCGGCGATCTCCACCAGATCGTCGACGACCCGTCGTCCGGGAAGAAGTACCACGTCCGGTCGACGCCGGGGTCCACGTCGACCATCCGCGGCGGCAAGGTGACGCTCTACACCGAGCGGCTCCAGGGCAATCTCTTCGGTCTGATCCCGATCGTGTTCGACCCCGAGCACCCGCCGCCGCTCAATGTCCCGTTCGCCTATTTCTCCAAGGTGAAGCTGGACCAGGCGGGCCAGTTCGGCGGCAATCTCCATGTCCCCGGTATGCATGTGACCATCGAGGACTGACCCGGCCGAAAGCCTTCCGGGAGCCGCGGAAAACGGCGGTGGGGCGCCCCCTCAAGGGGGCGGCCCACCGCCGCTTTCGCTGCCGGGCGCGTCAGGCGCGCCGGCCGCCCAGGTGGTGCACCCGGACCATGTTGGTGGTGCCGGGCACGCCGGGGGGCGAGCCGGCGGTGATCAGCATGGTGTCGCCCTCGCTGTAGCGCTTGAGCTTGAGCAGCTCGGCGTCCACCAGGTCGACCATCGCGTCGGTGTTGTCGACGTGCGGGACGAGGAAGGCGTCCACGCCCCAGCTCAGCGTGAGCTGGTTGCGGGTGGTGACGTCGGTGGTGAAGGCCAGGATCGGCTGGGCCGCGCGGTAGCGGGAGAGCCGGCGGGCGGTGTCACCGGACTTGGTGAAGGCCACCAGCGCCTTGCCGTCCAGGAAGTCGGCCATCTCGCAGGCCGCGCGGGCCACCGCGCCGCCCTGCGTACGCGGCTTCTTGCCGGGCACCAGCGGCTGCAGGCCCTTGGAGAGCAGCTCCTGCTCGGCCGCCTCGACGATCTTCGACATCGTCTTGACGGTCTCGATCGGGTACTGGCCGACCGACGACTCCGCGGAGAGCATCACCGCGTCGGCGCCGTCGAGGATGGCGTTGGCGACGTCGGATGCCTCGGCGCGGGTCGGCCGGGAGTTGGTGATCATCGACTCCATCATCTGGGTCGCGACGATCACCGGCTTGGCGTTCCGGCGGCACATCTCCACCAGGCGCTTCTGCACCATCGGGACCTTCTCCAGCGGGTACTCCACCGCCAGGTCGCCGCGGGCGACCATGACCGCGTCGAAGGCCATCACGACCTCCTGCATGTTGGCCACCGCCTGCGGCTTCTCCACCTTGGCGATGACCGGGACCCGCCGGCCCACCTCGTCCATGACGCGGTGCACGTCCTGGACGTCCTTGGCGTCGCGGACGAAGGACAGCGCGACCATGTCGCAGCCCATCTTCAGGGCGAACTTCAGGTCCTCGATGTCCTTCTCGGACAGCGCGGGGACGTTCACCGCGGCGCCGGGCAGGTTGATGCCCTTGTGGTCGGAGATGACCCCGCCCTCGAAGACGATGGTGCGCACCCGCGGGCCGTCGACCTCGACGACCTGGAGCGCGACGTTGCCGTCGTTGATCAGGACCGGGTCGCCCTTGGAGACGTCGCCGGGCAGGCCCTTGTACGTCGTACCGCAGATGGTCTTGTCGCCGGGCACGTCCTCGGTGGTGATGACGAACTCGTCGCCGCGCACCAGCTCCACGGGGCCGTCGGCGAAGGTCTCCAGGCGGATCTTGGGTCCCTGCAGGTCGGCCAGGACGCCGACGGCGCGACCGGTCTCCTCGGATGCCTTGCGGAGGCGGTGGTACCGCTCCTCGTGCTCCGGCTGGGTCCCGTGGCTCATGTTGAATCGGGCCACGTTCATGCCGGCCTCGATCAGCGTCTTCAGCTGGTCGTAGGAGTCGACGGCGGGGCCCAGGGTGCAGACGATTTTGGAACGGCGCATGGCGGAATCCTATCGGTTTGTTTCAGAGCGGAATATTCCGGTAGGTGGAAACACCAATGTCTAGGCGTTGACCAGGGCGTATGTCTGCTGGGCGATCTCCAGTTCCTCATCGGTGGGCACGACGGCGACCGCGACCCGGGCGTACTCCGGCGAGATCAGCCGCGGCTCGCCGGACCGTACGGCGTTCAGCGAGGCGTCCACGGCCATGCCCATTTCCTCCAGTCCGGCGATGGCGGCCTCCCGCACCGGGGCGGCGTTCTCCCCGACACCGGCGGTGAAGGCCACCGCGTCGACCCGGCCGAGCACCGCGCTGTAGGCGCCGATGTACTTCTTCAGCCGGTGGATGTAGATGTCGAAGGCGAGCCGGGCCCGCTCGTCGCCCTCGTCGATCCGGCGCCGGATCTCGCGCATGTCGTTGTCGCCGCACAGCCCGATCAGCCCGCTCTTCTTGTTGAGCAGTACGTCGACGTCGTCCTCCGACATCCCCGCCACCCGCTTGAGGTGGAAGGTCACCGCCGGGTCGATGTCACCGGAGCGGGTGCCCATGACCAGGCCCTCCAGCGGGGTCAGCCCCATCGAGGTGTCCACGCAGCGGCCGCCGGCGACCGCCGAGGCGGACGCGCCGTTGCCCAGGTGCAGCACGATGACGTTGACCTCGGCGGGGTCCTTGCCCAGCAGCTCGGCGGTCTTGCGGGAGACGTACGCGTGCGAGGTGCCGTGGAAGCCGTAGCGGCGGATGCGGTGCGCGTCGGCGGTCTCCACGTCGATGGCGTAGCGGGCCGCGTACTCCGGCATCGTGGTGTGGAAGGCGGTGTCGAAGACCGCCACCTGCGGCAGGTCGGGGCGCAGCGCCTGGGCCGTCCTGATGCCGGTGATGTTCGCCGGGTTGTGCAGCGGCGCGACCGGCACCAGCCGCTCGATCTCCGCCAGCACCGCGCCGTCGATCACGGTCGGCGCGGTGAACTTCAGCCCGCCGTGCACCACCCGGTGCCCGATCGCGGCCAGCTCCGGGGAGTCGAGCCCCAGTCCGTCGGCGGCCAGCTCCGCGGAGACGGCCTTCAGCGCGGCCGTGTGGTCGGCTATCGCGCCCTCGGTCTCGCGCCGCTCGCCGCCGGTGGCCAGCGGGGTGTGGGCCAGGCGCGAGGACTCCTCACCGATCCGCTCGACCAGGCCGACGGCCAGCCGGGTGCCGGCCTGCATGTCGAGCAGCTGGTACTTCAGCGACGAGGAGCCGGAGTTGAGGACGAGGACGCGGGTGGCGTTGGCAGTCATGTAGCGCTTTCCGGTGGGGTGGGGGGAGGACTGGGGGATTCAGGCGGTGTGGCCGGCGCCGGGCTGGGCGCCCTGCGCCTGGATGGCGGTGATGGCCACGGTGTTGACGATGTCCTGGACCAGGGCGCCGCGGGAGAGGTCGTTGACCGGCTTGCGCAGCCCCTGCAGGACCGGGCCGACGGCGACCGCACCGGCCGAGCGCTGCACGGCCTTGTAGGTGTTGTTGCCGGTGTTGAGGTCCGGGAAGATCAGCACGGTGGCCCTGCCGGCCACGTCGGAGCCGGGGAGCTTGGTCTCGGCGACCGAGGCGTCCACCGCCGCGTCGTACTGGATCGGGCCCTCGACCAGCAGGTCGGGGCGGAGCTCGCGGACGATCTCGGTGGCCTTGCGGACCTTGTCGACGTCCGCGCCGGAGCCGGAGGTGCCGGTGGAGTACGACAGCATCGCGATCCGGGGCTCGACACCGAACTGGGCGGCGGTGGTGGCCGACTGGATGGCGATGTCCGCCAGCTGCTCGGCGTTCGGGTCCGGGTTGACCGCGCAGTCGCCGTAGACCAGCACGCGGTCGGCCAGGCACATGAAGAACACCGAGGAGACGATCTGGGCGTTCGGCTTCGTCTTGATGATCTCGAAGGCGGGCCGGATGGTGGCCGCGGTGGAGTGCACCGCACCCGAGACCATGCCGTCGGCGAGGCCCTCCTGCACCATCAGGGTGCCGAAGTAGGAGACATCGGCGACCACGTCGTAGGCCAGCTCGTAGGAGACGCCCTTGTGGGCGCGCAGCTTGGCGTACAGCTCGGCGAACCGCTCGCGCAGCTCGGAGGTCTGCGGGTCGATGATCTGCGCGTCCGCCAGGTCGATGGCCAGGTCGGCGGCGCGCTTGCGGATCGCCTCCTCCTCGCCCAGCAGCGTCAGATCGCAGACGTCGCGGCGCAGCAGGACGTCGGCGGCGCGCAGCACCCGCTCCTCGGAGCCCTCCGGCAGGACGACGCGGCGGCGGCCGGAGCGGGAGCGCTCGATCAGCTCGTGCTCGAACATCATCGGCGTGACCCGGCCGGAGCGGGCGACGGAGATCCGGTTCGTCAGCTCCGCGGTGTCCACATGCCGCTCGAACAGCCCGAGCGCGGTCTCCGCCTTGCGCGGCGAGGCGGCGTTGAGCTTGCCCTCGATCGCGAACAGCTCGGCGGCGGTCGGGAAGGAGCCGCCGGGCACGGAGACGACCGGGGTCCCGGGGGCGAGCCGGTTCGCCAGCGCCATGATGTCCGGTCCGGGCCGCTCGTCGAGGGTGAGCAGCACCCCGGCTATCGGCGGCGCACCGGCGCTGTGCGCGGCCAGCGAGCCGATGACCAGGTCGGCCCGGTCCCCGGGGGTCACCACGAGGCAGCCGGGGGTGAGCGCCTTGAGGAAGGTCGGCAGCATGGCGCCGCCGAAGACGAAGTCGCGCGCGTCCCTGGCGAGCCCGGAGTCGTCGCCCAGCAGCACCTCGGCGCCGAGGGCGTGCACGATCTGGCCGACGGTCGGCGCGGAGAGCGAGCCGTCCTCGGGCAGTGCGTAGCAGGGCACGGGGAGGCGGGCGGAGAGCCGCTCGACGACCGCCTGGCGCAGTTCGGGGGCCACCCGGTTGACGATCATGGCCACCACGTCGCAGCCCAGCGAGTGGTAGGCGCGGTAGGCGTTGCGGGCCTCGGCGCGCACCGACTCGGCCTCCTGGCCCTGGCCGCCGACGACGGCCAGCACCGAGGCGCCGAACTCGTTGGCGAGGCGGGCGTTGAGGTTCAGCTCGGCCGGCAGGCTGGTGCCCGCGTAGTCCGAGCCGAGCACCAGGACGTACTCGTAGTCCCTGGCCACGGCGTGAAAGCGGTCGACGAGCCGGGAGACCAGCTCGTCGGTGCCGCGCTCGGCCTGGAGCGTGGCGGCCTCGTCGTAGCTGAGGCCGTAGACGCTCTCGGGCGACTGGGTGAGCCGGTAGCGGGCCCGCAGCAGGTCGAAGAGCCGGTCGGGTCCGTCGTCGTGCATCAGCGGGCGGAAGACCCCCACCCGGTCCACGTGGCGGGTCAGCAGCTCCATGACCCCCAGCTCGATGACCTGGCGGCCGTCGCCGCGGTCGATACCGGTCACGTACACGCTGCGCGTCACGCGTGCTCTCCGATCCATTCCGTTGGTCGAAAGGTCAAAATCAGCCGTTATTGTGGGCCTGCCCCTCTTGACAATACCTGCGAGGCTGGCTAAGCCGCTCTCCCAGTTTCCCCTGTGGAGCCCGTGCGGGGACAGTAGGGGGCAGGTGCGCGGGTGCGGCCCGGGGCCGTCGGACCATGAAACAATCGGACCGGGTCAGGGATACCGACGAGCGAGCACAGGAGACACAGCACGATGCGTATCGGAGTCCTCACCGCAGGCGGCGACTGTCCCGGCCTGAACGCTGTGATCCGGTCTGTCGTCCACCGCGCCCTCACCGGCCACGGCGACGAGGTCATCGGTTTTGAAGACGGCTTCAAGGGGCTGCTCGACGGCCGCTTCCGCAAGCTCGACCTCGAAGCGGTCAGCGGCATCCTCGCCCGCGGCGGCACCATCCTCGGCTCCTCCCGGCTGGAGCGGGCCCGGCTGCGCGAGGCTTGCGAGGACGCCAAGGACCACTCCAAGGACTACGGCATCGACGTGCTGATCCCGATCGGCGGCGAGGGCACCCTCACCGCCGCCCGGATGCTGTCGGACGCCGGACTGCCGGTCGTCGGGGTGCCCAAGACCATCGACAACGACATCTCCTCCACTGACCGCACCTTCGGCTTCGACACCGCCGTCGGCGTCGCCACCGAGGCGATCGACCGCCTCAAGACCACCGCCGAGTCGCATCAGCGCGTGATGGTCGTCGAGGTGATGGGCCGGCACGCGGGCTGGATCGCGCTGGAGTCCGGTATGGCCGGCGGCGCCCACGGCATCTGCCTGCCCGAGCGCGGGTTCGACGTCAACGACCTGGTCACGATGGTCGAGGAGCGGTTCGCGCGGGGCAAGAAGTTCGCCGTGATCTGCGTCGCCGAGGGCGCGCACCCGGCCCCCGGCACGATGGACTACAAGAAGGGCGCCATCGACCAGTACGGCCACGAGCGGTTCTCCGGCATCGGCACCGCGCTCGCCCACGAACTGGAGAAGCGCCTCGGCAAGGAGGCCCGCCCGGTCATCCTCGGCCACGTCCAGCGCGGCGGCACCCCCACCGCCTACGACCGGGTGCTGGCCACCCGCTTCGGCTGGCACGCCGTCGAGGCCGCGCACCGCGGCGACTACGGCAAGATGACCGCGCTGCGCGGCACCGACATCACGATGGTGCCGCTGGCCGAGGCGGTCACCGAGCTCAAGACCGTGCCCGGGTGGCGGATGGACGAGGCCGAGTCGGTCTTCTAGGGGCCGCTTCGGTCCACCGGTCGGGCTCTTCGGTCCACCGGATCGGGCCGGACCCGGGCCGCGCCCCGGCCCCGTATCTCAGACGCACGGAACGGCGGCGCGCCTCCCCTCGGCCGAGGGAAGGCGCGCCGCCGTTCCGCGTGGGGCCCTACTGCGCCCCGATCGCCTCCAGCATGTTCAGCCGGGCCGCCCGGCGGGCCGGCCACACCGCGGCCAGCACGCCCACGACCAGTGCGATCAGCAGGAAGAGGCCGAGCCGGCCCCAGGGGAGCACCATCTCGTACGTCGGGAAGGACGAGCCGACCAGGCTGCCGCCGGCCCAGGCCAGGAAGATCCCCACGCCCATGCCGAGCACCGCGCCGAACAGCGAGATGACCACCGACTCCAGCCGCACCATCTGCTTGATGCCGCTGCGCGCCAGGCCGATCGCCCGCAGCATCCCGATCTCCCGGGTCCGCTCGAACACCGACATCGCCAGGGTGTTGACGACACCGACCACCGCGATGATGACGGCCATGCCCAGCAGCCCGTAGACCATGTTCACGACGGTGTCGATCTGGCCGGCGTTCTCCTTGCGCAGGTCGTCGCGGCTCTGGACCTTCAGCAGCGGGCTGTCGCCGAGCGCGTGGCGGATGTCCTTGACCAGCGCGGGGGAGCCGCCGTCGGCCGCCTTCACCAGCAGCCGCTCGTTCGTGGCCCGGGGCGTATGCGGGTCGACCAGCGAGACGTCGGCGAAGGCATCGCCCAGCGCCTCGTTCTCCTTGTAGGCGGCGGCGACCTTCAGCTTCGTCTTCTTCTTCTCGTCGAAGCTGACGGTGACCGTGTCGCCGACGTGCCAGCCGTGCTCCTTGAGGCCCTTGTCGGAGACGGCGATCCCGCCGGCCCGGACGGCGTCCAGCGAGCCCTGGGTGAAGGTCAGCCGGGTGACCTTGTCGATCTGGGCGAGGTCGGTGCCGCGAAGGTAGCCGAAGCCGCCGTCGCCGGGGGAGTCGCCGGTGCTGAAGCCCGCGCCGCGCAGCGGAGCCATCGCCGTGACGCCCGGGACGTGCGCCACCTTCTTCGACAGCGCGGGGTCCATGCCGACATAGGTCGAGGTGGTGACCTGGTAGTCGGCGCTCACCCCGTTGGCGGCCATCTTGTCCATGCCCAGCTGGGCGGAGTGCCCCACGACCGTCATCCCGGTGATCAGGGTGAGCCCGATCATCAGCGCGGAGCCGGTCGCCGCCGTACGGCGCGGATTGCGCAGCGCGTTCTCCTTGGCCAGCTTGCCGCCGATCCCGAACAGCCGGATGGTGACCAGGCCGGCCAGCGAGACCAGCGGACGGGACAGCAGCGGCGCCAGGACGATCATGCCGACCAGCGTCAGCGTCGAGCCCAGCATGGCGATCGGCAGATCGTCACCGGACTTCAGGGTGGAGACATAGAGCATCACCGCGACGCCCAGCCCGGTGATCACCGCGCCGATGCTGTTGCGCAGGACCAGGCTGCGCATCGCGGGCGCCGCCTCGACGCTGCTCAGCGCCTCCACCGGCGCGATCTTCGCCGCCTTGCGGGACGGCAGCCAGGCGGCCAGTACGGTCACCACGACGCCCACCGCCAGCGCGGCGCCCACCGTGGACGGGCTGATGACGGCCGGCCCGTCCGGGAAGCCCGCGCCGTTGGCGTCCAGCACCGCGCGCAGCCCCTCCGCGATCCCGAGGCCGAGCCCGAAGCCGACGACCGAGGAGATCAGGCCGAGCAGCGCCGCCTCGGCGAGCACCGAGCGCACCACCTGCCGGCGCGAGGCGCCGACCGCGCGCAGCAGCGCGATCTCGCGGCTGCGCTGGGAGATCAGCATGGTGAAGGTGTTGGCGATGATGAACACCCCGACGAACAGGGCGATACCGGCGAAGGTCAGCAGCGTCTTGCTCAGCGCGCTGTTCTGCTGGGCGATCATCTGGGACTGCTCGGCGGCCAGGGCGGCGCCGCTGGTCGCCTCGGCGCGGCCCTTGGGCAGCACCTCGCGGACCTTCGCGGTCAGCGCCCGCTCGTCGGTGCCGGGCTTGGCGGCCACGATCAGCTCGTCGAACTGGCCGGGGTGCAGATACAGCCGCTGCGCGGTGGCGGTGTCGAACAGCGCCAGGCTGCCGCCCGCGGTCACCTGAGGATCGTCGCTGGCCACGATGCCGACCAGCTTCTTCTTCAGCAGCGGGCCGTCGGTGGCGAACCGCACGGTGTCGCCGAGCTTGACGCCGGCCGCCTGCGCGGTGCTCTCGGCCAGCGCGATCTCGCTCCCCTTTGCCGGGCCGCGGCCCTGGAGGAGCGGATAGCGGCTGTCCTTGCCGTCCTCGCCCGGCTGGTAGTTGGCGGCGCGGTTCTGCCAGCCGTTGCCGACGGGCTGGTCGTCGGGGCCGGCGAGGGTCGCCTGGCCGGTGACGTTCGCGCGGACGGAGGCGACGCCCGGCAGCGCCCGGATGCGGTCCGCGACTTTGTCGTCGAGGGCGGTGGCCCGCTTGCCGTCCTTGGCCGGGTCGACGGCGGCGGGCGCCTCGGCGTCGCTGTCGGTGGCCTGGACGGAGACGGCCACGTCCTTGAGGTTCTTGGCGGAGGCGTTCTTGACGGCCTCGGCGACGCTGTCGCTGAAGATGAGGGTGCCGGCGACGAAGGCGACGCCCAGCAGCACCGCCAGCGCGGTCATCATCAATCGGGCTTTGTGCGCAAGGACGTTGCGCAGGGCAGTACGGAGCATGGTGGTGGTGTCAGTCCTGGTCCGGTTCTCGGGATGATGGGCCGCGCCCGGGGCACGGCGGGGGGCGCGCGGCGCCCGTGTCGGCTCGTTCGGCCCTCGGCTAGCTCGTCCGGCCCTTGGCGTCGAACAGCCGCATCCGGTCGAGGACGGCGTCCGCGGTCGGCTCGTGGAGCTCCTCGACGATCCGGCCGTCCGCGAGGAAGACCACCCGGTCCGCGTAGCCGGCCGCGACCGGGTCGTGGGTGACCATCACCACCGTCTGGTCCATCGCCCGCACCGACTCCCGCAGGAAGCCCAGCACCTCCGCGCCGGAGCGGGAGTCGAGGTTGCCGGTCGGCTCGTCCGCGAAGATGATCTCCGGCTGGGCGGCCAGCGCCCGGGCGACCGCGACCCGCTGCTGCTGGCCGCCGGAGAGCTGCGCCGGCCGGTGCGCCAGGCGCCCGGACAGGCCGACGGTCTCGATGACGGCGCTGAGCCACTCCCGGTCGGGCCTGCGGCCCGCGATGTCCATCGGCAGCGTGATGTTCTCCAGCGCGGAGAGCGTCGGCAGCAGGTTGAACGCCTGGAATATGAAGCCGATCTTGTCCCGGCGCAGCCGCGTCAGCTGCTTGTCGTTGAGGGAGGCCAGCTCCACGTCGCCGATCCGGGCCGAGCCGGCGGAGATCGTGTCCAGGCCCGCCATGCAGTGCATCAGCGTCGACTTGCCGGAGCCGGACGGGCCCATGATCGCGGTGAACCGGGCCTTGCCGAACTCGACCGAGACGGAGTCCAGCGCCACGACACGGGTCTCCCCCTGGCCGTAGACCTTGCTCAGATCCGTCGCGCGGGCGGCGACGCCGGCGGTGCCGCGGGTGGACGTGGGGAAGCCGGGAACGGCTGCCGCGTGGGACACGGGTACTCCTGGGAAGGGGACGGAAGATTCGACCGTCCCATTCTTTCTGCGCAGGTCAGCGCCTACCTCAGCCGCGAGGACCGAAAGCCGCACCGGCCGGAAGTGCCATCACCGCCCCCGGCGTAGTTCTCTGGGAGGACGCCTCTCCGCCCTGGGGCCGACGGGATCCCTCGGGGATGCCCCGGATCTTTGGGGCCGCTACTGGCCGACCCGCTTCCAGAACTCGCCCAGGATGCCGTCCACAAAGGCGCGCCCCGTCCGCCCGGACTCCTCGGTGCCGTCCCCGCCGCCCCAGTTGAGCGTAGCCGTCATCGCCGCCTGATAGTCGGCGTGCAGCTCCTGCAGGACCTCCTGGACGTCCTCTTTGGCCAGGGTGGTGAGCTTGCCGATCGGCCGGACGTATGCCTGCCAGCGGGTGGTGACGGCGCTGGTCAGCAGCTCGGTCAGCTTCTCGGCGCGGCCGGTGAAGCGGAGCAGCGCGGGCAGCGGCAGCTGGAGCGTCCGGGCGAGCGCCGCGGCCTGCCGGTCGTTGCCGCGCCAGGTCCCGCCGGCCTCCAGCCGCTCGTACGCGCTCTGGTCCATGCCGATGGCCAGCGCCAGGCCGTCCGGGGACAGGCCGTGCGCGAGGCGGTACTCGCGCAGGGTGCCCGGCGCGCCGAGCAGATCGCCGGGCGCGCACCACAGGGCGCCGGCCAGCGCGGTCAGCTCGAACTCGGTGGGGGCGGCCTCGCCCAATTCCCAGGACGCCACCGTCGCCGGGGAGATCTGTATTCCGAACGCGGCCCAAATTCCGTAGGCCACATGGGACGGGGTCATACCGAGGTTCTCGCGGAAACGGCGGGCGGCCTCGGCATTGAAGGGAGGTCGGCGCGGCTCTGCGGCGTGCGTGTTCACCGGCACACGGTAAGTGAAGGCGGGGCCGCGCACCATGGTGCGGATGGCCAAGGTTGAATGTCGTAGGAAGCTACTAAGTGGGCGAATTTTACCGGCCGGTAGGAAGCGCATTTCCGCCAGCGGGCCGCTCGCCAGCGCCGACGCGACCACAGTGGCTTCACCGGCCTTCACTAGCCCTTCACCGCCCCGCCGAGCGCGAAACCGCCGCCCAATCGCCGTGAAATAAGGATGTACAGCAGGACGACCGGTGTCGAGTAAAGGATCGAAAACGCCGCGAGTTCACCGAAGGCAATGGCACCGTAATTACCGAAGAAATTGAAGATGCTCACCGAGGCGGGCAGTTGCTCCGGGGAGAGCAGCAGCATGAACGGTACGAAGAAATTTCCCCACATCATGATGAAGGTGTAGATCGCGACGACGCCGAGACCGGGCCCCATGAGCGGCAGGATCACCCGCAGCAGCGTCTGCCGCCAGGACGCGCCGTCCGTCCACGCCGCCTCCTCCAGGACCTTCGGTACCCCGTCCATGAAGTTCTTCATCAGCCAGATGGCGAACGGGAGTTGGGCGGCGGCCAGGAACAGCGCGGTGCCGTAGCGGGTGTCGATCAGGTCGACCTGCACGAACAGCCCGTAGACCGGGACCATCACCGCGGTGATCGGCAGACACGTCGCGAACAGGATCGTCAGCAGGTACGGGCGGGCGAGGCGCGAGCGGTAGCGGGAGAGCGGATAGGCCGCCAGCGCCGCGCAGACCACCGTGAGCAGCGTGGCGCCGCCGCAGATCAGCAGGCTGTTGAGCATCGGAGTGAAGGTGATCTCGTCGGTCAGCACCGCCGAGAAGTTCGCCGTCGTCGGGGGCCTGGGAAGCCGCACCCGCAGCGTCGCCTCCGCGTCCAGCGACGACAGCACCAGCCAGACCAGCGGTAGGGCGAACGCCGCCGCCGCGCACAGCGCCCCGGCGTCGGCGGCGATCCGGTGGCGGACCCGGCGGGGCAGCGGCACGGCTCAGACCTCCTCGCGCAGCAGGCGCAGATAGACCACCGAGAACAACGCGCCCACCAGCAGCAACAGCAGTGCCACCGCGGTGCCGTAGCCGATCAGCGACTTCATGAACGCCTGGTCGTACATGAATACCGGCAGCGTCTGGCTGCGGCCTCCCGGACCGCCCCGCGTCATCGCCCAGATGAGGCCGAAGACGGAGAGCGTCTGCAGGGTGTTGAGCATCAGATTGGTGCCGATGGAGCGGCGGATCATCGGCAGCGTGATGTGCCACAGCCGCCGCAGCCCGCCCGCGCCGTCGACCTCGGCGGACTCGGTGACCTCCCGCGGGATCCCGGAGAGCGCCGCGGAGTAGATCAGCATCGAGAACGCCGTACCGCGCCAGACGTTGGCGAACGACACGGCGAGGATGGGCAGCGTGAACAGCCAGTTCTGGGTGGGCAGATGGAGCCACTCCAGCAGGGCGTTGAGGGTGCCGCGCCGCTCGAAGAAGGTGTAGAGCAGGAAGCCCGCGACGATCTCCGGCAGCACCCAGGCGGTGATCACCATCGCACCGGTCAGCGACCGTACGGGCCGCGAGGCGCGCCGCAGCAGACCGGCCAGCGCCAGCCCCAGGGTGTTCTGCCCCAGGATCGAGGAGAGCACGGTGAAGACCAGGGTGAGCACCACCGCGTTGCGGAACGCCGGATCGCCCAGGGCGCGGCCGAAGTTGGCCAGCCCGACGAAGGACGCCGACTCCTGGCCGGTCAGCTGGGTGTCGGTGAAGGCGATCCAGACGCAGTAGCCGATCGGGCCGGCGAGGAAGAGCAGCAGCAGGACGGTCGCGGGGACGAGCGGGGACCAGCGCAGCAGCCGGCCGCGCACCGGCGTGGTACGAGGCGTACGGGCGGCGGCCGTGGTCCGCGCGGCGGCGCCGGCCGTCATGGCTTGGCGACCGTCCGGCCGTCCACGATGGACCTCAGCGCCCGGTCGTAGTCCTCGGCGGCCTTCTCGGGCGAGGAGTCGTCGGCGGTGACCGCCTCCATCGCCTCGCCGATCGCCGCGGCGACCTTCGGGTAGGCGGGCAGCGCCGGCCGGTAGCGGCTGATCTCGACCAGGCCGGTGAAGAAGCCGATGCCGGGGACGGACCTCAGATACCGCGGATCGGCCGCGACGTCCTTGCGGACCGCGATCTGCGCGCCCCGCACGCACCACTCCAGCGCGTTGGCCTTCGACTGGAAGGTTTCGATCAACTTCCAGGCCAGCTCGGGCTGCTGGGAATTCCGCGGCACCGACCAGGTCCAGCCGCCGGCCAGGCTGACCTTGCCGGGCGGGGCGCCGTGCTGGGTGGGGAACGGTGCCTGGCCGAGCGTCGTCGACCACTCGGGCCAGGGGTTGCCGCCGCCCGTCTTCTGCCACTGCTGGCCGAGCCAGGAGCCGTCGAGGTCGATCGCGAGCTTCTCCTCGGGCAGCAGCTCGGCGGCCACGTTCGTCTGGATGTTGGGGCTGAGGGCGTCGGAGACCTCGGGCCCGAGCCCCTCCTTGTAGACCGTGTCGATGAAGGCCAGGCTGTCCTTGAAGCCCTTGGTGCCGGTGACCCACTTCTTGCTCGCCGGGTCGTAGAGCTGGTGCTCGCCGGTGCCGTACAGCAGCATCTCGAAGCCCTGCATCACGGCGGCCTCGCCCGCGCCCTTGCCGGTGAAGACGTTCAGCGGGATGACGCCGGGGACCTTGCGCTTGACGGTCCGGGCGGCCTCCAGCACCTCGGCCCAGTTCCTCGGCCGCCAGTCGGCGGGCAGCCCGGCCTTCTTGAAGATCTTCTTGTTGAACCACAGCCCGCGGGTGTCCGTACCGTCCGGGACGCCGTAGGTCCTGCCGTCCTGGCCCCTGGCCGCGGCCTTCGCGGCCGGCTGGAACTGCCGCCAGTCGGCCCAGTCGTCGAGGTGGCCGTCCAGCGGCCGCAACAGCCCCGCCTTGATGTCGGAGTTGACCAGGAAGGTGTCCTCGTAGACCAGGTCCGGCGCGGTCCTCGGGGAGCGCATCATCTGCTGGATCTTGGCGTAGTAGTCGTTCTCCGACGCCTGGATCGGGATGAGCCGGACCTTCCTGCCGGGGTTGGCCTTCTCGAACTGCCGGGCCACCAGGCGGATGTAGTCGTCCCGGACGGTGACCTTGGCGTTGGTGTCCTTGATGAAGGCGACCTTGACGGTGTTGCCGTCGCTCCCGGACCCGCCGCCGCAGGCGGTGAGCGTACCGGAGGCCACGACGGCGGCGGCGAGCAGGATCAGCGGGGCGGTGGGGCGCACGGCACGACCTCCAGCGGCGAACCAGGGTCAACGGCGACGGGCAACTGGCCACGGCGTACTGCCAGCTGAAAGTAAGTCACCGCTCACAACCGGTCAATGCCCCGACCAGCGATAGCGCAATTCGGGGCGGCCGACCTGGCCGTACTGCGGGGCGCGGGCGGCCCGGCCGCTCTCCACGAGGTGTTCGAGGTAGCGGCGCGCGGTGATCCGGGAGATGCCCACGTCGGCGGCCGCCTCGGTCGCCGTCAGTCCGCTGCCGGAGGCCCGCAGCACATCGGTGACCGCCCGCAGGGTGGCCGCGGTCAGGCCCTTGGGCAGCGCGGCCGGGCGCGGTGCGCGCAGCGCGGCGATCGCCCGGTCCACCTCGTCCTGGCCGCTGGCCTCGCCGGTGGTGGCGCGGAACTCGGCGTAGCGGGTGAGCCGGTCGCGCAGCGTGGCGAAGGTGAACGGCTTGAGCACGTACTGCACCACGCCCAGCGAGACGCCCTCGCGCACCATGGTCAGATCGCGGGCCGAGGTGACGGCGATGATGTCGGCCACGTGCCCGGCCGCCCGCAGCGTGCGCACCAGCTGCAGACCGTGGCCGTCGGGCAGGTACAGGTCGAGCAGCAGCAGATCGACGGGGTGCTGGTCGAGGTGGCGGCGGGCGTCGCCCATGGAGTGCACGGTGCCCGAGACGGTGAAGCCGGGCACCCGCCCCACGTACAGGGCGTGCGCGGCGGCGGCCACCGGATCGTCCTCGACGACCAGGACCCGGATGTCGGAGGGGCTCACCGGGCACCTCCTCTCGCGGCCGGGCGGCCTGATCCCGTCGGCTCGCTCATGCCGTCGCCTCCGTCCGCAGCGGCAGCCGTACGGTGAACCGCGCGCCGCCCTCCGGTGCGCGGTCCAGCGCGATGCTGCCGCCGTTGCGCCGTACCGCCTGCCGGACCAGGGCCAGGCCCAGGCCGTGGCCGTGCCCGGGGCCCCGGTCGGGCGCGGGGGCCGGCTGCTTGGTGGTCCAGCCGCGCCGGAAGATCTCCTCGGTGTCGTCCTCGGCCACCCCCGGGCCGTTGTCGGCCACCGTCAGCAGCAGCTCGCCGCCGGCCGCCCGCGCGGTGACCCGCACCCGCGGCGGCACGGCGGCGCCGGGCCCCCGCGTCGGGGCGGCGGCGTCGATGGCGTTGTCGAGGAGATTGCCCAGCACCGTCACCAGGTCGCGGGCCGGCAGGCCGGGCGGCAGCAGCCCGTCGTCGATCCGGCTGTCGGGCGTCAGCGCCAGCTCGACGCCCCGCTCGTTGGCCTGCGCCGCCTTGCCGAGCAGCAGCGCGGCGAGCACCGGCTCGGCGACCGCGCCGACGACCTGGTCGGTCAGCGCCTGCGCCAGCTGAAGTTCCGCGGTGGCGAACTCCACGGCCTCCTCGGCCCGCCCCAGCTCGATCAGCGAGACCACCGCGTGCAGCCGGTTGGCGGCCTCGTGCGCCTGGGAGCGCAGCGCCTCGGCGAAGCCGCGTACCGAGTCCAACTCGCCCGACAGCGCCTGGAGTTCGGTGTGATCGCGCAGGGTCACCACGCTGCCGCGCTGCTCCCCGCCGGAGACCGGGGAGGAGTTGACCACCAGCACCCGCTCGCCGGTCAGATGCAGCTCGTCGACCCGCGGGCCGGGCGAGTGCAGCGCCTCGGTCAGCGGCCGCGGCAGCCCCAGCTCGGTGACCGGCCGGCCCACCGCGTCGCCCGGCAGCCCGAGCAGCTCCCGTCCGCCGTCGTTGATCAGGGCGACCCTGCGCTGCCCGTCGAGCATCAGCAGCCCCTCGCGCACGGCGTGCAGCGCGGCCTGGTGGTAGTCGTGCATCCGGCTCAGCTCCCGGGCGTTCATCCCGTGCGTGTGCCGGCGCAGCCGGGCGTTGATCACATACGTGCCGGCACCGCCGAGCGCCAGCGCCGCGGCCGCCACCCCGACCAGCGCCAGCACCTGGTCGCGCAGCTGCTCGCTGATCGTCTTGATGGTGATCCCCGAGCTGACCAGCGCGGTGATCCGGCCACCGCGCCGCGGGTCGTGCACCGGCGCGACGACCCGGACGGACGGCCCGAGCACGCCCATATGCGTCTCGGGGAAGATCTCGCCGCGCAGCGCCGGGCCGATGTGCCCCAGGTACTTCCCGCCGATCGCGGACGGCTCCGGGTGCGTCCAGCGGGTGCCGTCCGGCGCCATCACCACTACGAAGTCGACGCCCGCGTCGCGTCGCAGCCGCTCGGCGTACGGCTGGAGCGCCGCGGTGGGGTCCTTGGCGCGGGCCGCCGCGACGACGGCCGGGGAGTCGGCGACGGCGGTGGCCGCCGCGGTCGCCTGCCGCTGCGCGGTCTCCTCCGCCTGCCGCCCGGCGCTGACGTACGCGAAGACGGCGCAGCCCACGACGACGGCCGCCACCAGCACGACCTGCATCGCGAAGAGCTGCCCGGCGAGGCTGCGGGGGCCGCGCAGCCGACGGGGCGGCCGGGGTCGGGGGAGTCGCATACGGAACAGTCTGCCGGGTCACTTTCGCGTGAACGAAATGCACGTAAGGGTGACGGGCGCCACACGGGAGTGCATAGTCGCCGGGAATTGTCGTGGCGCCGGAGCCGCCCCCAGTGCCTGAACGGCCTGGGTGGTGCCCCCAGATCAGGCGCAGAGCCGTAGACCCGAGGAGGCAGCCGTGGCTGCAAAGACCCCGCCGTCCGGGGGCACCACCGAGGACAGAGCGCCGGCCAAGCGGGACCGGACCCATTTCCTCTACATCGCCGTCATCGGGGCGGTGCTGCTCGGCATCATCGTGGGCTTCGCCGCGCCCGGTGTGGCCGTCCAGCTCAAGCCGCTCGGCACCGGCTTCGTGAACCTGATCAAGATGATGATCTCGCCCGTCATCTTCTGCACCATCGTGCTGGGCGTCGGCTCGGTCCGTAAGGCCGCCAAGGTCGGCGCGGTGGGCGGACTGGCCCTCGGCTACTTCATGGTGATGTCCACCGTGGCGCTCGCCATCGGCCTGGTCGTCGGCAACATCCTGCAGCCCGGTTCCGGGCTGCATCTGACCGAGACCGTGCGGCACGCGGGCCAGGCCCAGACCGAGGGCGGCGGCGAGTCGCTCCCCGATTTCCTGCTCGGCATGATCCCCAAGACGCTGGTCTCCGCCTTCACCCAGGGCGAGGTGCTCCAGACGCTGCTCGTGGCACTGCTGGTCGGCTTCGCCCTCCAGGCACTGGGTTCGGCGGGCGAGCCGGTGCTGCGCGGCATCGGGCACATCCAGAAGCTGGTCTTCCGGGTACTGGCCATGATCATGTGGGTGGCGCCGGTGGGTGCCTTCGGCGCCATCGCGGCGGTGGTCGGCGAGACCGGCCTGGACGCGCTGAAGTCGCTGGCCATCATCATGGTCGGCTTCTACGTCACCTGTCTGCTCTTCGTCCTCGTGGTGCTCGGCGCGCTGCTCCGGCTGGTCGCCGGGATCAACATCTTCATCCTGCTGAAGTACCTCGCCCGTGAGTTCCTGCTGATCCTGTCCACCTCCTCCTCGGAGTCCGCGCTGCCCCGCCTCATCGCCAAGATGGAGCACCTGGGCGTCAGCAAGCCGGTGGTCGGCATCACCGTCCCGACCGGCTACAGCTTCAACCTCGACGGCACCGCCATCTACCTGACGATGTCCTCGCTGTTCGTGGCCGAGGCGATGGGCAAGCCGCTCTCGCTCGGCCAGCAGATCTCGCTGCTGGTCTTCATGATCATCGCGTCGAAGGGCGCGGCCGGGGTCACCGGCGCGGGCCTGGCCACGCTCGCCGGCGGCCTGCAGTCGCACCGCCCCGAACTGGTCGACGGCGTCGGCCTGATCGTCGGCATCGACCGCTTCATGAGCGAGGCGCGCGCCCTGACCAACTTCGCGGGCAACGCGGTGGCCACCGTCCTGGTCGGCACCTGGACCAAGGAGATCGACAAGGCCAGGGCGGCCGAGGTGCTGGCCGGCCGGATCCCGTTCGACGAGAAGACGCTGGTCGACGACGCCCACGCCGAGCCGCTCGGCCCGCAGATCGCCGAACCGCGCGACGGCGGCACGAAGGAGCCCGCCAAGGTCTGAAGCCACACCACGCAGGAGGGGAGAGGGGGCGGGCGCCGCAGCGGCGCCCGCCCCCTCGCGGTCCGTGGTGCGGCGCTCAGGCCGGGGTGAACCAGACCGTCGCCAGTGGGGGGAGGACGGTGGTGAGGGAGGAGTCGAAGCCGTTCCAGGGGGTGGGGTCGGTCTTGAGGAGGTCGGGGTTGGTGACGCCGCTGCCGCCGTAGCGCCGGTCGTCGGTGTTGAGGATCTCGCGCCAGGCGGGGACGTCGTCGGGGACCCCGAGCCGGTAGGCGTGGCGCACGACGGGGGAGAAGTTGCTGACCGAGATCAGGGGGGAGCCGTCGGCGGCGAAGCGCAGGAAGGAGAAGACGTTGTCCTCGCTCGCGTCGCCGTCGATCCAGCGGAAGCCGGCCGGATCGGTGTCGCGTTCCCACAGGGCGGGGGCGGCCGCGTACCGGCTGTTGAGGTCGCGGACGAGATCGCGGACGCCCCGGTGGTCCGGCTCCGCCTCGTAGGACGGGTCGAGCAGCCACCAGTCCGGGCCGTGGCTCTCCGACCACTCCGCGCCCTGTGCGAACTCCTGCCCCATGAAGAGGAGTTGCTTGCCCGGGTGGGCCCACATGAAGCCGAGGTAGGCCCGGTGGTCGGCGCGCTGCTGCCACCAGTCGCCGGGCATCTTCGACACCAGCGCCCGCTTGCCGTGCACGACCTCGTCATGGGAGATCGGCAGCACATAGTTCTCGGAGTAGGCGTAGATCATGGAGAAGGTCATCTCGCCGTGGTGGTACTTGCGGTGCACCGGCTCCTTGGAGACATAGCCGAGCGAGTCGTGCATCCAGCCCATGTTCCACTTCAGGCCGAAGCCCAGACCGCCGAAGCCGCCGGGCCCGACGTGGTGCGTGGCGCGGGTGACGCCGTCCCAGGCCGTGGACTCCTCGGCGATGGTGACGACGCCGGGGCAGCGGCGGTAGACCGTCGCGTTCATCTCCTGGAGGAAGGCCACCGCGTCGAGGTCCTCGCGGCCGCCGTGGACGTTGGGCGTCCAGCCGCCGTCCTCGCGCGAGTAGTCGAGGTAGAGCATCGAGGCCACGGCGTCCACCCGCAGACCGTCGATATGGAACTCCTCGCACCAGTACACGGCGTTGGCGACCAGGAAGTTGCGGACCTCGGTGCGGCCGTAGTCGAACTCCAGGGTGCCCCAGTCCGGGTGCGCGGCGCGGGCCGGGTCCTGGTGCTCGTAGAGCGGGCGGCCGTCGAACTCCGCCAGCGCCCAGTCGTCGCGCGGGAAGTGCGCCGGCACCCAGTCCATCAGGACGCCGATCCCGGCCCGGTGCAGCGCGTCGATCAGGAACCGGAAGTCGTCGGGGGTGCCCATCCGGGCGGTCGGCGCGTAGAACCCGGTCACCTGATAGCCCCAGGAGCCGCCGAAGGGGTGCTCGGCCACCGGCATGAACTCGACGTGGGTGAAGCCCAGGTCCTTGACGTACACCGGGAGTTGGGCGGCGAGCTGGCGGTAGGTGAGGCCGGGGCGCCAGGAGGGCAGATGGACCTCGTAGACGGAGAACGGCGCCTGGTGCACCGGCCGCCTGCCGCGCCGGGCCATCCACTCGGCGTCCTGCCAGCGGAAGTGCGACTCGTCCACCACCGAGGCAGTGGCGGGCGGGCACTCGGTCCGCCGGGCCATCGGGTCGGCGCGCACGGTCCGCGAGCCGTCCGGCCGGGTGATCTCGAACTTGTACAGCTCGCCCGCGCCGATGCCGGGCAGGAAGAGCTCCCAGATACCGGACGAGCCCAGCGACCGCATCGGGCTGGCGGTGCCGTCCCAGTAGTTGAAGTCGCCGACGACCCGGACGCCTTGGGCGTTGGGCGCCCAGACGGTGAAGCGGGTGCCGGTCGCGCCCTGGTGGTCCATGGTCCGCGCGCCGAGCGCCTGCCACAGCTGCTCATGCCGGCCCTCGCCGAACAGGTGCAGGTCCAGCTCGCCGAGCGCGGGCAGAAAGCGGTAGGGGTCGCGGACGGTCAGGGTGTGCTCGCCGTAGTCGACCAGCAGCTCGTACTCCGGGGCGGTGCGCAGCGGCAGCACTCCGGCGAACAGCCCGTCGCCCTCGGGGGGCAGCTCGGCGCGCAGCCCCTTCGCCACGACGGTGACGCGCCGGGCGTGCGGCCGCAGGGCGCGGATGAGCAGCCCGCCGCGTACGGGGTGCGCCCCGAGCAGCGCGTGCGGGTCGTGGTGCGCGCCGCCCAGCAGCCGGGCGCGGTCCTCCTCGGGCAGCGGGGCGGCGGGCCGCACCCCGTGGGTGCCGGCCGGCGGCTTCGCACCGGCGCGGGAGCGGGCCGAGGACCCGGCGGCCGGCGCGGTCGCCGCCGTCTGCTTCGTGCGTGCGGGGGCGGAGGGGGTACGGCCGGACGGCGGCGGTCCGGTGGCGGGAGAGGGACGGGCGGTCACGAGTGGGCCTCCTCGGGGGCGGGAAGTCGGCGGTTCGGGGGGCGGGGCGGAGCCGTTCCGGCCGGGTGGGCGGTTCACGGTGAGTCGTACGGGTGGGCCCCCACGGCCGGCTCCCCGCCCGCCGCCAGCCGCCGGACGGCGGCCATCGGGACGGCCAGCCAGTCGGGCCGGTGGCGGGCCTCGTAGAGCACCTCGTAGACGGCCTTGTCGGTCTCGTAGGCGCGCATCAGTTCGGGCGCGGAGCGCGGGTCGAGCCCGCCGGCCTCGGCGTAGCCCCGGCAGAAGGCGGCTCGGGTGCGCCGCGCCCACTCCAACGCCCAGGGGTCCCCGCCGGCCGGCCCGCCGCGCGCCGCGTAGTCGAAGGAGCGCAGCATCGCCGCGACATCGCGCACCGCCGGCTGCGGCTGCCGCCGCTCGGCCAGCGGGCGGGCCGGTTCGCCCTCGAAGTCGATCAGCGACCAGCGGCCCTCGTCGGCGGAGCGCAGGGTCTGCCCCAGGTGCAGATCGCCGTGGATGCGCTGGGCGGCCCAGCCGCGGCCGTCCCGGCCCAGCGCCGCCAGCGCGTCGAAGGCGGTGCGCAGCCGGGCGCGGTAGGGCTGGAGCACCGGCACGGCGCGGGCGGTGGCCTCCAGCCGCTCGATCATCTGGGTGGCGATCGCCGCCAGCTGCGGGCGGTGCAGCTCGGTGGTCGGCAGCGTCTGGGCGAGCGCGGTGTGCACCTCCGCGGTGGCGTGCCCGAGCGCCCGCGCCGAGCCGGTGAAGTCGGCGCGTACGGCCAGCGCGCCCCGCGCCAGCTGCCAGCCGTCCGCCGACCCCGGCAGGAACGGCTGGAGCACGCCCAGCGTCGTCGCCTCGCCGCTCTCGTCGGCGGCCGCCGACTCGAACCACGCGGCGGGCGCCGGCACCCGTGCGCACTTGGCGTCGGCCAGCGCCCGCGGCAGCTCCAGATCCGGGTTGACGCCCGGCTCGACGCGCCGGAAGACCTTCAGGATGAACGAATCGCCAAAGACGATCGAGGAGTTGGACTGCTCGACGGCGATCGGCCGGGCCGGCAGCCCGGAGGGGATGTCCACCCGCGGCTCGCGGCAGAACCGCAGCCCGCCGAGCCGCCCCGGTACCCGCAGCCGCTCCAGCAGCAGCCCGCACAGCCGGTTGTCCAGCAGCGCGTCGTAGACCGTACGGCCGCGCAGCGGGCCGCCCGCCGGCCGGCCGATCACCACCGGTGCCAGCTGCGGCGCCGGCGCCGGATGCACCCCCAGCAGCAGCTGGTAGCAGTCGCCGCCGGCCGGTGTGCGGCTCGGCGGGGCGCTCTGCTGGGCGCGCACCAGCAGCTGCAGCAGCCCCGGAGCGGTGCCCGCGCCGGTGCACGGCAGCAGCTCGGTGGCCGAGAGCAGCGTGAAGCCGGTCAGCGGCCGCCCCTTGCCGGCGAACCAGCGCTGGCGCGGCACCCACTCGGCGAGCAGCGGGACCAGCGAGGACAGCAGGTCGGGGGCGGTCACGAGCGGGCGGCGGTCAGGGGTGTTACGGGTGGCACGGGTCGGGGCGGTGTCCGACATGGCGTCGCGTCCTTTCCCCGGGCACACGACAGGTAGGGCAAAGTGTCCCGGAATGCGGCCTTCACTATGCGGTGGCGCGGTGGCGGTACCCCCGTACGGAGGCGGTGCGGGTCCCCCCGAAGGGAGCGGCTTCGGGAGTGTCTTCGGCGTGCGCGCTTCCGCCGTGCGGCGGTCACCCTCCCGAGCCGGGGGGACCGGCGATGGTTCGCCCGGCCGTGCGGTAGTAGGGAGACTGCCCGAGCGAAAGGTCGAAAAACGCCCGTACGCGCCATGCGGCCGCGTACGGGCGGGATGCTCGGCGCCCGTGCCCGGTCAGGGCCCGGGCACTAGACCGAGTTCTTGCGCAGCCGGAACCAGTAGAAGCCGTGGCCCGCCAGCGTCAGCAGGTACGGCAGTTCCCCGATGGCCGGGAAGCGGACGCCGCCGATGAGCTCCACCGGGTGCCGGCCGTTGAACGAGCGCAGGTCCAGCTCCGTGGGCTGGGCGAACCGCGAGAAGTTGTGCACGCACAGCACCAGGTCGTCGTCCGCGCCGTCGGTGCCCGGCGACTCCCGCAGGAAGGCCAGCACCGCCGGATTGGTGGAGGACAGCTCGGTGTAGCTGCCGAGCCCGAACGCCGGGTTCTGCTTGCGGATCTCGATCATCCGGCGGGTCCAGTGCAGCAGCGAGGAGGGGGAACTCATCGCCGCCTCGACATTGGTGACCTGGTAGCCGTAGACCGGATCCATGATGGTCGGCAGGAAGAGCCGGCCCGGGTCGCAGGAGGAGAATCCGGCGTTGCGGTCGGGCGTCCACTGCATCGGGGTGCGCACCGCGTCGCGGTCGCCGAGCCAGATGTTGTCGCCCATGCCGATCTCGTCGCCGTAGTAGAGGATCGGCGAGCCGGGCAGCGACAGCAGCAGGGCGGTGAAGAGCTCGATCTGGTTGCGGTCGTTGTCCAGCAGCGGGGCCAGCCGCCGGCGGATGCCGATGTTGGCGCGCATCCGCGGGTCCTTGGCGTACTCCGCGTACATGTAGTCGCGCTCTTCGTCCGTGACCATTTCGAGGGTCAGCTCGTCGTGGTTGCGCAGGAAGACGCCCCACTGGCAGCCGGACGGGATCGCCGGGGTCTTGGCGAGGATCTCCGACACCGGGTAGCGCGATTCGCGGCGCACCGCCATGAAGATGCGCGGCATGACCGGGAAGTGGAAGGCCATATGGCACTCGTCGCCGCCGACCGCGTAGTCGCCGAAGTAGTCGACGACGTCCTCCGGCCACTGGTTGGCCTCGGCCAGCAGCACGGTGTCGGGGTAGTGCGCGTCGATCTCGGCCCGGACCCGCTTGAGGAAGGCGTGCGAGGCGGGCAGGTTCTCGCAGTTGGTGCCCTCCTCCGCGTAGAGGTACGGCACCGCGTCCAGCCGGAAGCCGTCGATGCCCAGGTCCAGCCAGAACCGCAGGGCGGAGATCATCTCCTCCTGGACCGCCGGGTTCTCGTAGTTGAGGTCCGGCTGGTGGGAGAAGAAGCGGTGCCAGTAGTACTGCTTGCGGACCGGGTCGAAGGTCCAGTTGGATGCCTCGGTGTCGACGAAGATGATCCGCGCGTCGGCGTACTGCTTGTCGTCGTCCGCCCAGACGTAGTAGTCGCCGTACGGGCCTTCCGGGTCGGTGCGCGACTCCTGGAACCACGGGTGCTGATCGCTGGTGTGGTTCATCACCATGTCGATGATGACCCGCATTCCGCGGTGGTGCGCGGCGTCCACGAACTCCACGAAGTCCGCCAGATCGCCGAACTCGGGGAGCACCGCGGTGTAGTCGGCGACGTCGTAACCCCCGTCCCGCAGCGGGGATTTGAAGAACGGCGGGAGCCAGAGGCAGTCCACCCCCAGCCACTGCAGATAGTCGAGCTTGGCGGTGAGGCCCTTGAGGTCGCCGATGCCGTCGCCGTTGCTGTCCTGGAACGAGCGCACCAGGACCTCGTAGAAGACGGCCCGTTTGAACCAGTCGGGATCGCGGTCCTTCGCCGGGGTGTCCTCGAACGTGTCGGGGACTGGCTCATTGACGATCAATTGGGTGACCCTCCGATCGGTGAGGACGGTCGCAGCGACAGCACATGGGCGGGCGCCAGTGAGCGGCCCGGCTCCAGGCGCACATAGTTGTCCCTGCCCCAGTGGTAGGTATCGCCGGTGAGCTCGTCGCGCACCGGGAAGGACTCGTGCCGGCCGAGGCCGAGTTCCGGCATGTCCAACGACACCGTCGCCTCGTGGGTGTGGTGCGGGTCGAGGTTGACCACCGTGAGCACCGTGTCGGACCCCTCGCCGTGCCCGGCGCGCTTGGAGAACGCCAGCACGGCCTCGTTGTCCACCTGGTGGAAGCGCAGATTGCGCAGTTGCTGCAGGGCGGGGTGCCGGTGGCGGATGCGGTTGAGCGCGGTGATCAGCGGGGCGATGGTACGCCCCTGCTTCGCCGCCGCATCCCAGTCGCGCGGCCTGAGTTGGTACTTCTCCGAGTCTAGGTACTCCTCGCTGCCGGGGCGTACCGGCGTCGACTCGCAGAGCTCGTATCCGGCGTAGACGCCCCAGGTGGGGGACAGGGTGGCGGCCAGCACGGCACGGATCTCGAAGGCGGGGCGACCGCCTTCCTGGAGGTAGGCGTTGAGGATGTCCGGGGTGTTCACGAAGAAGTTGGGCCGCAGATAGGCGGCGGACTCGCCGGACAGCTCGGTGAGGTAGTCGGTCAGCTCCTGCTTGGTGTTGCGCCAGGTGAAGTACGTGTAGGACTGCTGGAAGCCGACCTGGGCGAGGGTGTGCAGCATGGCCGGGCGGGTGAACGCCTCGGCGAGGAAGATCACGTCCGGGTCGGTGCGGTTGATCTCGCCGAGCACCTTCTCCCAGAACGCCACGGGCTTGGTGTGCGGGTTGTCCACCCGGAAGATCCGTACGCCCTTGGCCATCCAGAAGCGCAGCAGCCGCTGGGTCTCGCGGACGATCCCGCGGAAGTCGGTGTCGAAGGCGACGGGGTAGATGTCCTGGTACTTCTTCGGCGGGTTCTCGGCGTAGGCGATCGAGCCGTCCGCGCGGTGGTGGAACCACTGCGGGTGCAGGGTGACCCAGGGATGGTCGGGGGAGCACTGCAGCGCGAAGTCCAGGGCCACCTCCATCCGCAGGTCGCGGGCGGTCCGCACGAAGTGCTCGAAGTCGTCGAAGGTGCCCAGGTCCGGGTGGAGGGCGTCGTGGCCGCCGGCCGCCGAGCCGATGGCCCAGGGGGAGCCGACGTCGTCCGGGCCGGCCGACAGGGCGTTGTTGGGGCCCTTGCGGAAGGCGGTGCCGATGGGGTGGACGGGCGGGAGGTAGACCACGTCGAAGCCCATCGCGGCGACGGCCGGCAGCCGCTCGGCGGCGGTGCGCAGGGTGCCGCCGACGGCCGTGCCGCTCGGCGTGACGACGGCGCCCTCGGAGCGCGGGAAGAGCTCGTACCACGAGCCGTACAGGGCCCGCCGGCGCTCGACGACCAGCGGCATCGGGCGCGAGACGGTGAGCAGTTCGCGCAGCGGATGGCGGTCCAGCGCCCCGACGACCTCGGGGGCGAGCGCCCTGGCCAGGCGGCCGGCGGCGGGCAGGTCCCGGTTGCGCAGCGCGTCCACGGCGCCCAGCACCGCCTCCCGGCCGTCGCTCTTGGGGACGTCGACGGCCGCCCGTTCGTGCAGTGCGGCGCCCTCGGCGAGCACCAGCTCGGTGTCGATGCCCGCCGGGATCTTGATCGAGGCGTGCTTGCGCCAGGTGGCCAACGGGTCGGACCATGCCTCGACGGTGAAGGTCCAGCGGCCCTCGATGTCCGGGGTGACCTCGGTGCTCCACCGGTCGGTGCCGGGCGCCCGCTCCCGCATCGGGTTCCAGGGGCCGCAGCGGCCTGCGGGGTTGCGCAGCACCACATTGGCCGCGACCGCGTCATGGCCTTCTCGGAAGACCGTGGCCGAGACCTCGAAGGTCTCGCCCACCACGGCCTTCGCCGGGCGGCGGCCGCAATCGATCTGCGGGCGGATGTCCAGAACAGGGATGCGACCGATCATGGGCTCACCTGGGTTTGTCATGCTTTGCCGGATTTTGTCCTTTGTATCCGTTCCACGGTGGGGGGACCGGGTGCGGGCAGGTGCGCTCCAGCCCGCTTTCACTCGGCTGGCGGAGGGCACGGCCGGCCGGGGTCCACTCGGTGAGCCTTCCCTCGGGCGGCGAACCGGAAAGCCGATGGAATGTGAACTACCGGTTCGTAACCACGGGGCTGCCGTGGCCCGGCGGACGCGCGCCCGCCCGCTTGCGGGCGACTGCGCAGGGGCGCTGACACGGTCGGCGCTCACCTCCTCAACTCGGTGTGATCACAGCGGAGTTGCGGTGTGCGGATGTCCGGTGTCGCGCCAGCCTCCCCCTAGGAGGGAGTACGTACAAGAGCGCATGAGGGGGTGGAATCGGCCATATCGACCTACGAGGCGGTAGCCGGCGGCTCGGGGGTGCGAGGTGCGTCTTGAACTCCTGGCAGAGCAGAACATGGGTAGTTGGCGTACCGATGGGAAGTCGGACCGGGCTGGTCGCCCTGGCGCTCAGCGCGTCGCGCCGCGCCCGGCCATCGCAGCCAAAGGCGCCCAGGAGAAGAGGACGCCGGCGCCATGGTCCTCGCACCAGCGGACCTCGTCGTAGCGCAGCTCGTGGTGTGGGCTGATGGCGGACGGCCATCGAATGATCACCGCTCTCACCTCTCCACGTTGCGCCATCGCCCCCCAGGTGCAGGTGAACGGATCGGACAAGGTGGACCGACGGACGTTTCTCGGCGGGACGGTCGCCGCGGCGGCGGCACCGGTCCTGGCCGGCCTACCTGATGCGGTGGAGGACGCCACCGGGCAGGCCGCCGCCCTGCGGCTGAGTACCACGGCATACCGCAGGCTCGACGGATCCACTCCCTCGCGTGACCTCTCTGAGGCTGTGCAGTGCACTCCCATGTACGGCTCATCCAGTCCATCACTCGCGCCTCGGCCACTGACGGCCGGCATGCCCGCCTCGCGGCCGTCGGCAGCGAGGCCGCGAGCCTCGCCGGATGGCTGGCGTGGGACATGGGCGACAACGGGTCGGCCCGCTCCTGGTACGGCTCGTCGGTCAAGGCCGCACGGGCAGCCGGCAACCCGCTGCTGACCGCCTACCAGGGCGGCAGCCTCGCCCAGTTCGAGGCGCACACCGGGAACGCCATCGCTGCCGGCCACCTCGCCGGTGGCCGGATCGAGGCCGCTTTCGCACTCGCCACCCGCGCGCTGGAGACCGGCTTGACATACCGTTCCGGCCGGATCGTGGAGCGGGCGCGTACCGTGCGCCGTTCCCTCACGACTGCCACGCCACCGAAGGTGGTGCGCGACTTCGATGAGCGATTGCCCGGCGTCTACCTCTAGGAGAACAACGATGCGTGTAGGGATTACGGGCCACCGTGGACTGAACTCGGAGGTGGAACGGCAAACACGGGCTCTGCTGGATGCTGCCGTACGTGGCTATGGCCCCGCGGAGCTGGTGGGCGTCTCGTGCATCGCGGACGGCCCGGATGCCTGGTTCGCCGAGGCGGTGCTGGCCCATGGTGGGCGGCTTGAAATCGTCGTTCCGGCCGCCGAGTACCGCGAGGGGCTGCCCGCGTGGCACCACGCGGCCTATGACGAACTGCTGCGCCGTGCGACCAATGTCCACCACACCGGCATGACCTCCTCGGACTCCGAGGCGCACATGGCCGGATCCGAAGTCCTCGTCGGCCTGGTCGACGAAGTGTTGGCTGTCTGGGACGGGCAACCGGCGCGCGGTTACGGCGGCACGGCCGATGTCGTCGCCTATGCCGAGCGGACCGGTGTCCCCGTGCGGGTGCTCTGGCCGGAGGGCGCCACCCGATAGCGAGCGCTGACGCTCACGCCCGACCACACGCGAAGGCGGTGCCCGGAGAGACTCCGGGCACCGCCCTGTTCTTCCGGGGTCACCTCACCCCGGGACGATCAGCGCCTGTCGGCGTAGCGCGTCACTTGACGTTGACACCGGTCCAGGCGGCCTCGACGCCCTTGACCTCGGGGCTGCCGGCCTTGTACAGGTCGGTGGCGGCCTTCACGGTCGCCTCACGGGCGGCCTTGTAGTCCGTGTTCGAGGTCATGTACTCGGTCAGGGCCTTGAACCAGATCTTCTCGGCCTTGTCCCGGCCGATGCCCTCGACCTTCTTGCCGTCCGCCGTCGGGCTGTCGTACTTGACGCCACCGATCTCCTTCGGGCCGCTGCCCTCGGACAGCAGGTAGAAGAAGTGGTTGGCGACACCCGAGGAGTAGTGCGGGTCGAGACCACCGGTGTTGGAGTCCCAGTTGTCCTGCGACTGGCCGTCCTTGCTGGGCTTGTCCATGTAGCGCAGCGGCGAGCCGTCACCGTTGATGTCGATCTTCTCGCCGATGAGGTAGTCGCCCGGGTCCTTGTCGTTCTTGGCGTAGAACTCGACCGAGGTGCCGAAGATGTCCGAGGTGCCCTCGTTGAGGCCGCCGGACTCACCGCTGTAGGTGAGGTTGGCGGTCGCGGAGGTGACACCGTGCGACATCTCGTGGGCCGCGACGTCGATGGCGGTGAGCGGCTTCTTGTCGCCCTCGCCGTCGCCGTAGGTCATGCAGAAGCAGCTGTCGTCCCAGAAGGCGTTGACGTAGCTCTTGCCGTAGTGCACGCGGGAGGACGCGCCCTTGCCGTCGCCCTTGATGCCGCTGCGGCCGTGCACGGTCTTGTAGTAGTCCCAGGTCTCGGCCGCACCGTAGTGGGCGTCGACGGCCGCGGTCTGCGGGTCGTCCGGCTTGCCGGTGCCCCAGGCGTCGTCGTCGTCCGTGAAGGCCTTGCCCTCGCCGGACTCGCTGTTCCCAAGGTCGGTGGTCTTGTGGCCACCGCGCTCGTCGTCGGTCAGCGTGAACTTGCCGCCGTCCTTCTTGGTGCCCAGCTCGACGCTGCCGCTGTACTCGCTCTCACCCTTGCCGGTGTGGATCTCGTCGTACTGGAACAGCTTCTTGCCGGTGTTGGCGTCGGTGATGACGTGCATCCGGCTGGGCGTGCCGTCCTTCTGGACGCCCTTGACGATGGTGTCGTAGGCGAGGACGGGGGTGCCGGAGGCGGCCCAGACGACCTTCTTCGGGGTCTGCGCGTCGGCCTTCTTGGCGGCGAGCGACTTGGCCGCGGTGCCCTGCGCCGACGTCGCGGCGGCCTGCGGGGCGATCTTCGCCGTGGTGGAGGCGACCTTGATGGTCTTGTCCGTCGACTTGGTCGTCGACTTGACCGCGCCGCCCTTGGCGGTGTGCACGACCAAGTCGCCGCCCAGGACCGGGAGTCCGGCGTAGGTGCGGTCGTAGCGGGTGTGCGTGGTGCCGTCGGCGTCCTTGATGACGTCCTTGACGACCAGCTTCTCCTGCGAGCCCAGGCCCAGGGCCTTGGCGGTCTGCGCCTTGGTGGCGCTCGCGTCGCGCAGCAGTTCCGCGCGGTGCGAGGCGCTGAGCTGGAGGGGAGAAGCGTCCTTCTTGGCGGCCGGGGCCGGCGAGGCGCCGGCGGTGCCGACGGTGATGCCCGCGGCCAGCAGGGCGGCCGCCGCGAGGGCGCCACCGGTCACACGGGTCTTACGGGATATGTGGGGGGTCACGCGTGCTCCTTCAACTTTGCCAAGTGGTGGGGGTGCAAAGCGATGCGGGTGTGACATGCGTCGGGAAGACTGCCATTCGAACGCGTGCATGTCAGGAGTTTGTTCATAGGTTGGCCGAAAATCGTTCGTAGAGAGGTGATCGCTGTCCGCATAACGGAGTCGGGCGCCGCCCCCGGAGATCCGGGGACGACGCCCAAGTTGCCTGTGTGGAAGGCGAGTTGTGGAACGGCGCGAGACGCCTGCCCGCCTATGTCATACCGAGATGACGCCTGAGTGCTCTGGCGAGGTCAGAACGTCAGCTTCCAGCCGTTGATGTAACCCGTGTCCTGTGAGTAGACGTCCTGGACCCGCAGCTTCCAGGTGCCGCTCGCGGCCTTCGAGGAGGCGTTGACGGTGTACGTCGTCTTCACGTCGGCCGCGGAGTCGGACGCGTTGGAGTTCTTCAGCCGGTAGGCCGTGCCGTCCGGGGCGATCAGGTCGATGACCAGGTCACCGCGGTAGGTGTGGACGATGTCCACGCCGACCTTCAGCGTGCTCGGCGCGTTGCCGCTGCGGCTGACGGTGATCGGCGAGGTGACCGCCGCGCCCGCGTCCGGGATCGGCACGTCGTCGGCGTTCTCGAAGACGCTGCCGCCGCCGACCGGGTTGACCGTCCAGGTGAAGGACGCCGTTCCGGTCTTCTTCGCGGCGTCGGTGACCGTCACCGTCACACTGCCGGTGCCGGCCGTGGTCGGCGTACCGGAGATCAGACCGGTGTTGGCGTCGATCGACAGTCCGGCGGGCAGCCCGCTCGCCGCGTACGACAGTGCGCCGGCGGTCCCGCTGGTGGCCTTGATCTGCAGGCTCGCCGCCTGGCCCACGGTGCTGGTCTGGTTGCCGGGGTTGGTGACGCTCACCCCGCCGTCCGGGACGCGGGCGCCGACGTTGACCGCCGCCCAGGTGTTGGCCACGGTGTTGTACGACGCGCTGCCCTGGCCGAAGAGGTCCGCCGCCGCCTTCAGGGTGGCGGTGCGGGCGCCCGCGTAGTTGGTGTTGGCGCTCATGTACTGGCTGAGCGCCTTGAACCACACCTTCTCGGCGTTGGCCCGGCCGATGCCCGGGACCGGCAGGTTGTCGAAGGTCGGGCTGTCGTAGTGGACGCCGCCGATGTCCTTCGGGCCGCTGCCCTCGGACAGCAGGTAGAAGAAGTGGTTGGCGACACCGGAGGAGTAGTGCACGTCCTTGTTGCCGACGGTGCTCGACCAGTAGTCCGCCGAGCCGCCGTCCTTGCTGGGCTTGTCCATGTAGCGCAGCGGAGAGCCGTCGCCGTTGATGTCGATCTTCTCGCCGATGAGGTAGTCACCGGGATCCGACGGGTTGTTGGCGTAGAACTCCACCGCGGTGCCGAAGATGTCGGAGGTCGCCTCGTTGAGGCCGCCGGACTCACCGCTGTAGGTGAGGTTGGCGGTGGCGGAGGTGACACCGTGCGACATCTCGTGGCCGGCCACGTCGATCGAGGTCAGCGGGTGGCTGTTGCCGCTGCCGTCGCCGTAGGTCATGCAGAAGCAGCCGTCGTCCCAGAAGGCGTTGACGTAGGAGTTGCCGTAGTGGACGCGGGAGTACGCGCCCACGCCGTCGCCCTTGATGCCGCTGCGGCCGTGCACGTTCTTGTAGTAGTCCCAGGTCACCTGCGCGCCGTAGGCCGCGTCGACACCCGCCGTCTGGGCGTTCTGCGGGGTGCCGTCGCCCCAGGTGTCGTCGGCGTCGGTGAACAGCGAACCGGTCCCCGACGAACCGTGGTTGAGGTTGTAGGTCTTGTGGTTGCCGCGGGTGGGGTCGGTCAGCGAGAAGTTCGGCGCCGAGCCGGACGTGCCGATGGTGACCTTGCCGCTGTACTCGCTGTTGCCGACGCCCTGTTCGATCCCCTGGTACTGGAAGATCCTGGCGCCGGTGGTGGCGTCCGTGATGACGTGCAGCGCGTTGGGCGTGCCGTCGTCCTGCAGCCCGCCGACCACGGTCTCGTAGGCCAGGACCGGCTTGCCGTCGGCGACCCAGATCACCTTGCGCGGTGCCTTGGCGGCCTCGGTCTTCTTCGAGCCCAGGGCCCGCGCCGAGGAGACGGCCTTCGCCTCGGCGGCGGCCGGCCCGATCTTCGCGGTGGTGCCCGCGACCTTGAGCTGCGAGCCGACGGCCTTGGTGACGCCCTGGAGCGCGCCGCCCTTGCTCGTGTGCACCACGAGGTCGCCGCCGAGGACCGGCAGCTTGTCGTAGGTGCGCTCGTAGCGGGTGTGCACGGTGCCGTCGGCGTCCTTCGAGACGTCCTTGACGACCAGGCGCTCCTTCGCGCCGAGCTTCAGCTGCCGCGCGGTCTGCGCGGTGGTGGCGCCGGCTTCCCGTATCAGCTCCGCACGCTGGGACGGGGACAGCTTGACCGGCAGTGCGCCGGGGTCGGGTACGGCGTGCGCGGTGCCCGGCCGCGGGGCGGCCGCCGTGCCGGTACCGGCCTGTACACCGACGGCCAGCATCGCCGTGACGGCGACCAGCGCGCCGGTAGCGACGGCGCGTCTATGGGGGGTGCGTCTCACACTGACTCCTTCTGCGGTGGCCGCTACGTGACGGTGCGGCCGAGGGGGACCGGGCGGCGAACGGCCGTCCGGGCAGAGCGAGGCAGAACTCATGGAGCGTGTGGGGGGAGACGTACGCAGAGGTGCATCACGTACTGGTGGAACGGGGGGTGGAGCCGGCCGTCGCGAGGCGTGGTGCCGTGGGGGCCGTGCGGCGGTTGCGGGGAAGAGTCCCACCACAGCCCGCCGGTTGTCAGGCTCCGATCAACTAATTGGCCGGAAAACGTCCGTTGCGCGGAATCGGCGTTCGCTTTCCGGACGATCGGTGCCCGTTCTCATACGGCCTCACCCGGCCGCGGTCCGCCCGTGCCAGGAGTGCCACAGGGCCGCATAGGCGCCGTCGGCGGCCACCAGGTCGTCGTGGGTGCCCAGTTCCGTCAGCCGGCCGCTCTCCAGCACGGCCACCCGGTCCGCGTCATGGGCGGTGTGCAGCCGGTGGGCGATGGCGATGACCGTACGGCCCTCCAGGACTGCGGCCAGCGCCCGCTCGGCGTGCCGGGCGGTGCGCGGGTCGAGCAGCGCGGTCGCCTCGTCCAGGATCACGGTGTGCGGATCGGCCAGCACCACACGGGCCAGGGCGAGTTGCTGCGCCTGCGAGCCGTCGGGGCGGTGCCCGCCGGGGCCCAGCTCGGTGTCCAGGCCAGCCGGCAGCTCCGTGAGCCAGTCGGCCCCCACGGCCGCCAGCGCGGCGCGCAGGGCGGCGTCGTCGGCGCCGGGCGCGGCGATCCGCAGGTTGTCGCGGACGGTGCCCAGGAACACATGGTGCTCCTGCGTGACGAGGACGACCTGGCGGCGCAGCACCTCGGGGTCCAGCTCGGCGATCGGCACCCGCCCGACGGTCACCGAGCCGCCGCTCGGCGCCTCGATGCCGGCCAGCAGCCGCCCCAGGGTGGACTTGCCGGCTCCGGAGGGGCCGACCAGGGCTATCCGCTCGCCGGGGCGGATGGTCAGCGAGACGTCGTGCAGGACGTCCCGGGCGGGGGAGGCGGAAACGCCGTCGCCGTCGCCGCCGGGCCCGGTGCCGTAGGCGTGGCGGACGGCCGTGACGTCGATGCGGTCGTCGGCGGGGAGCACGGCGGCCGCGGAGCCGGGCTCCGGGGCCTGCGGAGCCCGGCCCAGCCCCTCGACGCGGGCGAAGGCGGCGCCGCTGCTCTGGAGTTGCTCCACCCACAGCAGGATCGTCGCCAGCGGCTCGGCCAGCTGCCGCAGGTACAGCGCCGCGGCGACGACCACCCCCAGGCTGATCCCGCCCCGCCCGTGCAGCACCCCGCCCACCAGCAGCACCCCGACCACCGGGAGGACGTAGGAGACCTCCACGGCGGGCAGCAGCACACTGCGCAGGAACAGCGTCCGCACGCGCGTCCGCCGGCACCGCTCGATCGCCTGCTCGCCCGCCGTCCGCCGGCGCTCCTGGAGCCCCAGCGCCTCGACGGTCCGGGCGCCCGCAGCGGTGGCCGCCAGCAGCTCGGCCAGCGCCGAGGTCGCCGCCCCCTCGGCCAGATACGCGCGGTGGGCCCGGCGCAGATACCACCGGACCGCCAGCAGACCGCTCAGCAGACCCAGCCCGCACGCCCCGAGCCGGGGATCGAGCACCACCACCGCGCCGAGCAGGAACAGCGACTGCACCGACGCGATGAACACCTCCGGTGCCGCGTCCCGCAGCGTCCGTGCGACCGACGTGACGTCCGTCGTGCCGCGGGCCGTCAGATCGCCGCTGCCGGCCCGCTCCACGGTCGCGGCCGGCAGCGCCAGCGCCCGGTCGACGAACTGCTCGCGCACCCGTGCCACGGTCCGCTCCCCGAAGCGGTGCCCGACGTACCGGGCGTAGCGCGCCAGCAGCAGCTGCGCCAGCGCGCACACCAGGATGACCAGCGCCAGCCGGTCGACCGCGGACACCCCGCCGCCGTCGCGCACCGCGTCCACGATCCGGCCCAGCAGCCACGGGCCGGCCAGCCCGGCGCCGGCGGCCAGCGCGTTCAGCACGAGCATCAGCGTGAACGCCCGCCGGTCCAGCCGGATCAGGCGGAGCGCGGCCCGCCGGGTGGTGGCGCGGTCGGCGACCGGCAGGGCCGCACCGCCGGGCAGGGCGTCGCTCTCTCGCGCGGGCCGGGTGGGGGTCGCGGTCATCGTGCGTTCTCCTCTGCCGGGGACGCGGGCCGGGGCGCCGGGGTGCCGCCCGGTTCGCCGCTGTGCGCGGCGTCCTCGCCACGCGCCACCAGGCGGCGGTAGGCGGGCTGTTCGTCGAGCAGCCGGCGATGGCTGCCGACCGCGGCGACCTTGCCGCCGACGAGGAAGCACACCGTGTCCGCCCGGTCGAGCAGCAGCGGCGAGGTGCTGGTGACGACGGTCGTCCGGCCCGCGCGGGCGGTGCGCAGCCGGCCCGCGACGGCCGCCTCGGTGTGCGCGTCGACCGCCGAGGTCGGCTCGACGGCCAGCAGCACCTCGGGGTCGGCCAGCAGCGCCCGCACCAGGCGCAGCCGCTGCCGCTGACCGCCGGAGAGATTGCGGCCCTGCGCCTCGACGGGCGAGCCGAGCCCGTCCGGCAGACCGCGGACGATGTCCTCGGCCAGCGCCGCATGGACGGCCCGGTCGACCGCCGCGTCGGCCGGATCCCGGCGTCCGCCGATCACCTCGCGCAGGGTCCCGGCGAAGAGGTCCGCCTCGTTGTCCGCGACCAGGATGCGGTCGCGGACCTGCCGCAGCGGGATCTCGTCCAGGCGCACCGCGCCCCAGGTCGCCGCCGAGTCCGCGAAGCGGCCCAGCCGGTCGACGACCGCCGCCGACTCGGCCGGGCGGGCGGCGGCCAGCGCGGTCAGCAGCCCGGGAACCACCTCCACGCCGGACTCCGGATCCCGCAGCACGGCCGGCCCTTCGGGCGCCCGCGCCGCCTCGTCCCCGGCCTCCGGCCCGTCCGCGGTGTCCGGCTCCCACCGCAGGAAGCGGACGACCCGCCGGGCGGCGACCAGGCCCCGCGTCAGGTCGTAACCGCCCTCGATGAAGAACGACACCGGCACCACCAGCGCCGCCGCGTACCCGTAGACCGCGACCAACTCGCCGACGGTGATGTCCCCTTGGGCCGCCATCCGTGCCGCGAGCCAGGTCACCGCGGCCAGGAACAGCGTCGGCAGGCCCACCCCGAGCGCCTGGATCCAGCTGGTGGCCGCACCGACCCGGTAGCCCTCGCGCCGCAGCGCTCGCGAATCGCGGCGGTAGCGGTCGGCGAACACCTCCTTGCCGCCCAGACCGCCCAGTACCCGCAGCCCGCCGACCAGATCCGTCAGCCGCGCCGCCAGCCCGCTCTGCCGCTCGCGGTAGCGCGCCTCCGCCCCCTGCAGCCGGCCCAGCAGCGGGCCGACCAGCAGGGCGAGCAGCGGGACGCCCAGCAGCACCACCGCGGCGAGCAGCGGGGAGACGCCCAGCAGCAGGACGGCGACGACCCCGTACGCCAGCACCGCGCCGACGCCGGGCCCGGTCATGGTCAGGGTCTGGCTGATCACCGCGACATCGCCGATCCCGATCGTGACGACCTCACCGGCCGTCACCCGCCGCGGCAGCGCCGCGCCCAGCCGCAGGGTGTGCGCCACGACGGCCCGCACCGTGCGGAACGTGGCGTCCATCCGGATCCTGGTCATCGTGCGGTGCCGCAGCATCCCCAGCCAGGCGTTGAGCACCCCGACCCCCAGCAGCACCGCCGTCCACCCGGCGAGCGCCGGCATCCGCCCCGGCGCCAACCCCTCGTCGATCGCCCGCGACAGCACATACGGCGGCAGCATCAGCCCCACCATCCACAGGCTCCCGTACGACGCGCCCGCCGCCACCCGCCACCGCTGACTGGTCACCAGCCACCACAGATACCGCCCGGCACTGCGGTGGCGGTGCGCTCCCACGCCCCGCTCCGCCGAGGTGTCCGCCATCCCCGCCCCCGTGTCCGTCACTGTTCGGTCCGCCGACACCCGGACCCTAACCGCGGCGGGAGCCGGCCGTCCTAGGGCCTGTCCGATGGGTCGGGGTCGGACAGGCCCTAGCCCACGCTCTCCCGCCAGGTGCGATGCAGTTCGGCGAACCGGCCGCGGTCGGCGATGAGTCGGGCCGGCGGGCCGTCCTCGACGATCTCGCCGTCGGACATGACCAGGACCCGGTCGGCTATCTCCACCGTCGACAGGCGGTGGGCGATGACCAGGGCCGTGCGGCCCCGCAGGACGGTGTCCATGGCGGCCTGGATCGCTCGCTCGCCGGGGATGTCCAGGGAACTGGTCGCCTCGTCGAGGATCAGGACGGCGGGGTCGGCGAGCAGGGCGCGGGCGAAGCCGACGAGCTGGCGCTGGCCGGCCGAGATGCGGCCGCCGCGCTTGCGGACGTCGGTGTCGTAGCCGTCCGGCAGGGCGGTGATGAAGTCATGGGCGCCGATGGCCTTCGCGGTCTGCTCGATCTCCTCGCGGGTGGCGTCCGGGCGGCCGATGGCTATGTTCTCGGCGACCGTCCCGCTGAACAGGAACGCCTCCTGGGTGACCAGCACCACGCCGCGGCGCAGCTCGGCGGTGGACAGCTCGCGCAGATCGACGCCGTCGAGCAGCACCCGGCCGTCGGTGGGGTCGTAGAAGCGGGCCAGCAGCTTGGCCAGGGTGGACTTGCCGGCGCCGGTGGCGCCCACCACGGCGGTGGTCGTACCGGCCGCCAGGGTCAGATCGAAGCGCGGCAGCACCTCGCCGCCCGTGCGGTAGGCGAAGCGGACACCGCGGAAGTCGACCTCGCGCCCCGGCCGCCCGCCCGCCGGGGCCGGCAGCGCGGCCGGGGCCGCCGGCTCCGGGACACCGACCGGCTGGGCCAGCAGGCCGGCGATCTTGTGCAGCGAAGCGGCCGCGGACTCATAGGAGTTGAGGAACATCCCGAGCCGGTCGATGGGGTCGTACAGCCGGCGCAGATAGAGCACCGCGGCGGCGAGGACGCCGAGCGCCAGATCTCCCGTGGCGACCCGGTAGGCGCCCCACAGGACGATCGCGGCCACCGCGGTGTTCGCCGCCAGCCGGGAGGTGACGACATAGCGCGCCATCTCCAGCAGGGCGTCGCCGTTGACCCGCTCGTGGCGGTGGTTGAGCCGGGCGAACACCTCGTCGTTGAGCCGCTCGCGGCGGAACGCCTGCACCGGCCGGATGCCGTTGAGGGTCTCGGCGAACTTCACGATGAGGTCCGCCATCGCCGTGGACTTCTCGCCGTAGACCCGGTGCGTGCGGCGCCGGTAGGAGCGGATGAGGAGGTACAGGGGCGCGCCGGAGGCCAGCGCGGCCGCTCCGAAGCCCCAGTCCAGGAAGACCAGGGTCACGGTGATGTAGACCGTCGCGAGGGCGATCGTGATCAGCTCCTGCAGCCCCTCCTCCAGGAGTTCGCGCAGCGACTCGACGTCGGTCGTGGCACGGGAGATCAGCCGCCCGGACGTATAGCGCTCGTGGAAGTCCAGGCTCAGCGCCTGGCCGTGCCGGAAGATCCGGCCCCGCAGGGCGAGCAGCACGTCCTGGCTGACCCGGGCGGAGAGCTGGATGAAGCCGAACTGCAGCCCGCCGGACGCCGCGGCGCACACCGCGGCCGCCAGCCCGACGGCGATCAGCGGCCCGAACTCGCCCGCGCGTACGGCCGGCACGGCGCGGTCCAGCGCATAGGCGACCAGCAGCGGCCCGGCCTGCACGGCGGCCTGTTGGAGGAGCAGCAGGACGGCCGCCGCCCGGACGCGGGGGCGGTGCGGTGCCAGCAGGGAGGCGAGCAGCGAGCGGGCGGCGCCCTTGGGGGCGGGCAGCCGGTCCCGGGCGAAGGAGTCGGCGGGCTCGGGCTCGGGGGACTGGGGCGGCTGCGGCTGCGTTTGGTGCGGCGGCGGCGAGGGACGCGGCCCGGGGCGCTCCTCGGGGCCGTCGGACGGGAGGCCGGTCGTGGTGGTCGTCATCGGGCGCCCTCTTCCTCGCCGGACATCAGCGCGGCGTACTCGGGGTGGTCCCGGAGGAGTTCGTGGTGGGTGCCGACGGCGGCGATCCGGCCGCCGGACAGCAGCGCGACCCGGTCGGCGAGCAGGACCGTGGACGGGCGGTGGGCGACCACCAGCGCCGTGGTGCCGGCCAGGACCTGGCGCAGCGCCGCCTCCACCGCGGCCTCGGTGCGCACGTCGAGGGCCGAGAGCGGATCGTCGAGGATCAGGAAGCGGGGCCGGCCGACGACGGCGTGGGCTAGGGCGAGCCGCTGCCGCTGTCCACCGGACAGGCTCAGGCCCTGCTCGCCGACCTGGGTCGCGGCGCCCTCGGGGAGGGCGTCGACGAACCCGTCGGCCTGCGCCACCTCCAACGCCCGCCGCAGATCCGCCTCCTGGGCGTGCGCGGCGCCCATCAGGACGTTCTCCCCGGCGGTCGCCGAGAAGAGCGTGGGGTCCTCGAAGGCGACCGCGACCAGGGAGCGGGCCTCGTCCCGGCCGATCGTCGCCAGATCGCGCCCGTCGAGGGTGATCCGGCCGGCGGTGGGGTCGTACAGCCGCGGCACCAGCGCCGTGAGGGTGGTCTTCCCGCTGCCCGTCGCCCCGACCAGCGCCATGGTCTCGCCGGGGCGGATGTGCAGGGTGACGTCCTTGAGGGTGGGCGGGCTGTCCGGCGACGCGTCGGGGTAGCGGAACGCGACGCCGGAGAAGGCCAGGCCGCCGGTGGGGCCGCCGTCGGGCCCGTCCCCGACCCCGTCTCCTTCGTCCTCGCCTCTTTCGTCCCCGTCGTCCGCGACCGCCGGCTCGTCCATCACCTCGAAGTAGCGCTCCGTGGCCGTCGCCGCCTCGCTGCTCATGGCCAGCAGGAAGCCGATCGACTCCACCGGCCAGCGCAGCGCCAGCGCGGTCGACAGGAACGCGACGAGGGTGCCCGCGGACAGCGCGCCGTCGGCCACCTGGAGCGTGCCGAGCACCAGGGCGCCGCCGACCGCGATCTCCGGCAGCGCCGTGTTGACCCCCAGGATCCAGGCCAGCAGCCGCGCCTTGCGCAGCTCGGACGCGCGCAGCGCGCGGGTCAGCTCCTTGAAGGCGCGGGCCTGGCTGCGGTGCCGTCCGAAGCCCTTGATGACGCGGATGCCGAGCACCGACTCCTCGACCACGGTCGTCAGATCGCCCAGCTGGTCCTGGGTGCGGCGGGCCGCGCGCCCGTACTTCGCCTCGAAGACGGAGCACAGCACCATCAGCGGCAGCACCGGCGTCAGCAGCACCAGCCCCAGCGTCCAGTGCTGGGCCAGCAGCACCACCCAGCCCACCAGGATGGTCACCCCGTTGACCAGCAGGAACGTCAGGGGGAAGGTGAGGAACATACGCAGCATCTGAAGGTCGGTCGTGCCCCGCGACAGCAGCTGGCCCGACGGCCAGCGGTCGTGGAAGGCGACCGGCAGCCGCTGCAGATGGCGGTAGAGCGCGGCGCGCATCGCCGCCTCGACCCCCGCCAGCGGGCGCGCCACCAGCCAGCGCCGCAGCCCGAACAGCAGCGCCTCCGCGATACCGAGCAACAGCAGATATCCGCCGCCCAGCCACACCCCGCCCGCGTCGCCCTCCGCCACCGGCCCGTCCACCAGCCACTTGAGCACCAGCGGAATGACCAGGCTCAGACACGAGGCGACCACCGCCACGCACGCGGCCGTGAACAGCCGCGCCCGCACCGGGCGTACGAAGGGCCACAGTCGCAACAGCGTGCGCACGGCGGGGCGTTGGGGTAAGTCGGTCCGGTCGGTCGGGGGCGTCGTGAGCGCGGTGTCAGCCATCACCCGCGAGCGTAGGGCGCACCACTGACAACGCTCCTGTGAATTTCCGCCGTCTCAGCCCGGCACCGCCCGGAACAGCATCACCGACCGCCCGGCGAGCGTGATCGTGCCGCCGGCCGCGTACGGCGGCCGCGCCGGACCCGGCTGGTCCGTGCGGGCGGTGTCGACGAGGAGCTCGTACGCCCGCGCCCACGGCGGGCCGGGCAGGGTGAGCGGGCGGGGGTGGGCGGCGGCGTGCAGGACGGCGAGGAAGCTGTCGTCGACGATGCGCACGCCCCGCTCGTCGCGCTGGGAGATGTCGTTGCCGGAGAGGTACATGCCCAGGGTGGCTCCCGGGGTGTACCAGTCCTGTTCGGTCATCTCCGTGCCGTCCGCGGTGAACCAGGCGAGGTCGCGCAGCCCGCCCTGCCCGTGCGGCCGGCCGGAGAAGAACGCCCGGCGGCGCAGGACGGGATGTGCGCGGCGCAGCGCGATCAGCCGGGCGGCGAGCTCGGCCAGCGGCCGCCAGCCGGGGTCGTCCAGCAGCGACCAGTCCACCCAGCTGGTGGGGTTGTCCTGGCAGTAGGCGTTGTTGTTGCCGTGCTGGGTGCGGCCCATCTCGTCGCCGGCCACCAGCATCGGCACACCGGTGGACAGCAGCAGCGTGGTCAGCAGGTTGCGCAGCTGGCGGTGGCGCAGCGCGGTGACCTCCGTGTCGTCGGTCTCGCCCTCGGCGCCGCAGTTCCACGACCGGTTGTCGCTGGTGCCGTCGCGGTTGTTCTCGCCGTTGTCGGCGTTGCGCTTGTGCTCGTAGCTGACCAGGTCGCGCAGGGTGAAGCCGTCGTGCGCGGTGATGAAGTTGACCGAGGCGTACGGGCGGCGGCCGCCCCAGGCGTAGAGGTCGCTGGATCCCGAGAGCCGGTAGCCCAGGTCGCGCACGTCGTGCTGGGCGCCGCGCCAGAAGTCGCGGACGGTGTCGCGGTAGCGGTCGTTCCACTCCGTCCACAGAGGCGGGAAGGCGCCGACCTGATAGCCGCCGGAACCCACGTCCCAGGGTTCGGCGATCAGTTTGACCCGGCGCAGTACCGGGTCCTGGGCGATCACGGCGAGGAACGGGGAGAGCATGTCCACGTCGTGCATGGAGCGGGCCAGCGCCGCCGCCAGATCGAAGCGGAAGCCGTCCACGCCCATCTCGGTGACCCAGTAGCGCAGCGAATCGGTGATCAGCCGCAGCACCTGGGGCTGGACGACGTGCAGGGTGTTGCCGCAGCCGGTGTAGTCGGCGTAGCGCCGGGCGTCGCCCGCCAGCCGATAGTAGCCGCGGTTGTCGATGCCCCGCAGGGAGAGCGTCGGTCCCAGCTCGCCGGCCTCCGCGGTGTGGTTGTAGACGACGTCGAGGATGACCTCGATACCGGCGTCGTGCAGCGCCCGCACCATCCGCTTGAACTCGCCGACCTGCTGCCCGCGGGTGCCGGTGGCGGCATAGCCGGCGTGCGGCGCGAAGTAGCCGATGGAGTTGTAGCCCCAGTAATTGCGCAGCCCCCGGCGCACCAGATGGTCCTCGTGGGCGAACTGATGGACCGGCAGCAGCTCGACGGCGGTGACGCCCAGCCGGACCAGGTGCTCCAGCGCGGCCGGATGCGCAAGTCCCGCGTAGGTGCCCCGCAGCTGCTCGGGGATACCGGGGTGGCGCATCGTGAAGCCGCGCACATGCAGCTCGTAGAGGATGGAATCCGGCCAGGGCGTCTTGGGGCGCCGGTCGTCGCGCCACTCGTCCTCGCCGCCCTCGTCCCCGGTGTCGCCGCCGACCACGACCCCCTTGGGGACGTACGGCGCGGAGTCCCGGTCGTCGCGCACGGTGTCCGCGATCTGCTGCTGCGGCCAGTCGCGGACGTGCCCGTAGAGCCGGGCGGGCAGGGCGAGGCCGGCGCCGGCCGGCTCCGTACGCGCCCCGAAGTCGCCGTCCACGGCCCTGGCATACGGGTCCAGCAGCAGCTTCGCGGGGTTCCAGCGGGCGCCGCTCCAGGGGTCCCAGCGGCCGTGCACCCGGTAGCCGTAGCGGTGGCCGGGGCGGATGCCGGGCAGGAAGCCGTGCCAGATCTCATGGGTCAGCTCGGTGAGCGGATGGCGGGTCTCGCGCTCCTCCTCGTCGAACAGACACAGCTCCACGGCCTCGGCACCGCCCGCCCACAGGGCGAAGTTGGTGCCCGCGACGCCGTCGGGCCCGGTGCGGTAGCGGGCCCCCAGCGGCGTCGGACTGCCGGGGCGGACGTCCGCCGGTGGGGCGAGTGGTTCGTCCGCCACCGCCTCCTGCTCGGGTGCGCTCGACACGTGCCGGCCTCCTGCGGCTCATGGCTCGGTCGGGCGGTCCCCACCGGGGGGCGCCGCCCAGCGTCAGCTGGGGGAGTCCCGGTCGTGCGTGCGTCTCCGCCCTCCCCGTTGTTCTTCCCGCAACCGGGCGTTGCCTCACGTTTCCCGCCGCGGCGGCTCATTGTTCTGTCCATGCCCCGCCGAGAGATGTCCGTGACATTCCCTTACGCGGCATACCTCCCGACCCGGGGATCATCCGTCACAATCCGGTATATGACCGTCCATCACCAGGGCCGAGCAGGAGACCGAGCGACGAGCCGCGGCGGTGTCCGTGTGCGGGCGGGGACGCCGGTCCGGGTGCGGGGCGGGTCGGGCCGCCGGGGCGGGACCCGGGCCACGCGCCGGCTCCGCGCCGTGCTCGCCGCCGTGGCCGGGCTCGCCGGAGCGGTGGCGCTGGCGGGCTGCGCGGACTCGGTGCTGTTCGACGGCGGCACCCCGCGCACCGCGGAGGAGCTGATCCGCATCGTCCCGCACGACGGCGCCCACGACGTCCGGGCCGACGGGCGGTTCGAGATCCGGGTGCCGCAGGGCCGGCTGGAGCGGGTGGCGGTCAGCCGCAACGGGGACGCCGGCCGGCAGGCCGTCGCCGGCCGGATCTCCTCGGACGGCACGGTCTGGCGGCCGGCCACCGGCCCGCTCCAGCCCGGTGCGCAGTACACCGTCGACGCGGTGGCGCTGGACGGCGCGGGGTACCGCGCGGCCCGCCACACCACCTTCACCACGGCCGTGCCCGCCCGGCGCGTCATCGGCCGCTTCTCGCCGCCGGGCGACACCACGGTCGGCACCGGCCTGATCTTCTCGATGACCTTCAACCGGCCGGTCGCCGACCGGGCCGCCGTCGAGCGGGCCGTCCAGGTCAGCGCCCGCCCCGCCGTCCAGATCGCCGGCCACTGGTTCGGGCACCGGCGGCTGGACTTCCGGCCCCGCGAGCGCTGGCGGCCGGGCACCGAGGTCACCGTGCAGCTGCGGCTGCGCGGGGTGAAGGCCGGACCGGACACCTACGGCATGCAGCACCGGACCGTCCACTACCGGGTGGGCCGGGACCAGGTCAGCAGCATCGACGCCGCGCGGCACACCATGACGGTGCGGCGCGACGGCCGGGTGGTGGCGGTGCTGCCGGTCACCGCGGGCAACGCCGAGAACCCCACGTACAACGGGCGGATGGTGATTCTGGAGCGCCATTCGGTGACCCGGATGGACGGCGACACCGTCGGCTTCGGCAGCGAGTACGACATCGCGGACGTACCGCACGCCTTGCGCCTCACCAGGTCCGGCACTTTCCTGCACGGCAACTACTGGGCGCGTCCGGAGGTCTTCGGCGGCCGGAACACCAGCCATGGCTGCGTGGGCCTCAGGGACATCAAGGGCGGTGGCCGCGGCACCCCGGCCGGCTGGTTCTTCGGCCAGTCGATCGTCGGCGACGTGGTGGTGGTCCACAACTCCCCGGAGCGCACGGTCGCACCGGACAACGGCCTCGGTGGCTGGAACATGCCGTGGGACCAGTGGCGGGCCGGTTCGGCACTGGGCTGACCGGGGAGCGGTCGCCGGGCGCGCGCACGCGTCCGCGCGTACCCCCGAGCCACCCTCGCACTTGGGACTGAACGGTGACATCCGCGGGGAGTTCACTGTCACAGCGGTGTGGTTACCTAACGGCAAGCGCGCGGCTGTGCTCAGACGCGTGCGGGCGACCGCGGGCCGTGCGAGGGGGAAAGGGGCCGATCGTGAACGTCCAGCCGAATCCGGGGGTGCCGGCTCGCCGGCGCCGGTGGCCAGGCGGGGGCCGGGGCCCGCTCACACTTCTGCTCGGCGCGACGCTGCTGCTGGTGAGCGCGTGCGGCGGGGACGACACCGACGACCGCGGACCGGCCGGCAAGGCCGGCGGGGACAAGGCCGCCTCCCGGGCCGCGGTGACGATCGCGCCCAAGGACGGCGCGGACGACGTCGCCACCAGCGGCGCGCTGAAGGTGACCGCCAAGAACGGCCGGCTCACCTCCGTCCGGGTCAAGGACGGCAAGGGCAACGAGGTCGACGGGAAGATATCCGGCGACGGCGCCCAGTGGCGGCCGAGCGGCCATCTCGGCGCCTCGACGGAGTACACCGTCGACGCGGTCGCGGTGGACCGCCGGGGCCGGGAGGCCGCCGAGCACGCCACGTTCACCACCCTCGTCCCCAAGAACACCTTCATCGGCCGGTACAGCCCCGAGAACGGCCAGCGGGTCGGCGTCGGGATGCCGGTCTCGATCCACTTCACCCGCGGCATCACCTCCCCCAAGGCCGTCGAGGACGCCGTCAAGGTCACCGCCGAGCCGTCGGTCCCGATCGAGGGCCACTGGTTCGGCAACGACCGGCTCGACTTCCGCCCCGAGAAGTACTGGGCACCGGGCACCAAGGTCACCCTCAAGCTCGACCTCGACGGCGTCGAGGGCCGGCCGGGCGTCTACGGCACCCAGGCCAAGGAGGTCTCCTTCACCATCGGCCGCAGCCAGGTGAGCACCGTCGACGCCAAGTCGAAGCAGATGACCGTGGTCCGCGACGGCAAGAGGATCAAGACCATCCCGATCACGTCGGGCGCGCCGGGCACCGAGACGTACAACGGCAAGATGGTGATCAGCGAGAAGCACGAGGTGACGCGGATGAACGGCGACACCGTCGGCTTCGGCGGCGAGTACGACATCAAGGACGTACCGCACGCCATGCGGCTGAGCACGTCCGGCACCTTCATCCACGGCAACTACTGGTCGGGCCGGCCGACGTTCGGCACGCGCAACGCCAGCCACGGCTGTGTGGGCCTGTTCGACCAGCGCGGCGGTGGCGACGGGTCCACCCCGGCGGCCTGGTTCTTCCGCAACTCCCTCGTCGGCGATGTCGTCGTGGTCGAGAACTCGCACGATGAAACGATCCAGCCCGACAACGGCTTCAGCGACTGGAACATGTCCTGGGAGCGGTGGAAGGCCGGCTCGTAGGGGCGGGCGTGCCGCATCACCCGTTGGGGCCCGGTCCCGCACTGTGACCAAGTGCACCGGGTCCCACGTCGTTAACGGGGACTAACCTTCCCCCATGACTGTGCATCTTGAGGTCGCCGACGGCGTCGGCACCATCCGCCTGGACCGCCCGCCGATGAACGCGCTGGACATCGCCACCCAGGACCGGCTGCGCGAGCTGGCCGAAGAGGTCACCCGCCGCGACGATGTGCGTGCCGTCGTCATCTGGGGCGGCGAGAAGGTGTTCGCGGCCGGTGCGGACATCAAGGAGATGCAGGCCATGGACCACACGGCCATGGTCCTGCGCTCCAAGGCCCTGCAGGACTCGTTCACCGCCGTGGCCCGGATCCCCAAGCCGGTGGTCGCCGCGGTCACCGGCTACGCGCTCGGCGGCGGCTGCGAGTTGGCGCTCTGCGCCGACTTCCGGATCGCCGCCGACAACGCCAAGCTCGGCCAGCCCGAGATCCTGCTCGGCCTCATCCCGGGCGCCGGCGGCACCCAGCGGCTGGCCCGCCTCGTGGGCCCCTCCAAGGCCAAGGACCTCATCTTCACCGGCCGCCATGTGAAGGCCGAGGAGGCGCTGGCCATCGGCCTGGTCGACCGGGTGGTGCCGGCCGCCGAGGTCCCTGCGCAGGCGCACGCCTGGGCCGCGCGGCTGGCGGCCGGTCCCGCACTGGCGCTGCGCGCCGCGAAGGAGTCCGTCGACGCGGGCCTGGAGACGGACATCGACACCGGGCTGACGGTGGAACGCAACTGGTTCGCGGGGCTGTTCGCGACCGCGGACCGGGAGATCGGAATGCGCAGCTTCGTCGAGGAGGGACCCGGCAAGGCCAAGTTCCTCTGAAACCGGTGGTGTTGGCGGGACGATTGAGGTTTGGCCGGGACCAGATGCCTCGTGTGGGCGAATTGCGGAAAACTTAATTGCGCCTTAAGGCAGCCTTGTTGACAGGTCTTGCCAAGCCTGCGCAGGCCGGGTGTCGTCGCAGGTCAGGGTGTAAGTCCCGGAACCTTAAATGTCGTTGGCATATGTCCCACAGGGGGTCTGGAACCGGAGATTCCGGGCAAGGGATTCCGCCGGTTCCACCCCCGTGACCGCCAAGTAGCAGCCATGATGGGGGGCATGGCGGGCCTCGAAGGTATGGAGCAGCCGCGGCCGCGGAGCGATCCGGCCGCCGCACGGTGGGACATCCCCGGTGCGGACCGGAATCGGGCTCCGGCCCCCTGCGGGCCGGCGCCCGCGGCGCTCGACCTCGTCGGCGACCCGAACATCGGCGAGGTCCGGCTGCCCTCCCGTCCGCAGTCCGCCGGCACCGCCCGGCGGCTGACCGCCTGCGTACTCCTGCGGCAGTGGTCCCTGACGCCCCAGCTCGCCGAGCACGCCGTCCTGCTCGTCTCCGAGCTCGTCGGCAACGCCGTACGCCACACCGGCGCCCGCACCTTCGGGCTGCGGATGCTGCGCCGCCGCGGCTGGATCCGCATCGAGGTGCGCGACCCGTCCCGCGGACTGCCCTGTCTCATGCCCGTCCAGGAAATGGACATCAGCGGCCGGGGCCTCTTCCTCGTCGACACGCTCTCCGACCGCTGGGGCGTGGACCTGCTGCCCCGAGGCAAGACCACCTGGTTCGAGATGCGGGTCACCGACCGCTGAGCAGCGGCCCTCGCGCGCCTGCTGCCGCACGCCGGTCGTGGCTCCGGTCATCCGACAGCGGTCCGTAGGATGGGTGTTCCATGCGCGCGGACGGTACGGAGGGAGGGACATGAACGCCATGCGCCGGTCGGCTGCGATGACGTTGCTGCTCCTCCTCGCGGTGGCCTTCGGGCCTCTGCTGTGCCGGGCCGGCGGCGACCAGACCTGGGCGGGCGTCCGGACCGCCGGCGCCGAGCGGGTGTGGCACGCCGCCGCGCAGGAGAGCCGGGCCGCCGACGGCCCGGCCGATGCCCCGGTGGCCGACGCGCCCAAGAGGTGTTCGGACCGGCACGCGCCCGGCCCCGAGGAGTCCGTCCCGCCGTCCGCGCCGCACCGCGGTGAGCCACTGGCACCCGCGACCGCCGGCCCGGGGCCGCTCGCCGTCGACCTGCCCGCGCAGTTCGCGCTCGCCCGCCCGCCGACCGACGGCACCTCCGCCGTCGACCACACCGCGCTCCTGCCCGTACTGAGGATCTAGGCCGCCCCCGCAAAGGCCGCCGCAATCCCTCTTCGTACGTATGGAGCTTCCGCATGCCCGCTTCCGCCTCACCCACCCGCAAACTCGCCGCCGTAGGCGCGGTCATCGCCCTCGTCGTGGCCGTGATCGCCATCGGCATCGCCGTAGGCAAGGCCGTCGAGGGCGACCGCGACACCGGCCGCACCGGCGAATCGGAGGCCGCCGCCTCCAGCGGCTCCCAGGAGGACGCCGCACAGCAGAAGATGTTCGACGGCCTCGCCGAGAAGACCAGCCGGCGGACGGCCGGCGATCCGCTGGCCGTCGGCCGGAAGGACGCCCCGGTGGTCCTGGTCGAGTACGCCGACTACGCGTGCTCGTTCTGCGGCCGCTTCACCCGCGAGACCCAGCCGGAGCTGGTCAAGAAGTACGTCGACGCGGGCACCCTGCGGATCGAGTTCCGCAACTTCCCCGTCTTCGGAGCCGACTCCGAGCGGGCCGCCCGCGCGTCCTGGGCCGCCGGTCAGCAGGGCAAGTTCTGGCAGCTGCACGACACGCTGTACGCCAAGACCCGCAAGGGCGGCGACCTGGCCGAGGACAAGCTCGTCGAGCTGGCCCGTGAGAGCGGTGTGCCGGACATCGACAAGTTCCGTACGGACCTGGGCGGCGCGGATGCCGAGCGCGCGCTGAAGAAGGACCAGGACGAGGGCTACCAGCTCGGTGTGCAGTCCACGCCGTCCTTCCTGGTCAACGGGCGGCCGATCAGCGGGGCCCAGCCCACCGCGGTCTTCGCGCAGGCCGTCGAGGACGCCGCGGCGAAGGCGGGTGCGAAGGGCTCGGGGGCCGGCGAGTGACCGGCGACATCGGCTACCTCGCGGCGTTCCTGGGCGGGGCGCTCGCCCTGCTCAGCCCGTGCAGCGCACTGCTGCTGCCGGCGTTCTTCGCGTACTCGCTCGCCACGCCGGGCCGGCTGCTGGCCCGCACCGGGGTGTTCTATCTGGGGCTGGCCACCACGCTCGTGCCGCTCGGCGCGGCCAGTACGGCGGCCAGCCGGCTGTTCAACGGCCACCGCGAGCTGCTGATCGCCGTCGGCGGCTGGGTCGTCATCGCGATGGGCCTCGCCCAGATCCTGGGCCTGGGCTTCGCCTCCCGGCGCGCCCAGGCGGCGGCGGCCAGGATCACCCCCCGCTCCGCCGTCTCCACCTTCCTCCTCGGCTGCGTCTACGGCCTGGCCGGCTTTTGCGCCGGACCGATCCTGGGCGCGGTGCTGACGGTGACCGCGGTCAGCGGCAACGCCGTGTACGGGGCCTCGATGCTCGCCGTGTACGCACTGGGCATGGCCCTGCCGCTGTTCGTCCTGGCACTGCTGTGGGACCGCTTCCAGCTCGGCACCCGGGGCTGGCTGCGCGGCCGGGAACTCAGCCTCGGCAGGCTGCGGCTGCACACCACCTCGCTGCTGTCCGGGGTCTTCTTCATCGGCATCGGCGTGCTGTTCCTGCGCTTCAACGGGACCAGCGCGCTGCCCGGGATCCTCGACGCGGACACCGAGTTCCAGGTCGAGGAGTGGGCGAGGAGGATCGGCAACGGCGTACCGGACTATGTGCTGATCGCGGTGGGGGCGCTGCTCGTCGCCGGGGTGCTGGGACGGATCGCGCTGCGGCAGGAGCGCCGGCCGCGGGACGGGGCCGAGTAGCCGCGGGGCGGGGTCGCGGGCGGAGGGTGTCCGTCCGCGCCCCCGGTCCCGCCCGTCTCACCGCCACACGTTGTCGCTCACCGAGCCCAGGCCCGTACCGGACAGCCGACGGTGCAGAGCCAGCGCCTGGTCCTCGGTGAGCGAGGCGACATGGTCGGCCGCGGCGCGCAGCCGGTCGCCGTGCAGCGCCAGCTCCTCGGCCCGGTCCGGCGGCAGCAGTTCGGGGGCGTCATGGGTCCAGCGCAGCAGCTCGCCGACGATCCGTCGTTTGCCGTGCTGCTGGGTGGCCAGCGCGGGCCGGTCGATGACATAGCACCAGACCAGTTCCTTGAGCAGATCGCAGGCGGCCCGCCGCTCCGGCGGGATCACCAGCCGCGCCCCGTAGCGGATCGCCGCCGCGCCGCCCACCTCCAGCTCGATGCCCCGGGTGAAGTACGCGATCAGATCGGCGGTGCGGCGGTTGACCGCGACCGCGTCCTCCTGGCCGCCGCTGTACGGGGCGGGTACCGCCAGCCGCTTGCCGATGTCCGCCATCAGCACCAGCGCCGCCTCGCGGTCGAAGGACTCACCCGACCGCGCCCGCTTGGCCTGCACATAGTCCAGGAAGCGGCGGGTCTCCCGCTCGGTCTCGCCGCCCGCACCGCCGTCCGGCGGGAAGAGCGCGGCCAGCGGGATCAGCCCCGTGCGGTAGAAGTCCTCGACGTCATGGCAGGCGTAGGTGACATCGTCCGCCCAGTCCATGACCTGCTCCTCGACCGGTACGGCGAAGTCCGCGCGGCCGGCCCGCACCCAGGAGAACGCCTCCCGGTCGGCGACGTACACGCCCCACTTCACATGCCGCGCCGGATCCTGGTCGACCGGCGCCCGCTCCCAGGGGTACTTCGTGGCGGCGTCCAGGCAGGCGCGGGTCAGATGCAGTCCGCGATGGCCCGGGTACTTGTGGGCGGCGAGGAAGGTCAGCACCCGCAGGGTCTGGGCATTGCCCTCGAAGCTGTCCAGCACGCCGTCGGCGAAGTGCAGTTCGTCCATCGTGGTGCGCAGCGCCATCTCACCGGCGTGCCCGAAGGGCGGATGGCCGATGTCATGGGCCATGCAGGCCGCCTCGACGAGCGCCGGGTTGGGACCGCCGTACCGGCGCTCCAGCCGCTCCGCCATCCGGCGGCCGAGCTGGGCGACCTTCATCGAATGCGTCAGCCGGGTGTGGTAAGCGCCCAGCTCGGCGCTCGCCACGACCTGGCTCTTGCCGGCCAGCGCCCGCCACTGCGTGGAGTACAGGATCCGGTCCACGTCGTGCTCGAACCCGGACCGCTGCCCGTCGTCGGGCACCCGTCGGCGCAGGGAGTGCTGCTCAAGGTCCTCATCGCTGTATGTGGCAGGTCGCATGCGCGGATCGTAGCCCCGCCGGCCGCGGGCCGGCCGTCCCGCCGCCGGGCAGCCGCGCCGGCGGCCGGGGAGATCCGGCCCGGCCAGGGCCTGTCCGATCAGTCCTGGCCGGGCCCTTCCCGACCATGACCCATCGGGCAGACCCTAGGCGCTGAGCCGTCGCCGCCAGCGCGGGTGGGTGCGGGTGTGCGGCCGGATGTGCGGGTGGTGGGCGTCGGCCCGGCGCCGGCGGTCGTTGCACAGCAGGCACTTGCCGTACCCCGGCGGGAGGGGGTCCTCCGGGTCGCCGTACAGCGGGTCGACCGGGCCGCCCGGATGGAGGGCGCAGCCGGTCGGGCCGGTCTCGGCGCCCAGCGAGCTGGCGGCGGTCAGCGCTTGCCGGAGGACGTCGACGAGTTGGTCCGCGCCCTGCCGGGTCGGCGCGGACTGCAGAGCGGAGGCAAGGCCGGAGGCGGTGGTCAGCGCGGTCTGGAGTTCGCGCAGGTTTGCGTAACCCATGTCCTGGAGCGTAGGCGGCCCCACTGACAGTTGATCTTTCGATCTCACTTCGCGGCTTCCCATGGCCGCATGCATGCCCGCCCCGGCCCATGATTTAGCACCGGGACGGTGACCGTCCCCTTGCCGGCTCATGACATGTCGGGTGGGGCGCCTCGCCGCCGATGGGCCACCAGGCGCCCGCCCCGCGCCTCAGGGGGCGATCGGCAGGGCCCGCTTGTGGTCCGTGAGGCGGTAGCGGCGGACGATGGCCTCGAAGGCGGCGGCCTCGACCGGCTCGCCCTCCAGGAAGTCGTCGATCTGGTCGTAGCTCACGCCGAGCGCGTCCTCGTCGGGCTTGCCCGGGTCGAGCGTCTCCAGATCGGCGGTCGGCACCTTCGTCACCAGCTCCCGGGGGGCGCCCAGCACGGCCGCCACCGCGCGCACCCGGCGCTTGGTGAGCCCCGTCAGCGGTACGACGTCGGCCGCGCCGTCGCCGAACTTGGTGAAGAACCCGGACACCGCCTCGGCCGCGTGGTCGGTGCCCACGACCAGGCCGTCGTGGGCCCCCGCGACCGCGTACTGCGCGATCATGCGCTGGCGGGCCTTGATGTTGCCCTGGACGAAGTCCTGGTGGTGGGCGTCGCGGAAGGTCAGCCCGCCGTCCAGCGCGGCCTGCAGCGCGGCGTCGCTCGCCGGGCGGATGTCGACGGTCAGCTCCCGGTCGGCGCGGATGAACTCCAGCGCCCGCTGGGCGTCCTTCTCGTCCGCCTGGACGCCGTACGGCAGCCGCATCGCGTAGAACGTCGCCTCGTGCCCGGCGGCGCGGGCCCGCTCCACGGCCAGCTGGCAGAGCCGGCCGGTGGTCGTGGAGTCCACGCCGCCGCTGATCCCCAGGACCAGCGACCGCAGGCCCGTGGAGGTCAGCCGCTCCGTGAGGAAGGCCACCCGGCGCTCGATCTCCCGCTCGGCGTCGAAGGACGCGGTCACCTGGAGATCCCGGGCGATCTCCTGCTGCAGGGCCTTGGACGCCGGGTCGGTCACGACTGCTCCTCAATGGTTCTCTCGCTGCGCCGCGCGGTGTGCGGCACGGCCTGTGTCACGGCGGGTGTGGCGGTCGGTGTCACGCGCTGTTCCCGGGCGCGTACGCGGTGCCGTTCGGCGCCAGGGGAGTTACCGGGCGTGACGCGGCATTACCCGGTGTGCGCCGGATACCGCGCCTGGTGACTCGGTGTTCGCCTGGTGCGTACGCGCGGTTCCTGGATACGTGAATCCGCGTGCCGAGAGGAAACCTTATGCCGGGTGCGCCCACTTCTTCATCGCGGCCTTGCTGGAGAAGTCCGCGACGTCCTTGTCCAGCGGCCGGTCGGTGTACTGGTGGATACGCCACTTCGCCTTGATCCGGGGGTGCCCGGCGGAGACGTAGTCGGCGATCCACAGGCCGTCGGCCGCATAGGACGTGGTGTCGTGATTCAGCCAGAAATCGCGGTTGCAGTAGAGCATCACGCGGTGCGTGGGGCGGAGCTTCTTCACCTCGACGAGGAACTGGTCCTTCTGTGCGTTGCTCGCATGGGTGCCCTCGCCGGTGCGCTCCCAGTCGCAGGCCAGGATGTCGCCCTGGACCGACGCGCACTTCTCGACGAAATACCGGGCCTGGGCGGCGATATTCCCCGGCCACAGAAAGTGGTAGAAACCGACCACGCAGCCTGCTTTACGGGCCTTTGCGGCCTGGGTGTTCTGGTGCGGATTGATGTAGGACCGGCCTTCGGTGGCCTTGACGAAAACGAAGTCCAGTCCCTCGGTGGAATACGAGGTGTTGTAGGAGCTGACATCGACACCGTGCAGCATGAACGGCCTCCTGCCGTCGGACCTGCGGATTCGAAACGCCAACTGGTCGAACTGGTCTCTGCGTTACGTTCTGTGTGCCCCTGCGATGCGGTTTTGTACCCGTTCGTGCCGTCCAGTTCGTGCCAGCAGTTCAACATGCTCGCCAGTCAGGACGCCAGATCGTGGACGAGAAGTTCCTTACCGCACAGGCATATTGAGGGCGCGGAGGAAATCCGGCGGCGGCCTCGGCGGCCGAGTTCCGGCGGTGGCGCGACGACCGGCCGGGCCCGCGCCGCCGGGCCCTTGGCAGACTTGCCGGGTGACCCGTTCCGTACTGCTCGCCGAGGACCACCGGCCCATCCGCACCGCACTGGCGCGCGCCCTGACCCTGGAGGGGTATCAGGTCACCGCCGTCGCCGACGGCGTCCAGGCGCTCGCCGCCGCGCACCGCGAACGGCCGGACGTGATCCTGCTGGACGTGATGATGCCGGGCATCGACGGGCTCCAGGTGTGCCAGGCGCTGCGGGCCGAGCGGGACCGCACCCCGATCCTGATGCTCACCGCCCGGGCCGGGACGGCGGACCGGATCGCCGGTCTGGACGCCGGGGCCGACGACTACGTGGTCAAGCCGTTCGAGGTCGAGGAGGTCTTCGCCCGGCTGCGGGCGCTGCTGCGGCGGACCGCGGAGCGCGAGGAGGACGCCGCCGACGCCCCCGAAGACACCGAGGCCGCCGGCGCTGCCGAGGCGGCGGCCGGCGGGGCGGAGGACGCCCGGGCGGCCGGCGGCGGGGCCGTCGAGGCGGCCGATCTGCGGATCGATGGACCCTCGCGCCGCGCCTGGCGCGACGGACGGGAGCTGGAGCTGACCCGGACCGAGTTCGCCCTGCTGGAACTGCTCGCCCGCAACGCCGGGACCGTACTGGAACACTCGACGATCTACGACCGGATCTGGGGCTACGACTTCGGGCCGGGCTCCAAGAACCTCGCGGTGTACGTGGGCTATCTGCGGCGCAAGGTCGACGTCCCGGGCAGCCGGCCGCTGATCCACACGGTGCGCGGTGTCGGCTACGTCCTGCGGGCGGACTGAGGTGCCCGGATCATGGCGGCGCGGCCGCCCGGCCCGCTGGCTGCGCACCCGCGAGCCCGCCAGTCTGCGCACCGCCTTCGCGGTGTCGTTCGCCACCGGGGCCGCGGCGGTCAGCGTGCTCGTCGGATGCCTGGGCTACGACGCGGCGGCCCGGCTGGTGCGGGTGGACGAGAAGTCGGTGTTCTCCGAGGTCGTACGGGATCTGCGCACCCAGGTCCGGGAGAAGCCGTACGGGCCCGGCGACTACGCCAGCTCCCACCCCGACCGCGGCGGACCGCGCGACGACCTGATCCGGCCCAGTCGTACGGAGGTGCAGATCCTGGGCGCCGGCGGCCGGATCGTGGAGCCGGGGAGCCCGGTCCTGCCGGTCGGCGCAGCGGAGCGCCGGATCGCCATGGACGAGCGGGCCGGCGTGCACACCGGGGGCGAGGCGGAACTCGGCGACGGGGAGTACCACGTGGCGACCGTCGCGCTCGGCGGCGGCCGCGGGGCGGTCCAGGTGGCCCGGCGGTCCAGTGGGACCGAGGAGCTGCTCGCCGCGCTCCAGCATCGCACCGCCCTCCTGGCGGCCGCGGTCACCGCGCTGTCCGGGGCGGCCGGCTGGTGGCTGGCGCGCCGGATCACCGGCCGGCTGGTGCGGTTGACCTCGGTCGCCGAGAGCGTGGCGGAGCACGGGCGGCTGGACGTCCCGGTGCCGGCGGCCGGGCGCGACGAGGTGGCACGGCTGGGGCGGGCCTTCGACGACATGCTCGGGCGGCTGGCCGGCGCCGTGCAGGACCAGCAGCGGCTCGTCCAGGACGCCGGCCATGAGCTGCGCACCCCGCTGACCTCGCTGTGCACCAACATCTCGCTGCTCAGGCGCTTCGACGAGCTGCCGCCGGACGCCCGCGAGGAGCTGCTCGCCGACCTGGCGGGCGAGGCCCGGGAACTGAGCGGTCTGGTCAACGAGCTGGTCGACCTGGCGGCCGGACAGCGCGCCGACGATCCGCTGTCCGAGGTGTGCCTGGCCGAGGTCGCGCAGAAGGCGGCGGCCTCGGCCCGTCGGCGCACCGGCCGCGAGATCGCCGTACGGATCGTGCGCCCGGCGGTGGTCGAGGGGCGGTCCGCCGCGCTGAACCGGGCGCTGAGCAATCTGCTGGAGAACGCCGCGAAGTTCGACGCGGGCGGGACCGAGCCGATCGAGGTCGTCGTGACCGGCGCCCGCATCGAGGTCCTCGACCGCGGCCCCGGCATCGCGGAGGCCGACCTCACCCGGGTCTTCGACCGCTTCTACCGGGCCCCGGCCGCACGCGGCCTGCCCGGCTCCGGCCTGGGCCTGGCCATCGTCCACGAGATCGCCACCGCCCACGGGGGCCATGCCTTCGTCACCCACCGACCGGGCGGCGGCGCCGTCCTGGGCTTCACCGTGGGCAGAGGCAAGGGCGCGGGCACGGGGGTCGGCGCGGGCGCGCGCCCCTGGACCGGTCCGCTGACGGCGCCGCGCAGCAGCCGGGTGTGACCGGGCGGCAGGGGGCCGGGCGCTGACTTGCGGCCCGGTCGCCGCTCAGCGCGCCGCCGGCTGCCCGTGTGCCGGCTGCCCGTGTGCCGACTGCGCCTGGGCCACCTCCACCGTCTCGTGCAGGTCGGCGGCGGCGTCCAGGGCGGCGGACGCGGAGAGGGCTACGCAGAGGAGCAGCGCCGCGGCGATCGGACGGCGGCCGCGCAGACCGGCCCGTATCGGAGGGTGGCCGGGCGGCCGCCCGGGGGCCAGCAGGGCGGCGACCCGGCGCGGCACCGGGCCGGCCGTGGCGGCGAGGGACGTGCGGGGGCGGTACGGCGCCGGGGCGTGCGGACGGGCGGCGAGGGCGGCGCGGCCGATGGCGCGGGCGGTGACCCGGCGGTCGCCCACCTGGGCCGCCGCCGACTCGTCGGCCCAGCGCTCCAGCACATAGCCGAGCGGCCCGCGCAGCGAGCGGAGCAGCGGGTGGCAGGCGGCGGCGAGCGCGGCGGTGAGCAGGAAGAGGTGGTGCCGCCCGGCGAGATGGGCGCGCTCATGGGCCAACAGCGCCTCCCGCTCGGCGGGTTCCAGCGCCCGCAGCATGCCGTCGGTGACCACCACCCGGCCCGGCCGCCCCGGCAGCGCGTACGCATCGGGCGCGGCGTCCGGGAGCACGCACAGATCGCCGCGGACCGGGTGGGCGTCGATGGCCCGCCGGGCCGTGCGCAGCTCGGCGCGATGCCGGCGGGCGCGGACCGCGACGGCGATCGCACAGAGGGCCAGGAGTCCGCCGGCGAGGCAGGCCGCGGGGACCGACACGGCGGGATCGCCGCCGAGGAGCGGGAGGGAGAGATGGCCCAGGGCGGCGACCGGGGGCAGCCGCAGCGCCCCGGCGGCCAGCAGCAGGCCCAGTGCCACGAGCGTGCAGCCGGCCAGGGCGAGGGAGCAGCCGGCCAGCAGCCAGGCCGCGGTGCGCGGCGGCAGCGACTCGGCCAGCCGTCGGGCGGCCGGCACCGCGACCAGCGGCACCAGCAGCGGAATCCACACGGCGACGATCACGGGGTGCCCCCGGGGCCCGGCCGGGGCCCGGCTCCCGGCTCCTGTGGACCGGCGCCGACAGCTCCCGTCCGGCCGGGGTCCCTGGCCTCCTCCAGGAGGGAGCGCAGCAACCGCTCGTCCTCATCGGTCAGTTGGGAGACGAAGCGGGCGAGCGCGGTGCCGCGGTCGTCCTGCTTGTCCAGCTCGCTGCGCATCCGCCGGGCGGTCAGCCCCGCGGAGTCCTGTATGGGCGAGTACGCGAACCCGCGGCCGGCCCGGGAGCGGGACACCGCGCCCTTGTCGTGCAGCCGGGTCAGGATCGTCGTCACGGTCGTGCGGGCCAGCCGGCCGCCCAGTGCGCTCTGCACCTCGGCGGGGCTCAGCGGCCCCTCGGCCGCCCAGAGCGCCGCGAGCACGCTCGCCTCCAGCTCGCCCGAGGGGCGCCGCTGCGCGGGTGATCTCTCCGACATGGAACGCCCTTCACCGGTTCGTTCGCCTACAGTGCCGTAGACCGTCTACGGGGCTGTAGTCGGTCGGGCCGGCCGCTCGACAGGCCCGCAACCCATTATGGGAGGGGCCACCGACATGGCCGCAGCCGCCACATCCGCGCAGGTGAGAGGCGGGCTCACGGGCATCGCCCGGTCCGCCGGCGGTCTCGGCGCCGATGCGCCGCCCGCGGCGTCCGGCGCCCCGAATCCGCCCGCCGGCACCGCCGTCCGCACCACTCGGCCGCACCCCCAGGCGGCCCCGCGGTGACGGCGCCGGGACGGAGTCCGGGGGCGGAGCCGGAGGCGCGTCCGGTGCCGGGCCCGTGGCCCCGTACCGGCCCGCTGCTCGCCGTCGCCGCGGTCTGCGCGGTGCTCTTCGCCGCCGCGGCCGTCACCGTCTCCGTCCACCACGGCGCCTTCGCCCCCGAACACGTCGCCGTCCGCTGGTCCGTGGCGCACCACGGGGAGCCGGCGCTGTCGCTGGCCCGTGTGCTGACGGACACCGGGACCGGCCTGTTCCCGTATCTGGCCGCCGTGCTCGGGGGCCTGCTGGCCGGCCGGGGCACGCGCGGCCGGATCCGCGCGGTCGCGTACGCCGTCGCCGTCCTCGCCGTCGGCCAGGCGGTCCGTTTCGGCCTGATGCGGCTGCTCACCCGCCCCCGCCCACCGGTCACCGACTGGGCCCAGTACGCCTCCGGTTACGCCTTCCCCTCGGGCCACGCGACCACCGCGGTGCTGGCGGCCGGGATCCTGGCCTGGGGCATCGCGCGCCGCGCCCGCCCCGCGGTCGCCGGCACCTGGTGCGCGGTGCTCGCCGTCTGGGCCGCCGGGGTCGGCCTCACCCGTGTCTACCTGGGCGTCCACTGGCCCGTCGACGTCCTCGCCGGCTGGTTCCTGGCCGCCGCCCTGCTCGCCCTCGCCCTGCTCCTGGAGCCGTACGCCGTCCCCCGCCCGGCCGGGGGCGCGGACCCGCCGTCCGCCCGCCATTCCCATGAATAGCTGACGATCGGTCCAGGTCTTCCCCAAGGCGGCATGGACGGCTTCCGCACCGAGCACCACTGTCCTGGGAGCCGGGACCGACACGATCGCGCCACCGGCACCGCCACGGTCCGTACCGCCGCACCACCAGGGGGACATGCGCATGAACCAGCCGTTCGACGCCGCCATCCCGTACCCGCCGACCGGCGAGGGCGCCGCGCGCTCCGCACTCCGCCACCGCCGCTGCCCGGCCGCCGCCGCCGCGGATCCCGCCCCGTGCGACGGGCCGCACGACGCCGCCACCATCGTCGACCGGCACGGAAAGGAGGTCGCCGGCTGCGTCCAGCACTGCGCCCGCCTCCTGGCCGGCCTCGAAGGCGCCCGCGTCCACCCCTTCGTCCTCGCACACCACGCCCTGGACATCTACTCCAGGGCCCGCGAACTTCCCCCCTTCGCCTGGGAGATCGGCCGGTAGGCCGTCCGCGGCCGGCGGCCCCTCAGCTCGCCTGCAGCCGGTCGAGCCGCTGCCACTGGTCCTTGGTCATCCGCAGGTCCGCCGCGGCGGTGTTCTCCTCCAGGTGGTCGATCGAGCCGGTGCCCGGGATCGGCAGCACGACCGGCGAGCGGTCGAGCAGCCAGGCGAGCGAGACCTGTGCCGCCGTGGCGCCGAGTTCGGCCGCCACGGCGGCGATCTCGTCGGCCGCCGAGTTCGCCGAGGGGTGGACCGGCCGCCAGGGCAGGAAGGCGATGCCCGCGGCGTCACAGGCGTCGAGCACGGCCTCGTGCTCGCGGTCGAGCATGCTGTACCGGTTCTGCACGCTCACCACGTCGATGATCTTCCGGGCCTCTTCGAGCTCGGAGACGGTGACCTCGGACAGCCCGAGGTGGCCGATCTTCCCCTGGATCTGGAGTTCCCGCAGCGCGCCCAGCTGGTCGGCGAGCGGCACCTCCGGGTCGATGCGGTGGAGCTGGAGGAGTTCGAGGCGCTCGACCCGCAGCCGGCGCAGGCCCTCGTCGACCTGCTCCCGCAGGAACTCCGGCCGGCCGTGGACCGCCGCTTCGCGGTCGGCGGTCGGTGGCGCGATCCCGACCTTCGTCGCGACGAGCAGATCGCCCGGGTAGGGGTGCAGCGCCTCGGCGAGCAGCTCCTCGTTGGCACCCCATCCGTACATGTGCGCGGTGTCGATCAGCGTGACACCCAGCTCGACGGCGCGCCGGGCCACGGCGAGGGAGGTCTCCCGAGCCGGCCCGGGAGCGGTCGGCAGACGCATCGCCCCGAACCCCAGCCGCCGAACGGTGCGCTCGCCGCCGATGCTGAACGTGCCTGATGCCATAGGTCGGTTCTGCCCCTCGCCTGCGGTCGTTCTTGATCACAGCGTCAACTGCCCACGATATCAACGCTGTTGAACGGCGACCGGCGTTCGTGTGTCGGCCCGCTCACCCCACGGCGTCGGGTCGGGGTACCTCGTCGAGGGCGGTATCGCCTACCAGGTCTCCGAGGTCCTGTGACGGGACCGTGCGGACGCCCGCCCCGCCCGGTCCTCCGCGTAAGCAGGGAAGGCCCTGACAGCGCCGAAAGACACGAACGCGCTGGTCAGGGCCTCTTTCCTCAGCACTCGATGATGTTCACCGCGAGCCCGCCCCGCGCCGTCTCCTTGTACTTGACGCTCATGTCGGCCACTTTTGATCATGGCTCTGACCTGCGAATTTGGCGTGGCAAGCGCGCCGTGCGACACGTCAGGGATTTTGCAGGGACTTCTTGCCGGCAATTGTCTACAAGGTATCCGACCGGCGTGTGGCATGCCTGTACGGGTCGGATCTTTGGCGCCCATGCGGACGTTCGATTGCTTCATCTGGGCGCCGTACTCGTAATGCGTAGGTCTCGGGTTCGAATCCCGACGGCGGCTCCAGCGGAACCCCAGGTCAGCCTTCTGACCTGGGGTTTCTTTCTTTTCATGCTGTTTGGTCCGGGCGTGAATGCAGTCCCTGGCCTGCGTAGACGAAATGCGTAGGTCTGGGGTTCGCCGTTGAGGGCAGTCCACGGAAAGGGGTGTGCGGACAGGCCCTGAACTGCTGTTTTCGTGGATGGTTGATGGCTGGTCAGCCTCCTTGCCGATCGGGGTGCACAAAGGGAGCGCATCGGTGCACTGGTAGTGCGGCAGGCGGCGTGCGCGGCGGTCGGGCAGGCGGTAGTTCCCGAGCGTGTCGAGGTTTGTCGATGTCGGACAACAAGCGCGAGGCTGGACTCTGCGGTGTCGTCGACCTGAGACGGGTACGGAGTGATCACCGCGGTTGTCGTTGTGGGAAGGAGCGCTCCGGGTCGCGCCCGTCCCCGAGCTGGGGACATCGGTGCCCACCCGGGGCGTGTGAGCCCTTGGTCTTCCAGTGAGCTTCGGCGGCGCGGCAGCGGGCCGAAGCAGATCGCCCGGGCGCTTGGCGTGCGACCGTCGGCCGCGAGCGCGTTGGTGCGGCGGGCTGCCGAGGCCGAACAGGCGATCGATGATCCGGCGGGCCGTGCCCTGGTCGGCTGCTGGCTCAGCCCGGGGTGGAGCGAGGGGCTCGGCCTCGGCGACGATCCTCATGCCTGGCACCGGAGCGACCCGCTGTTCGGTGTGGAGACTGCCTCGGGTGGGTTGGCCGGGGTGGTGGTTGCCCGGCGGGAGCGGGCGAGCCGGGTCACGGTCTGCGGGTTCCTGGTCGACGTGCACTGCCTCGGTGTGAAGAACGTGAACGGGCCGCACATGATGGGATCAGGTTCCCTCGATGCCTGGCGGCGGGAGTTCTTCTCCGCGTTCGACTCGCCGGGTGTCGAGGCGCCACTGGAGTTGGCCCAGCATGTGGTGCACGGAGCGGTGGCGTTTGCCCGCGGGCTGGGCTTCGAGCCGCATGAGGAGTTCGCCGCGGCGGCCGCGTACCTGGGTGAGCCTGCGGGGCCGGTGCCGATCGAGTTCGGCCGGGACGGCGTGCCGTTCTATGTCGCGGGTCCGTACGACGATGCACGGTCTGTCGTCCGGATGCTCGAAGCCGCGGTCGGCGACGGCAACTACCACTACGTGCTGCCCACGGGGTAGCGGGCCGCTCCTCCTCGGCTGCGTTGCGCGTCGTGGTTCGGCGATAGCGTGGTGTGGCAAGGAGTGCTGCGGACACGTTGGGCGGGTTCATGCGGATGCGGTTCGAAGCCGGGGCCGAGGAGGAGTACGAGGCGGCGCGTGGGCTGCTGGTCGACCGGTTGGTTCGGTGGGCTGGGGAGCGGGGTCTGCCGGTTGACGGGTTCATGGCCGAGGCGGCGCTGGACTACCGGCACCGGGCGACGGCCGACGGGCGGCTGGGGCTGTGGGAGTCGCGGCATGTGGAGGAGTGTCTGCTCTTCTGGTTGCCGCAGACGGTCACCGGACTCCCCGGTGAGGAACGCGGCGACGCCCCAGGCACGTTGCATATGCTGCTGCGCTATCTGCACGCCGCGCAGTTGGCGGACCCGCGCGGCCCCGCACTTCAGGACTCCCTCGCAGCGGTCGACACAGTGGCCGAGCAGTATCCGGCGGCGATGGCGGACCGTACCCGCTGGGGTTTGGCGAAGTTCTGGGCGATGACCGCCGCCGAACAGGGCGTGGACGTCCTGGACGGTGCGGCGTTGCAGCGGTTCGCGGAGCGGGCGCAGCGTGGGGAGGCCGCCTACGATGAGCAGGCCCTCGACGCGATCATGGAACGGCGGGTGACCGGCCATGCGCTGTCCGGCTCGGCCCGGGCCGAGCCGCAGCTGCCCGTGGCGCTCCTCCCGGACGGCGAACTGCGCCGACGGGCCGAGGCGTCGACGATCGTGGCGCAGTTGCGTGGGCTCGCCGAGTGGGCGGGCCAGGGCGGCCGCGTGGTGACGGCGGCGGGGCGGTTGCGGATGGCCGATGCCCGCGAACTGGTGGACGTGCTGGGCACTGGCGACAACGTCGAGGGGGTGCGCTCATCGGCTGACCTGCCGCGGCTGGGGTTGCTGGTGGAGTGGGCGAAGAAGGCGCGGCTGGTCCGGGTGGTCAAGGGGCGGTTGCATGCGGTGGCCAAGGCCCGGCCTTTGCTGGCCGACCCGCTTCAGCTGTGGCTGCGCGCCTTCGACGCGTGCTTCGAGCTCCGGCAGGCCGTGATCGGTGCGCGCAGCGGCTGGCATGTGGAGTCGATGCTCTTCGATGTGTACGAGGACGTGCTGGAGGACGTGCTGAACACGCTCTACAGCCTTCCGTACCCGATGCCTTGGCCGCGGCTGCGTGACTCTGTGCACCTGGCCTACCGGGCCATCTTCGAGTGGGACGGCGGGTCGGACGTCCAGCACCGGATGTGGTTCGAACACGCTGACCGGGATCTGCGCACGGTACTCGACGTTCTGGTGGACCTCGGCGCGATCGACCGCGACCGAGGCATGGCCGATCCGGTGTTCCTTGATGTCGACCTCTCGGACGTCGGAGACGATCTGCCCGCGGACATGCCACCCGAGCTCGCGGAGCTGCTGGGTGTCGCGGGGGCGGCAGCGGATCCGGCGGCGCAGGAGCGTGACCGTGCCCAGCGTGAGGAGCTGACCGCTGGGCCGGTCGAGCTCATCCGTCTCACCGAGCTGGGCACCTGGGCCGTACGGCAGCGGTTGCTGGCGGTCGGCCGGGACGCCCCGCTGGTCGGCGAGCTGGCCCATGCCTCGGCGGCCGGCCTGCTGGGGGTGCTGGCCGACGACTACGACCCGGATGCCGCCCGCGCGGAGCTGGCCGGCTGGATTTCGGCCCACGGCGAGCGGCATGCCGCACTGCGGCAACTCGTCGAAGCGGTACGGTCGATGCCTTTCCGTGTGCGTGCGCAGGCGATGCTTGGCGTACTTCTGGCGGCGTTGCCGGACGGCGAGGGCGAACGGCTGCTGCGCCAGTTGCGTGGCGATGCTCAGCTCGCGCCGCTCGCGCTGAGCGAACTGGCGCGCCATGAATTGCTGCCTCCCGAGGACATGACCGACGCCGAGCATCTGCTGGTGCTCGCCGAGAGCCTGCTCCAGTTCGTGGAGCTGGCGGGCGGCCGGGACGGCGCCGAGGAGGCGCTGCGCGCCCAGGGCATCGAGGCCAGGGATGCGGTTGCCGCCGCACTGGACTCCGCGCACCCGGATCGGTCCGGACTCGACGAGCTCAGGCAGCTGGCGGCACGGGCACTGGGTACCCCCGGTGCTCTCCTCGGCCGCGCCCGGAAGCCCAGGCGCCCCGCAGGCAAGAGCGGCCGCCAGCGGCGCCGCTGAGTGGAACAACATCGTCCACCCCGCCGGCGCCGGGCGAGACCGGCGCCTGTGTACGGATCGGGCAGCGGGAAGCCGATGGGTCCCGGCGTCGTACGTCCTCGGTGGCGCGCTACCGTCGGGGCCGTGGTCGAAGGATGGGACGAAGACGGGCTGCGGGCTGTGCGCGGCGCGCTCCACACGCAGGGATATCCGCGTTCCGTTGAGCCGCGGCCTCGCGGTCACACCTTGACGATGCGGATGCCGGGGCCGCACAGCATGAGGAGGTCCTCGGGGTCCGACGTCAGGACGGTCGCAGGGGCCGGCGAGGCGAGTGCGGTGGCGGTCACGATGGCGTCGAGGGCGTACTTGTGGCCGTGCAGGCTGGCAGCGGCGAGGAGTTTGCTGGCGTGGCGGGCGATGGCTTCGGTGGGCGGGACGATGTTCACGCGGGAAACGGCGTAGTCGAAGCGGGCCTGGTTGACCTTGGGATCGCGTGCTTCGACCAGCGTGACGGAGCTGGTGACCACGCGGATGTCCTCGGCCTCGGCCGCAGCCAGCCACTCGGTGAGTTCAGGGGAGCGTCGTACGAGTTTGGACAGCCCCTCGCAGTCCAGGACGAGCGTCCCGCTCACGCGGCGTCCGCCGAGCTGGCCGTGTCACCGCGCAGGATGCCTCGCTTGGTCTCGACCGCTGCCTGGTCCACCGGGCCGTGTTCGGCTTCGGCGTCTTCGATGAGTTCGCGCAGCCGGTCCCGCTCCAGCTGGCGCTGGATGAGGGCTTCGACGTAGGCGGACATGCCTCGCTTGCCGGTACGTGCCTTGAGGGCGGCGATGGTGCCTTCGTGGAGGGAGACGGAGACCGGACGGACGGGGCCTTCGCCGGGAGCGGAGGAGGTGGCCATGGATCTACTTTAACAACACTCTTGTTATTGAGGGGGTCGCTAACCGTGCCCGATCCTCCGTGCAGGCATTGCCTAGTTGATCGTCACCGCAGAGCCGATCGAAGGGCGCTGGGAGAGGGGGCCGTCGTCGAGCAGGTGCGATGAACCCCAGGTCAGACGCCGATCGGCGAAGAATTTCCCAGGGACTTTTCAGGGACTTTCACGCCTGTCCCAGGGAGATTTCAGGGACTTTCCGCCGCGTAAGCAGGGAAGGCCCTGACAGCGCTGAAAGAGACGAACGCGCTGGTCAGGGCCTACATCGAGGAGCGGCCTCAGCACTCGATGATGTTCACCGCGAGCCCGCCCCGCGCCGTCTCCTTGTACTTGACGCTCATGTCGGCGCCGGTGTCCTTCATGGTCTTGATGACCTTGTCGAGGGAGACGTGGTGGCGGCCGTCGCCGCGCAGGGCCATGCGGGCGGCGGTGACGGCCTTGACCGAGGCCATGCCGTTGCGCTCGATGCAGGGGATCTGGACGAGGCCGCCGACGGGGTCGCAGGTCAGGCCGAGGTTGTGTTCCATGCCGATCTCGGCGGCGTTCTCGACCTGTTCCACCGAGCCGCCGAGGACTTCGGCGAGGCCGCCGGCGGCCATGGAGCAGGCGGAGCCGACCTCGCCCTGGCAGCCGACCTCGGCGCCGGAGATGGAGGCGTTCTCCTTGAAGAGCATGCCGATGGCGCCGGCGGCGAGCAGGAAGCGGACGATGCCGTCCTCGTCGGCGCCGGGGACGAAGTTGAGGTAGTAGTGCAGGACGGCGGGGATGATGCCGGCGGCGCCGTTGGTGGGGGCGGTCACGACCCGGCCGCCGGCGGCGTTCTCCTCGTTGACGGCCATGGCGTAGAGGGTGACCCACTCCATCGCGTGGGCCTGGGCGTCGCCTTCGGCGCGCAGTGCGCGGGCGGCGGTGGCGGCGCGGCGGCGGACCTTCAGCCCGCCGGGCAGGATGCCTTCACGGGACATGCCGCGGGCCACGCATGCCTGCATGACCTGCCAGATCTCCAGCAGTCCCGCGCGGATCTCTTCCTCGGTGCGCCAGGCCTTCTCGTTCTCCAGCATCAGGGCGGAGATCGACAGGCCGGTCTCCTGGGTCAGGCGCAGGAGTTCGTCGCCGGTGCGGAAGGGGTGGGTCAGGACGGTGTCGTCGAGTTTGATGCGGTCTTCGCCGACGGCGTCCTCGTCCACGACGAAGCCGCCGCCGACGGAGTAGTAGGTCTTCTCCAGCAGGGGGGCGCCGGCGGCGTCGTAGGCGAAGAGGGTCATGCCGTTGGCGTGGTAGGGCAGGGCCCGGCGCCGGTGCAGGATCAGTTCGCTGGACTCGTCGAAGTCGATTTCCTGGTCGGTGCCTATTTCGGTGGCGAGCAGGCGCAGGCGCTTGGTGGTGCGGATGCGCTCGACCTGGTCGTCGGCGGTTTCGACGTCGACGGTGCGGGGGGAGTGGCCTTCGAGGCCGAGGAGGACGGCTTTGGGGGTGCCGTGGCCGTGGCCGGTGGCGCCCAGGGAGCCGAAGAGTTCGGCGCGTACCTTGACCGTCTGGGCGAGCAGGCCGTCCTTCTTGAGGCGTCCGACGAACATCCGGGCGGCGCGCATGGGGCCGACGGTGTGGGAGCTGGAGGGGCCGATGCCGATGGAGAAGAGGTCGAAGACGGAGATGGCCACGGTGGCGGACTCCCTTGTCTGCTCGTGGTGGACGGTGGAGCAATGGGGCAGGAGGTACGTTTCTGCGCCGTTTGTCGAGCGTAACCCGGACCCGGCGCGGTGCCGTCAGACGGAGACCATCGGGCGTTCGTCCTCGGGCGTAACAGTGGGTTTCGGGACGGATACGGAGCCGGCGGACGGGCCGGTCAGGCCCGCCGTCCGCGCCCCGACTCCGGCGCGTACGGCCCAGAAATAGAAGGCCGGGGCCGAGAGCGCGACCAGGGCGATGTCCAGGCCGCCGGGGATGATGCCATGGCCGCCGAAGTCCGGGCTGCCCAGCGCCGACAGCGCGGCCATCCAGACCAGGAAGACGATCATCCACCAGGCCGGGGCGAACTGCCGGGCGAGCCGCGTCTCCCCCTTGCGCCGCAGCACCAGCACCGCGATCGGCACGGACACCAGCGTCAGCACGGCGACCTTGCCGGTGTCCGGCCACTTCGACCAGTACAGGGCGCAGGCGGCGAAGGTGAAGGTGAGCGGGCACAGGAACCCGGCGGCGGGGAGCCGGAAGGGGCGCGGCAGGTCCGGCTGGGTCCGCCGCAGCACGCCCACCGCGATCGGGCCGATCAGATACGAGATGACCATGGCCGCCGAGACCACCCCGGCCAGCGCCTGCCAGCTGCGGCCGACGGTGAGCAGCAGCAGGACGGAGAAGCCGAGGTTGAGCCACATCGCGGGGCGCGCGGTGCCGTAGCGCGGGTGCACGGCCGCCAGCTTCCTGGGGAAGAAGCCGGTCTCGGCGAGATTGGTGACCATGTACGCGGCCGAGGCGACATTGGCGATGTTGGAGCCGGCCGGCGAGATGAAGGCGCCGAACTGCAGCAGTGTGACCACCCAGTGCAGCATCAGCAGCTTGGCGAGGTCGGCGAACGGCGAGCTGAGGTTCACGCCCTGCCAGCCGCCGGCCCGCTGGAGCTGCTCGGGCGGTACGGAGCCGAGGTAGGCGGTCTGCAGCGCCAGATAGATCACCAGGCCCAGCGCGAGCGCGCCGACCAGGGCGATCGGGATGGCCCGGCCCGGGTTCCTGGCGGCCCCGCCGAGGTTGACCACGGCCTGGAAGCCGTTGAAGGCGAAGATCACGCCGCAGGTGGTGACGGCGGTGAGCACGGCCGGCCAGCCGTACGGGGCGAACCCGCCCTGCGAGGTGAAGTTCGAGGTGTGGAAGCCGGAGCCGATCAGCGCCAGCACGGCGAGCACCGGGATGGCGAACTTGACCAGGGTGAGCACGGTGTTGGCGCGGGCCAGCAGCTGGACCGACCAGAAGCAGGTCAGCCAGAGGACGACGGTCAGCGCCAGCGCCGTGCAGATGCCGGAGAGGGTGAGCTGGTGGGTGGCCGGGTCGACCAGCCCCTTCGCCCACTCGAAGCTCCAGGACGTCATGTACTGGGTGGCGGCGATCGACTCGATCGGGATGAGCGAGGCGACCGCGATCCACACGGCCCAGCCGGTGAGGAAGCCGAGCACCGGCCCGTGGGAGAGATGGCCGTAGCGGGCCATGCCGCCGGGGATCGGGTAGGCCGAGCCGACCTCCGCGTAGGACATCGCGATCATGCCGATGAAGACGGCGCCGATCACCCATGCGACCAGCGCCGCGGGGCCCGCCACCTGGGCGGCGGCACCGGCGCCGAAGAGCCAGCCGGAGCCGAAGATCGAGCCTATGCCGATCATGATGAGGGCGAAGAGGCTGAGCCCCTTGCGCTCGCCCGCGCTCATGTCCATGGGATGTGTCGTCCGTCCTGCCGTCGAGAAGTGCCCCCTTCACGGTCGAGGGGCCCTGCCATTTGCCGGGGGCCACCTTATTTCTCGCCGATCACCGGATTTTCCTCGTGATTTCGCGAAAGGGGGGAGGAGAACCGGTACGCGGACGGTGGGCCCGGGACCAACGGCCCCGGGCCCACGGCCCGTTCGGCCTCCGCCCCGCCGGTGACCGGCGGGGCGGAGGATCACCGCATGAGACGCGTCACAGCGACGGGTACAGCGGGTACTTGTCGGCGAGCGCCGTGACCCGGGCCTTGAGGGCCTCGGCGTCGTAGGCGGGCTTGAGGGCCTCGGCGATGATGTCGGCGACCTCGCGGAAGTCCTCGGCCGTGAAGCCGCGGGTGGCCAGGGCCGGGGTGCCGATGCGCAGGCCGGAGGTGACCATCGGCGGACGGGGGTCGTTCGGGATCGCGTTGCGGTTGACGGTGATGCCGACCTCGTGGAGGCGGTCCTCGGCCTGCTGTCCGTCGAGCTCGGAGTCGCGCAGGTCGACCAGGACGAGGTGGACGTCGGTGCCGCCGGACAGGACGGAGACGCCGTGCTGGGCGACGTCGTCCTGGACGAGGCGCTCGGCGAGGATCTTGGCGCCTTCGAGGGTGCGCTGCTGGCGCTCCTTGAAGTCCTCGGAGGCGGCGACCTTGAAGGAGACCGCCTTGGCCGCGATGACGTGCTCCAGCGGGCCGCCCTGCTGGCCGGGGAAGACCGCGGAGTTGATCTTCTTGGCGAGTTCCTGGGTGGACAGGATGACGCCGCCGCGGGGGCCGCCGAGGGTCTTGTGGGTGGTGGTGGTCACGACGTGGGCGTGCGGGACCGGGTTGGGGTGCAGTCCGGCGGCGACCAGGCCGGCGAAGTGCGCCATGTCGACCATCAGGTAGGCGCCGACCTCGTCGGCGATCCGGCGGAAGGCGGCGAAGTCGAGCTGGCGGGGGTAGGCGGACCAGCCGGCGACGATCAGCTTGGGGCGGTGCTCCTTGGCGAGGCGCTCGACCTCTTCCATGTCGACGAGGTTGGTCTTCTCGTCGACGTGGTAGGGCACCACGTTGTAGAGCTTGCCGCTGAAGTTGATCTTCATGCCGTGGGTCAGGTGACCGCCGTGGGCGAGGTTGAGGCCCAGGATGGTGTCGCCCGGCTTGATGAGGGCGAACATGGCGGCGGCGTTGGCCTGTGCGCCGGAGTGCGGCTGCACGTTGGCGGCCTCGGCGCCGAAGAGCGCCTTGATGCGGTCGATGGCGATCTGCTCGACGACGTCGACGTGCTCGCAGCCGCCGTAGTAGCGGCGGCCGGGGTAGCCCTCGGCGTACTTGTTGGTGAGGACGGAGCCCTGGGCCTCCATGACGGCGACGGGGGCGAAGTTCTCCGAGGCGATCATTTCGAGGGTGGACTGCTGGCGGTGCAGCTCGGCGTCGACGGCGGCGGCGACGTCGGGGTCGAGCTCGTGCAGGGAGCTGTTGAGAAGCGACATGAGTCTTCCTGGGGAGAGGGGTCCGGGATCAGCCGGCGGCGAAGGCGGTGTACTCGTCGGCCGAGAGCAGGTCCTCGGGCTCACCGCTGACCTTCACCTTGAACAGCCAACCGCCCTCGAACGGGGCGGAGTTCACCAGCGAGGGGTCGCCGACGACATCCTCGTTGACCTCGGTGATCTCGCCGTCCACGGGCGAGTAGAGATCGCTGACGGACTTGGTCGACTCCAGCTCACCGCAGGACTCGCCCGCCGTGACCGTCGAGCCGACCGCGGGAAGCTCCACGAAGACCACATCGCCGAGCGCGTTGGCCGCGTGCTCGGTGATCCCGACCGTCGAGACGCCCTCCACGGCGTCCGTCAGCCACTCGTGCTCCTTGCTGTAACGCAGCTGCTGGGGGTTGTCCATGGCTCGATTCTCCTGTACGCGAGGGTGTGATCGTGAATGGGGGCACCTCCCGGGCGAAGGTCCGGGGGAGCGTCTTGCACAGTGAGACACGCGGGCGCGCCCCACTTCCGGGGCTGCCGCCGGCGAACCGTTACTTCTGCCGCTTGTAGAACGGCAGCGCGGTGACCTCGTACGGCTCATGGCTTCCACGGATGTCCACGCGGACACCCTCGGTGCCCGGGGTGGCGTAGGCCGCGTCGACATAGGCGATGGCGATCGGCTTGCCGAGGGTGGGGGAGGGGGCCCCGGAGGTGACCTCGCCGATGACCGTGCCGTCGGCCGCGACGACCGGGTATCCGGCGCGCGGCACCCGGCGGCCCTCGGCGATCAGCCCGACCAGCTTGCGCGGCGGGGCGGTCTCGGCGCGCTCGGCGGCCGCCGCGAGCGCGGCGCGGCCCACGAAGTCGCCGTTGTTGGTGGTCTTCTCGAACTTCACGACCCGGCCCAGGCCCGCGTCGAACGGCGTGGTGGCGGTGGTCAGCTCGTGCCCGTACAGCGGCATGCCCGCCTCCAGGCGCAGCGTGTCGCGGCAGGACAGACCGCAGGGCACCAGGCCCGCGTCCTTGCCGGCCGCGGTCAGCGCCTCCCACAGGGCCACCGCGTCCGCCGGCCGCACGAACAGCTCGAAGCCGTCCTCGCCGGTGTATCCCGTACGGGCGATCAGCGCGTCGACGCCGGCGACCGTGCCGGGCAGACCGGCGTAGTACTTCAGGCCGTCCAGATCGGCGTCGGTCAGCGACTTGAGGATCCCCGGGGACTGCGGTCCCTGCACCGCGAGCAGCGCGTAGGCGTCCCGGTCGTCGCGGATCGCGGCGTCGAAGCCGCCCGCTCGCGCGTTCAGCGCGTCCAGCACCACCTGGGCGTTGGAGGCGTTGGCGACGACCATGTACTCCTGGTCGGCGAGCCGGTAGACGATCAGGTCGTCCAGGATGCCGCCGCCGTCCTCGCAGATCATGGTGTAGCGGGCGCGGCCGGTCTTGACGCCGCCGATGTTGCCGACCAGCGCGTAGTCGAGGAGGTCGGCGGCCTGCGGGCCGGTGACGGTGATCTCGCCCATGTGGGAGAGGTCGAAGAGACCGGCGCGGGTGCGGACGGCGACGTGCTCGTCGCGCTCGCTGCCGTAGCGCAGCGGCATGTCCCAGCCGGCGAAGTCGGTCATGGTCGCGCCGAGCGCGCGGTGGGTGGCGTCCAGCGCGGTGCGGCGGGGGGCATCTGTCATGGTTCTGGGCTCCCAGGCATGGGTGACAAGACGTTCTCCCCATCTGTCATCGGAACCTGAGAGGTTCACCGGGATCCCGCGAACGGACCCGGTTTGCACCTTGGGTGGAGCCGCCCCGTGGACCGGGCAGTGGCTCGCTTTTCAGATCTGCCTCGCCCGCGCGGTATAGGGGGCCTGAGAGATTCAAGGGAGGACTTGCTCCTTCGGCGCCCCGCCATGGCGGCCGGGGACTCTCCCGCGCGGATTCAAGCGGCCGGTATGGAGTTGGCGGTGCACGGATGAGCTGAGCCGTGCACGTGGCGGCCACATCATTACACGGGATCGCCGGATCGAGGAGCCCTGGTCGCCGCCCCGTCCAGGACCGGGCCCGCCACGCCGACAGATCGGACAATCGCCTTGATGGCCATTACCTTTTCTTGACACTCTGCGGGTAAGGGACGGACTCGGACCGGAACTGGACGGGGAGGGCGATCACGGTGCAGAGGGAAGCGGCATTCGCGGCCACTTCAGGGGCCGTGCCCCCGGGTGCGCCGGTGGCGGCGTCCGCCGCCGCGCCCCCGGCCCGGCGCGCGGGGCGGGCCGTCGTCCGGCCGGGGAGCGGTGCGCGGGTGCGGGACCTGCGCGGCCGCAGACGGGCCCGCGGCACCGCCGAGCTGCGGTTCGCCGCCGGTGACCTGGTCGTGGTCTCCGGGCTGCCGGGCAGCGGCAAGAGCACCCTGATGCATCGGGTGGTGCCGCCGTCGGACGGCCGCGGCCTCGTGGTGCACCGCATCGACTCGCAGGACGTCCGCGAGCGCTGGGCGCGCGGCAGGCTGCGCCGGCTGCCGTACGGCCTGTACCGCCCGCTGGTGCGGGCCGCGCACTATCTGGCGCTGGGTCGGGCGCTGCGGTCGGGCGACAGCGTGGTGGTGCACGACTGCGGGACGCTGGCATGGGTGCGGCGCTGGGTCGCCCGGTCGGCGGCGCGCGGCGGGCGCGGGCTGCATCTGGTGCTGCTCGACGTGCCGCCGGAGGTGGCGCGGTCCGGCCAGGAGGCGCGCGGGCGCGGGGTGTCGGGGTACGCCTTCGCGCGGCACCGCAGGGCGGTGGGCCGGCTGGTCGGCGCGGCGGAGGCGGCCGGGCCGCCGAAGGGGTTCAGCTCGGTGGTGCTGCTGGACCGGCGGGCGGCGAGCGCACTGAAGACGGTCGGTTTCCACTGAGCGGACTGCCGCTTCCGGGTGTGCCGTACCCCGCCCCCGTATGAACTGTCTCCGGCCTTTCTCGTCTAGTGTCGTGGGCCGATGTGCGTGGTCGGAACGGGTGGGAACAGATGAGTCTTCCGGAGCAGGGGATACCGCAGCTGGCGTGGCCGGCGAACGAGCTCGAAGAGGTGCTCGCCGCGTCGGTCGGGCATCCCGGCGCCGGCGGCCGGATCGTCGAGGTCCTGGGCCGCAGCCGGGTGTGGGTGCCGCTGCCCAACGGCGGCGGCCCGGAGAGCGCGGGCTTGGGCGCCCGCGGCCTGGACCTGCCCACCGTCGAGATCGGCGGGCTGGCCCATGTCCCGGTCTACAGCTCCGAGCAGGAGTTCCTGCGGGTGGTCGGCTCGCATATGTCCTTCACCGTCGCGCCGGCCGTGGAGTTCGCCCGCGGGCTGCCGCCGCAGATCGGGATCGCGGTCAATCCGGACGGTGTGGTCGGTGTGCCGCTGCCGCCGCCCGCCGTGGCCCAGCTGTGCCGGCTGGGGCGCCATGAGGCCGAGGGGCTGCCGAGCGGCGGGCGGGTGCGGCTCTTCGAGCCGGACTGGCAGGAGGAGCCGGTGGACTTCCTGGCCGCCGCCGGACTGGAGTTCTCCGGTGCCGGAATTGTCCTGACTGCCCGGCGTGTCCTGGCTAGTGTCGAGGGCGACACGCCCACACTGTTCGTCGGTGTTCAGATCGCGGTGGACCCCGCCGCGCTGCACGACGGCACCGCCCGCGAGACGGTCCTGATGGCCCTGGGACGTGCGCTCGGCGCGGTCCCGGTGCCCTGGCCGGTGCAGCTGGTGATGCTCGATCTCGCCCACGGCGACCCGGTCGCCGACCGGATGCTGGAGCGCGTGCGGCCCTTCTACTCTCGCGACCACTCGTAAGCTGGTTGGATGACGCGCGGGCGCACCCACACGTGCCCTGCCGAGATGAAGGGACGGACCACGTGAGCGCGGGTGCGCATCAGGGGCCGCCGGCGGCCGGAGCGCTGGAGCAGCTGCTCCAGCAGGTCTCGCCCGGCCGTTACGACGCCTATGAGGCGCTGCTCCAGGCGCTCGCCGCGGGCCAGGTCTGGATGCTGCTGTGGCACGGCCGGGCCGGCTCCCCCGACGCGCAGTACGGGAACATGGAGGTCGACGGCCTCGGCTATGCGCCGTGCGTGACCTCGGCGCCCGAACTCGCCGCCTCCGGCTGGAATCGCGACCACGAGGTCGTCGGCGGGCTGGAGATCGCCGGCGCGCTCTTCCCGGACCGCTGGGGCCTGTGGCTGAACCCGCACGCCCCCGGTGGCGGTGTCGGCATCCCCTGGCTGGACCTGCGCCGCATCGCCGGCGGCCTCGACCGGCTGCCGGCCGGACCGCTGCGGATCTCCGAGCCGGTCATCGACATCCCGCAGTTCTACGCCCTGCTGGCCCAGAACGCCCATCGCACCCCCGCCGTGCGGTCGTTGCGCCGGGCCTGGGTGCAGCCCGCGCTCGGCGCCCCGTATCTGGCGGTCGGGCTGGATCTGTACGACACCGGCCAACAAGCGGTGGATTCGGCCCGGTTGATGATCCAGCAGTCGATCGGCGCGGTTCCGGACGGTTTGCCGGTCTCCACGGTCGCGATGAACGACGACTACGACCCGGTCGCGATGTGGATGCGGGCCAGCGCGCGCCCCTTTTTCGACCGCGACGGCTACGCCCAGCCGCAGGGCCAGCCGGCCCCCGCGCCCTCGTACGGCTACGGCTACCCGCGCCCTTACTGACCCGCCCGCCGGCTGTCCGGATCGCACCACCCCTCGGCGACACCCTCCGGTGACGGAGCGTGTCGCCGAGGCGTCTATTCCGGGGTGAATTCGCCCCGTATTCCCCACGGTTGGGGCCCTCTTTTGTGGATATTCACTCCGCTCAGCTCGACCGTGAGTCCGTATAACGGAATGCCGTGGAGCACATCACAGTTGCGCATCCTTTCCCGGTCAGGGCTGGTGACTGATCGCGAAGGGGATGAAGACTCCGGAAAACACCGAGGGCCTCGGCCCTTTGTGCGAGCGTCATCGAGCGTCATCGCGTACGGCGTCGCGTGAAATCTCCGAGTTCCACTGTCTGAACTTCCGCGATACCCGCAGTACTTGCACCGAATTGCACCAGTGATGTGAATCAGGCCGCTCTTGCGGCGGGCAGGGGCCGGCCGAACCGTCGGCCGAGAGGGGTCAAGGTCACCGTGACCGCACCGATCGAGACCACCGGGGCGGCTGCCGAGGCGCAGCCGGAAGCGGTGCTGAAAGGCGTGGAGGGCAAGCGCATCGAAGGGCGCTCGCTCGGCCAGATCGCATGGCTGCGCTTCAGGCGGGACAAGGTCGCGGTGGCGGGTGCCATCGTTGTCATCCTGCTCGTCGTCATCGCCGCGCTCTCCCGCCCCCTCCAGGCGCTGCTCGGCCTGGACCCCAACTCCCCCAACCAGTCGCTGATCGACCCCAACACCACGCTCCCCAAGGGGGAGTTCGGCGGGATGAGCGGGGACCACCCGCTCGGTGTGGACCCGAAGTTCGGCCGCGATCTGCTCGCCCGGATCCTGGAGGGCTCCTGGGTGTCGCTGATCGTGGCGTTCGGCGCGACGCTGCTGTCGGTCGCCATCGGCACCGTGCTGGGTGTGGTCGCCGGCTTCTACCGCGGGCGGGTGGACGCCTTCATCAGCCGGATGATGGACGTCTTCCTGGCCTTCCCGCTGCTGCTGTTCGCCATTGCGATCTCCGCCTCGCTGCAGGGCGGCGCCTTCGGCCTGGAGGGCCTGCCGCTGCATATCTCGGTGCTGATCTTCGTGATCGGCTTCTTCAACTGGCCGTATATGGGGCGGATCGTGCGCGCGCAGACACTGTCGCTGCGCGAGCGCGAATTCGTGGACGCCGCCCGCGGTATGGGTGCGCGCGGGCCTTTCATTCTCTTCCGGGAGCTGCTGCCCAACCTGGTGGGTCCGATCATCGTCTACTCGACGCTGCTGATCCCCTCCAACATCCTCTTCGAGGCGGCCCTGAGCTTCCTGGGCGTCGGCATCCAGCCGCCCCAGGCGTCCTGGGGCGGCATGCTCAACCAGGCCGTCAAGTACTACGAGGTCGACCCCCAGTACATGATCGTCCCCGGCCTCGCGATCTTCGTCACCGTGCTCGCGTTCAACCTGCTCGGTGACGGCCTGAGGGACGCGCTGGACCCGCGCAGCCGCTGACGGCTCCGCCGGGCGCCGGCGCCCACCAATCTCCACCGCCAGTGAAGTTTTTGAGTGTGAAGTTTCTCGACGAACGAAGGGGACACGGACCATCATGCGAAGGTCAGTTCCGGTCGCGGCGATAGCGGCCATCACCAGTGCGGGCCTTTTGCTGGCCGGCTGCAGCGGAGGCAAGGGCTCCTCGGACGGCTCCTCCGAGGCGAACGCGGCCACCAAGGGCGTGGTCAACGCCTCGGACGCGAAGGGCGGCACGGTCGACTACGCGATGAGCGACGCCCCGGAGTCGTTCGACCCGGGCAACACCTACTACGCCTTCATCTACAACTTCAGCCGGCTCTACGCGCGCCCGCTGACCACCTTCAAGCCGGGCCCCGGCACGAAGGGCAACGAGCTGGTCCCGGACCTCGCCGAGGAGATGGGCAAGCCCAGCGACGGCGGCAGGACCTGGACGTACAAGATCCGCAAGGGCGTGAAGTACGAGGACGGCTCCGCGGTCACCGCGCAGGACGTCAAGTACGCGGTCGAGCGCTCCAACTTCGCGCGCGACACCCTCTCGCTGGGCCCGAACTACTTCCAGCAGTTCCTCAAGGACAACGAGGGCGGCTACAAGGGGCCCTACAAGGACAAGAGCAAGGAAGGGCTCAAGTCCATCGAGACCCCGGACGACCACACGATCGTCTTCCACCTCAAGAAGCCGTTCGCCGAGTTCGACTACCTGGTCAGCGCCCCGCAGACGGCTCCGGTCCCGCAGGCCAAGGACAAGGGCGCGGACTACACCAAGTCCGTGCTGTCCACCGGCTCGTACAAGTTCCAGAGCTACGAGGAGGGCAAGCAGCTCACCCTCGTGCGCAACCCGCAGTGGTCGGCGGCGACCGACAAGCTGCGCAAGCAGCTGCCCGACAAGATCGTCCTGAAGCTGAAGGTCGCCCAGTCGACCATCGACAAGGACCTCCAGTCCGGCAACACCCTGGTCGACCTGGCCGGCCGCGGTGTGGACGGCCAGACGCAGGCCCAGCTCCTGACGGACCCCAAGGAGAAGGCCAACACCGACAACGCGCTCGGCCAGCGCCTGGTCTACACGGCGATCAACACCAAGGTGAAGCCGTTCGACAACCTGGAGTGCCGCAAGGCCGTCGAGTACGCGATCGACAAGAAGGCCGTGCAGACCTCGCTCGGCGGCCCGATCCGCGGTGAGCTGGCCTCCACGGTCCTGCCGACCGACATCGACGGCTACCAGAAGTACGACCTGTACCCGCAGAAGTACAACGGCGACAAGCTGGACCTGACCGAGGCCAAGAAGCACTGGGACAAGTGCGGCGCCGGCAAGACCAGCACCACGATCCTGGCCCGCAACGACCGCCAGGACGAGGTCGACGCGGCCACCTCGGTCATCGAGTCGCTGAAGAAGATCGGCGTCACGGCCAAGATCCAGTCGTACCCGACCAGCAAGTACTTCTCGGACTACGCCGGTGTGCCGGAGTTCAACAAGAAGAACAACGTCGGCCTGATCATGATGCAGTGGGGCTCGGACTTCCCGACCGGCTACGGCTACCTGCAGCAGATCCTCAACGGCAAGGCGATCAGCAAGTCCGGTAACACCAACCTGTCCCAGCTGGACGACCCGGAGATCAACAAGCTGCTCGACTCCGCCATCGCCAACACCGACAAGGCGGCCCGCGAGAAGGCGTACGCCGAGATCGACAAGAAGACGATGGAGCAGGCGGCGATGGTCCCGCTCACCTACTTCAAGGTCCTGATGTACCGCTCGCCCAAGGCCACCAACCTGGTGTCCACCTCGGCCTTCAGCGGTCAGTACGACTACCTCAACATCGGCGTCAAGAAGTAGCAGCCCTGGAAGGCAGGTGAAGGCATTGGTGTCCGCGGGCCGGTTGCGGCCGGCCCGCGGCGCCGACGCCGCATCCCCGTGTTCTCGTACATCATCCGCAGGTTGATCAGCGCAGTGATCCTGCTGCTGATCGTCAGCGCGGTCACTTTCGGCATCTTCTTCCTGCTGCCGAAACTGGCCGGGCAGAGCACCGACCAGCTTGCCCAGCAGTACATCGGAAAGGCCCCCACGCCCGCGGACATCGCCGCGGTCAAGAAGAACCTCGGCCTGGACAAGCCGGTGTACGAGCAGTACTGGGACTTCCTCAAGGGCATCTTCGTCGGCGTCGACTACAAGTTCGGTCCGGAAGCGGCCAAGTGCCATGTGCCGTGCTTCGGCTACTCCTTCAAGACCCATATCGAGGTGTGGCCGGAGATCCAGTCCCGGCTCCCGGTGACGCTCTCGCTGGCCGCCGGCGCGGCCGTGCTGTGGGTCGTCTCCGGTGTCGCCACCGGCGTGCTCTCCGCGCTGCGCCCCGGCTCGTTCTTCGACCGGATGGCGATGGGCGTCGCGCTGGCCGGCGTCTCCCTCCCGATGTTCTTCACCGGCGCGCTGGCGCTGGCCCTGTTCACCTACCAGTGGCCGATCTTCGAACGCAGCGACTACGTACCGCTGCTGGAGGACCCGTTCCTGTGGGCCCGGACCCTGGTCCTGCCCTGGGTCACCCTGGCCTTCCTCTACTCCGCGCTCTACGCCCGCCTCACCCGGGCCGGCATGCTGGAGACGCTGAGCGAGGACTACATCCGTACGGCCCGCGCCAAGGGCCTGCGCGAGCGCAAGGTGGTCGTCCGGCACGGTCTGCGGGCCGCGCTCACCCCGATCATCACGGTCTTCGGCATGGACCTGGGCCTGCTGCTCGGTGGTGCGCTCATCACCGAACAGGTCTTCTCGCTCAAGGGAGTCGGCGCCTTCGCGGTCGAGGCGATCAACGCCAACGACCTGCCGAACATCCTCGGCGTCACCCTGCTCGCCGCGTTCTTCATCGTCATATGCAACTTGGTGGTGGACGTTCTGTACGCCGCCGTCGACCCGCGGGTGAGGCTCTCGTGACCGACTCCTCCGAGGACAAGACCGTAGAGAAGCCCCAGAGCGCCGCGGCCGAGCCCGCCGCGGCCGCCACCGAGCCGGGAGCGCGGCCGGCGGCCTTCCTCCAGGTGCGGGACCTCAAGGTCCACTTCCCCACCGACGACGGCCTGGTGAAGTCCGTCGACGGGCTGACCTTCAGCCTGGAGAAGGGCAAGACGCTCGGCATCGTCGGCGAGTCCGGCTCCGGCAAGTCGGTGACCTCGCTCGCCGTGATGGGCCTGCACCGCGCCTCGCGCCAGCAGCGCAACAGGGTGCGGATGTCCGGCGAGATCTGGCTGGACGGCAAGGAGCTGGTCTCCGCCGACCCCGAGGAGGTGCGCCGGCTGCGCGGCCGCGAGATGGCGATGATCTTCCAGGATCCGCTGTCCGCGCTGCACCCCTTCTACTCGGTCGGCAAGCAGATCATGGAGGCATACCGGGTCCACAACGACGTCGACAAGAAGACCGCGCGCAAGCGGGCGATCGAGATGCTCGACCGGGTCGGCATCCCGCAGCCCGACAAGCGCGTGGACGACCATCCGCACCAGTTCTCCGGCGGTATGCGCCAGCGCGCCATGATCGCGATGGCGCTGGTCAACAACCCCGAGCTGCTGATCGCGGACGAGCCGACCACCGCCCTGGACGTCACCGTCCAGGCGCAGATCCTGGATTTGATCCGCGATCTGCAGAAGGAGTTCGGCTCGGCGGTCATCATCATCACCCACGACCTCGGAGTGGTCGCCGAGCTGGCCGACGATCTGCTGGTGATGTACGGCGGGCGGTGCGTCGAGCGCGGCCCGGCCGAGAAGGTCTTCTACGAGCCGCAGCACCCCTACACCTGGGGCCTGCTCGGCTCCATGCCGCGCATCGACCGCGACCAGACCGAGCGGCTGATCCCGGTCAAGGGTTCCCCGCCCAGCCTGATCAACGTGCCGTCCGGCTGTGCCTTCAACCCCCGCTGCCCGTACGCGGACGTGCCCAAGGACAACCTCACCCGTACGGTCCGCCCCGAACTGCGCGAGGCCGGCGGCGGGCACTTCTCCGCCTGCCACATGGCGCCGGAGGAGCGGGAGCGTATCTGGACCGAAGAGATTGCGCCGAAGCTGTGACCGAGACGACTGACGACCAGAACAACAAGATCCCGCTCCAGAAGGGGACCGAGGCCCCGGCCGGGACCGCGGAGGGCTCCGCCGCGGCCGAGCCGCTGCTCAGGGTCCGCGGGCTGGTGCGGCACTTCCCGATCACCAAGGGCCTGCTCAAGCGGCAGGTCGGGGCGGTGCAGGCGGTCGACGGCATCGACTTCGACGTACGTCCGGGCGAGACGCTCGGCGTGGTCGGCGAGTCCGGCTGCGGCAAGTCGACGATGGGCCGGCTGATCACCCGGCTCGACGAGCCGACCGGCGGCTCGATCGAGTTCCAGGGCACGGACATCACCCATCTGTCGCCGGGCAGGCTGCGCCCGATGCGCCGCGACGTACAGATGATCTTCCAGGACCCGTACGGCTCGCTGAACCCCCGCCACACCATCGGCGGGATCGTCTCCACCCCCTTCCGCCTCCAGGGCGTCGAGCCCGAGGGCGGGGTGAAGAAGGAGGTGCAGCGGCTGCTGGAGCTGGTGGGCCTGAGCCCGGAGCACTACAACCGCTATCCGCACGAGTTCTCCGGCGGTCAGCGCCAGCGCATCGGCATCGCCCGCGCGCTCGCGCTCAAGCCCAAGCTGGTCGTCGCCGACGAGCCGGTCTCCGCGCTGGACGTGTCGATCCAGGCGCAGGTCGTCAACCTCATGGACGACCTCCAGGAGGAGCTGGGCCTGACCTACGTCATCATCGCCCACGACCTCTCGGTCATCCGGCACGTCTCGGACCGGATCGCGGTGATGTACCTCGGCAAGATCGTGGAACTGGCCGACCGCAAGGGGCTCTACGAGACGCCGATGCACCCCTACACCAAGGCGCTGCTGTCCGCCGTGCCGGTGCCCGACCCCAAGCGGCGCACCCAGCGCGACCGGATCCTGCTCAAGGGCGACGTGCCCTCGCCGATCAACCCGCCCTCCGGCTGCCGGTTCCGTACCCGCTGCTGGAAGGCGACCGAGGTGTGCGCCACCACCGAGCCGCCGCTCGTCGCGCTGCGGACGGGGCACCAAGTCGCCTGCCACCACCCGGAGAACGCGCCGGCCGGGGCGGCCGGTAAGGCGTCAAGTGATCAGTGACACCTGAGAGCTTGGAAAAATCCCCGGCGAAACCGGCCGGGAGAGTGCAGAGTTGGCGCGATTGATCATTCATTCGCATGTTCGAAAGGACGGCCCATGGCACTCTCCCGGTCCGTGCGTCGCACTCCCCGCCTGATCGCCCTGTCCATCGCGGTCGCCTCGGCCGCCACCCTCGCCGCCGCGCCCGGTGTCTCGGCTGCCGCGCCCGGCGCGTCGGGCGGTGCCCCCGGTGTCGGCGACCCGTACTTCCCCGAGCTGGGCAACGGCGGCTACGACGCCCTGCATTACGACCTCGGCGTCAAGTACGACCCCCAGAGCGGCCTGCTGGAGGGCCGCACCACCCTCAAGGCCAAGGCCACCCAGAGCCTGCGCACCTTCGATCTCGATCTGCACAAGCTCACCGTCGACGCGATCAAGGTGAACGGGCGCAAGGCCGCCTTCACCAGGTCCGGGGACGAGATCACCGTCACCCCGGCCGCCCGCCTGCCCAAGGGCGAGCGGTTCACCGTGACGGTGACCTACGGCGGCATACCGAAGCCGCTCAGCGGCCCCATCCTGTTCGGCTCCGACTACGGCTGGATGAAGACCAAGGACGGCGTCTTCGTCGCCTGCCAGCCCAACGCCGCCTCGACGTGGTTCCCCTCCAGCGACCACCCGAGCGACAAGGCCACCTACGACATCCGCATCGACGCCCCCAAGGGGCTGACCGGCGTCTCCAACGGCCGTCTGGTCTCGTCGCGGGTCAAGGGGGACCGCTCGTACTCCCACTGGCGCGAGACCAAGCCGATGGCGACGTACCTGGCCACCGCCACCATCGGGAAGTTCGACGTCCGCACCGGCACCACCCCCGGCGGCACCCCCATCTACGTCGCCACCGACCCCACCCTGCCCGCCGGCAAGGTCGACGTCTACGGCATCACCGCCGAGGCCACCGACTACTGGTCGAAGGTCTTCGGCCCGTACCCCTTCGAGGAGACCGGCGCCATCGTCGACGACATGCCCGAGGCGGGCTTCTCGCTGGAGGTGCAGTCCAAGCCCGTCTACTCGGCCGTCCGCGACGAGTCCACCATCGTCCACGAGCTGGCCCACCAGTGGTTCGGCGACTCGGTGTCGGTCAAGACCTGGCCCAACATCTGGCTCAACGAGGGCTTCGCCACGTATGCCCAGTGGCTGTGGGAGGAGCACAAGGGCCGCGCCAGCGCCCATGACTCCTTCCTGAAGGCATACGGCAAGCGGCCTGCCGACGACCCCTTCTGGAAGATCAAGGTCGGCGATCCGCAGCGGGACACGATGTTCGACGGCGCGGTCTACCAGCGGGGCGCGATGACGCTGCAGGCGCTGCGCGAGCGGATCGGCGACAAGGCGTTCTTCAACCTGCTGCCCACCTGGACGCGCCAGCACCGCTACGGCAACGCGGAGATCTCGCAGTTCATCGCGCTGGCCGAGAAGATCTCGGGGCAGCAGCTGGACGATCTCTTCGACACCTGGCTGTACACGGCCAAGAAGCCGGCGCTGCCCGGCAAGTAGGCACCGCGGGCCGGGTCAGTCGGTGTTCTTCTGGCCCGGCCTGGGGCGCAGCTGCTGGGGACGCGGCAGGTGCAGGCCCAGGTAGACCGCGCCCATCCGGAGTGCGAAGACCAGCCCCGCCGAGACCGCCGCGGCGGGGGTGGCGCCGACGCCGAGCTGGTGCAGCAGCAGGAGGCAGCAGGCGCCCGCCATCGCGGCGATCGCGTACACGTCCTCGCGCAGCAGCAGCGGGGGGAACTCCCCGCACAGCACATCGCGGATGACCTCGCCGGCGACGCCGGTCAGCACGGCCAGGATGATCACGGCGAGCGGGGTGGCGCCCGCCTGGATTGCGGCGCGGGCGCCGATCACCGTGACGACGGAGAGTCCGATCGCGTCGACGACCAGCAGCGATTTGCGCGGCAGCGTCCAGAAGCGCAGATAGATCATGGTGCCGACGCCGACACAGATGATCACCGTCAGCAGTACCCAGTCGTGCGTCCAGTACAGCGGCTGCCGGTTGAGGATGAGGTCGCGCAGCGTCCCGCCGGAGATGGACGCGGCGAAGGCGAGCACCAGGCCGCCGAAGGGGTCCATGTTGGCGCGGTAGGCGGCCAGCACGCCGCTCGCCGCGAAGGCCGCGACGCCGAACAGGTAGAGCACGTGAAGCATGGCGGCATCATCGCAGGCCCGGACGGAGGGCTTCCGGGCGCGGTCGTCAAAACTGACACTACCGGTCGGTAACTATCCGGTGTAGCGTGCAACCCATGGCTCTGGTGACGCTTGGCAACAGTGAGTTCGACCGCGACACGGCGGTCACCCGCCGCGCCCCGGGCGTCTACGACGCCCACCTCTCCGCCGGCTGGACGATCATCCAGGCGGTCAACGGCGGTTACCTCCTCGCCCTCATGGGCCGCGCCCTGGGCGACGCCCTCCCGCACCCCGACCCGCTCACGGTCACCGCGCACTACCTGACCGCCTCCGTCCCGGGCCCCGCCGTCATCCGCACCGAGGTGGTCCGCACCGGCCGCACGATGTCGACCGGCACCGCCACCCTCGTGCAGTTCGCCGACGACGGCAGCGAGGTCGAGCGGCTGCGGGTGCTGGCCTCGTACGGCGACCTCGGCGCGCTGCCCGACGACGTCCGCACGACCGCCAAGCCGCCCGCCATCCCGCCGTACGAGCACTGCCTGGGGGCCGACAGCGCCCCGGGCGAGCGCCCCGCCATCCCCGGCAGCACCGCGATCGCCGACCGGCTCGCCATCCGCCTGGACCCGGCGACCGCCGGCTGGGCCGTCGGCGCCCCGTCCGGCAGGGGCGAGATGCGCGCCTGGTTCGGCCTCGCCGACGGCCGCGAGCCCGACCCGCTCTCCCTCCTGCTGACCGTCGACGCGCTGCCGCCCACCGCCTTCGAGATGGGCCTGTCCGGCTGGGTCCCCACCGTCGAGCTGACCTGCCACATCCGGCGGCGCCCGGCCCCCGGCCCGCTGCGGGTCGCCATCACCACCCGCAACATGGCGGGCGGCTTCCTGGAGGAGGACGCGGAGGTCTGGGACTCCGAGGACCGACTGGTGGCGCAGTCGCGCCAGTTGGCCAGGGTCCTGCTCGCGGAGTAGGCGCGACGCGCCTGCCCGCCATGTGCCGTGCCGACCCCTTTGGAACCCCCTTTTCGCAGACGGCTACCGGTGGCGAAGGGCGGAGTGTGACGCAAAGTGCGCGCGTGGGCCCTGGGCCTCATGCCAGACTGAGCGGCATGGGGGACGTGGCACTGAAGTTGGATGACGGGACCGTCGTGTGGCTGCGGGCCGACGAGCCGGCCGCGAAGGACCCTTCGGGCGCGGGCCGCTCCGCGCACACCGGCGACGACGACGGCGAGCTGGAGCTTCCCGACGCGTTCGGCTCCGCCCAGCCGGTCAGCGTGGACAGCCGGATGGGCCGTGCGCTGACCCGCGGCGGGGAGGTCCTGGAGGAGGCCCTGCGCCCGCTCGGCGGCGTCCTCGGCCAGATCCACCGCTCGATCGCCGGCGGCGAACACCGCCCGGACGAGGTCACGGTGGAGTTCGGCGTCACCCTCGGATCCGATCTCCGCCTGGGCGTGTTCTCCGGCAACGGCGAGGCGAGCTTCACGGTCTCCGCCACCTGGAACCTCGACCGGGACTCGGGCGGATCGGGCGGGTCGACACCATGATCGCCGGCGTGGGTCCGGACACCCCGCTCCAGCTGTCCTTCGCCTCAGTACGCCACGGCGACCAGGCCGTCGGCGCGGGCGTGCTGGTCGCCGAGCGGCTCGTCCTGACCTGCGCCCATGTCGTCAACAGCGCACTGGGCAGAGAGCGTTTCGCCCAGGACCTCCCCGGCCGGAGCGAGAGCGTCACGCTCCGGCTGCCGCATGTCGCGGCCGGCACGGACCTGACCGCCCGGGTGGTGCCGGAGATGTGGGTGCCGCCGCGGGCCAGGGCGGCCGGCAACGACCCCGTCCGGCCCGGGCGGTTGCCCTACCACGGCGACCTCGCCGTACTGGAGCTGGCGGCCGCCCCGCCCCAGGGCGCCGAGCCGGCCCCGTTCCTGCAGCACAACTACGCGGGCGAGACCATCGCGTTATGGGCCAGCGGCAATCCGCTGCCCACGCTCCGGGCGGTGCCGCGGGTCTCCGCACCGCCGTGGATCGCGCTGGACGTGCTCGGCGGCGCCCAGGTCACCGAGGGGTTCAGCGGCGGGCCGCTGTGGGACCGCGAGCGGCAGGCAGTCGTCGGCCTCGTCGCGGCCGTGCACCGCTCCCCGGAATCCGCCGCCCCCGGGGCGCCGCCCGCGACGATGTACGCGATCAGCGTCCCCGCCATCGAGGCCGAACTCCCCGCGCTGCCGCCCTCGGCGGTGCCCACCGCCCGCCGCGGCGTCCAGCAGCTGCTCACCGCCCTGGAGCGGGTCCTCAAGGGACGCGAGGCGGTGCTGGCCTGCGAGCAGCGGCTCGCCGCCCGGCTCGGCAGGCCCTCCGCGGGCCCGGCGGCCGACCTCGAACGGCTCGTCGGCCTCGCGGTCGGCGTCCGCCGCGGCATCCCCGAACTCCTCGACCTGGTACGGGACTACGAACCCCCCGCCCACTCCGCCCCGTACGACCCCCATGGCCGCCCCGGCCACTACGGCGCCCGCGAGGACTGGGAACGGCTGCGCCGCGCCGCCCATACGGTCCGCCCCGGCGAGTATCTGACCACCCGCCAGCGCCGCGACCTCTCCGGTCTGCTGGCCCACTGCACGCGCACGGACCCCCGCGCCCTGCTGGAACGCGTACTCCCGCACGCCCCGGAACTCCCCGCCGTGGCGGGCCTCGCCGACACCATGGACGCGCTGGAGGGCTTCAGCTCCGCGAGCGGCGCGCCGGTGCCGCCGCTGCTCCAGGCGGTGGTGCGGATCAGCGTCGAGGAGCGCGCGGCCGGCGAGGTCTATCCGGCCGAGGACCTGGACGCCTGGGTCGAGCGGGTGGCCGCCCGGTCGGGGGTGGACGAGGCGGCGGTCAGCCAGTTCCGCGCCGACGTCGAGGCCACCCGGTCCCCGGCGCGCATCCCCGGGGCCGACCCCTCGGCCCCCGGCGCACGCCCCTCCGCCGCTCCGCCGCGCGTCCAGGTGGAGCTGCTGCCCACCGCCACGGGGCGCCGCTTCACGTACCAGATCTGGACCTTCGCCGACGGCCAGCCGCACCGTCTCGCGCTGGTCCGGGACGCGGAGGCGGGCAGCGAGCAGGTCGTCGACGACATCCGCCGGGTGCTGCGCACCGAGGTCAGGGAGGACCCGGAGACCGCTCTGGTGGAGTACTTCCTGCCGTCCGCCTGGCTCGGCCTCGACGTCGACTCCTGGGAGTCGCCCGACAGCGACGAGGACGGACCGTTCGCGCCGGGCATCACCCGCCGGGTGGTGGTGCGCACCACCGAGCGCTCCCGGGAGAGCTACGCGGGCTGGAAACAGCGCACCGCGGCCCTGCCGCACGCCAAGCGCCTGGTCCTCGACCACCGGCACACCGACCGCAAGGTCGCCCGCGCCCAGCTGGAGGTGCACCGCGACGCCGGGACGGTGATCGTGTGCTGCGAACCGCACCACCACGGCACGCTGCTGCGCCAGTGCGTCCAGGCGGGTGTGCACACCGTGCTGTGGCACCGCGTCGAACACGGCGAGCACATCGCCCAGGACCTGCTGGCCCTGGTCGACGGCATGGACCACACCGAGGTGCCCGAGGCGGTGCGCCTGGAGCGGGCCAAGGCCATGGCCGAGCCCGAGAGCGCCGCCCACCACGGCCGCCGGCTGTCCCTGCTGTACGACGCCCCGGATCACCGACCCCCGCAACTCGCCCCCGACGCCTGGGTGTTGACGCAACCATGAACGCCTGTGCGTGGACGCACGCCACGAACGAGGAGAACCCGCGGTGACCGGATCAAGCGCAGCTGGCGCCCCCGACGGCCTGGTGCCGGAGCCGGAGGACTGGTGGGTCTTCCGCGGCCCCTCCAAACTGCCCGCCCCGCCCCCGTGGCGTCGCTTTCCGGCCACCCGGGGCGCCGCGGCCCAGGCGCCCTACCTCCTGGAGCGCAACGAGATCTCCGTCGTCAACGCCGCCCTGCATCTGCACCGCCCGCTGCTCGTCACCGGCCGGCCCGGCGCCGGCAAGAGCTCGCTGGCCCGCGCCGTCGCCGACGAACTGGGCCTGGGCGACGTACTGCGCTGGTCGGTCAACAGCCGCTCCACGCTCCAGGACGCCCTCTACCGCTACGACGCCGTGGGCCGGCTGCGCGAGGCATCGCTGCGCCGCGAGCGCGAGGCGCCCCGCGGCTCCGGCCGCCGCCCCAGGGCCCGGCACGCCGCCGCGGCCGGCGACATCGGCCAGTACCTGCGCCTGGGCCCGCTGGGCAGCGCGCTGGCCGCCGACCGCCCCCGGGTGCTGCTCGTCGACGAGCTCGACAAGGCCGATATCGACCTGCCCAACGACCTTCTCGTCGTCCTGGAGGAGGGCGAGTTCGAGATCCCGGAGCTGGCCCGGCTGCCCGAGCACCAGCAGGAGGTGCAGGTCCTGCTGAGCGGAAGCCGCGAGCGGGTCGCGGTCCAGCGCGGAGTGGTGCGCTGCGCGCACTTCCCGATCGTCATCATGACCAGCAACGGCGAACGGGACTTCCCGCCCGCGTTCATGCGCCGCTGCGTACGGCTGGACCTGCCGGAGCCGACCGGCGACCGGCTGCGGAAGATCATCGAGCACAATCTGGGCGAGGCGGCGGTGGCCGCCGCCGAGGACCTCATCGAGGTCTTCCACCAGCGCGCCAAGACCCAGACCCTGGCCACCGACCAGCTGCTGGCCGCCGTCCATCTGCGGATCAGCGGCGCCGACCTCGGCAAGGAAGAGCTGCTCGCCGCCGTCCTGCACCGCCTCGACGAGCCCATGTCGCCATGATCGACCCCTTGCGACAGGCGATGTCGGCCGCCGGCTACGACCTGGGGGCCACCGAACTCCTCGATGTGCTGTGGCTGGCACGGGCGATGGAGGGCGGAGCGGCGTCCCGTACGACGGAGGAGCCGGGGGAGCCGGCGACGCCGGGGGAGGGGGAGCACGCCGAGCCCGCGCACTCCGGTGAGGCCGCCGCCGGGCCCGTCGACCCCGGTGATCGCGCCGGGACCGCCGCGCCCCCGGAGCCGGCCGACCCGCTCCACGTCGACGAGCCGCTCCACGCCGACGGGCCCGCCGATCCCGCCGGGCCCGCCGACGCCTGCGAGTCCGCCGAGCCCCCGGCCCCCTCCGGTCCGCCCCGCCGCGCCCTGTACGCCATGGGAAGCCAGGGCGGCGCGCAGGGCGGGGACCGCGCCCGCCCCGCCCGGGTCCCCGGTCAGCGCGCACTGCCCGACGCCCAGCAGCTGGGCCGGTCGCTGCGCCCGCTGCGCCGCTTCCGGGACCACCCGCACCGCACCGTCACCGACATCGAGGCCACCGTCCGCCTCGCCGCCGAGACCGGCTTCCTGGACGTCGTCGCCCGCCCGGAACAGGAGCGGCGCTGGTCGGCGGTGCTGCTGGTGGACTGCTCGCCGTCCATGCAGGTATGGGGCTCGCTCGCCACCGAGCTGCGTGCGCTGCTCACCCGGAGTACCGCCTTCCGCTCCGTCCAGGTCCATCCGGTCGACCCCCGGGACCCCGGCGGCCCCCTGCCGCGCCGGCAGGCCGCGGGCGCGTCGGTGACCTTCCTGCTCACCGACGGGACGAACCCCGGGTGGCGCGGTCCGCGGGCCGTCCGCGCCCTGACCGCCTGGAGCCGCGGCGGCCCGGTGGCCGTGCTCAACCCGCTGCCCCGCCGGCTGTGGCGCGGCACCGCCCTGGACGCCCGGCCCCGACTCCTGGCCGCGCCCGGCGAGTTCGAGCCCGTAGGGCGGCTGACCGTCTGCGACGCGCTGAGCGGTGAGCCCGATCCGGACGCGGAGGGCTTCCTCGCGCTGCCCGTCCTGCACCCGACCGCCTCCGCGCTGGGGCAGTGGGCCGGGCTGCTCACCCGCCCCGGAGTGCCGCATCTGATCGAGACGGCGCTGCTGGCCGAGGCGCCGTCGCCGACCGCGCCGCCCGAACCGCACGGCACCGCCGAGGAGTTGCTGGCCCGCTTCCGCGGCGCGTTCTCCCCCGAGGCATACCGCCTCGCCGTCCGCCTCTCCGCGGTCCGCCCGCTGACCACCCCGCTGATGCAGCTGGTCCGCGCCGCCACGATGCGCGACGCGGGCCCCACCCATGTCGCGGAGATCCTGCTCGGCGGCCTGCTGGAGCGCACCGACGAAGTCAGGGACACGGCCGCCGCGCAGACCCTGGACCGCGCCCTGGGCGCACCACCGGGCCAACTGGTCCAGCCCGTCTACGACTTCCGCCCCGGGGTGCGGGAGCTGCTGTTCAGCGGGCTCGGCACCGAACAGGCCGTGGAGGTCGTCGAGGCGGTCGGCCGGTCCCTGGAGCCGTATCTGGGACGGCTGCCGGACTTCCCGGTCTTGATGGGCGACGAGGACGGCGAGCTGCGGCTGCGGGCGTCGGCACGGGCCTTCGCCGTACTCGCCAGCCCGGTACTGGAGCGGATGGGCGGGGCGGTGCCGGAGCACCCCGTGGTGACCGCGGACGACCCACCGCCCCGGCCGCGCCGCCCGGTGGCCGGGCCGCCGCTGCGCTTCGGGGTGCTCGGCCCGGTGCGGGCCTGGCGGGGCGAGAGCGAGGTCGCGCTGGCCGGCCCGGAGGTCCGGGCGCTGCTGGCCTGCCTGCTGCTGCGGCCCGGCTACGCGGCCACGGCGGACGAACTGGTCGGCGACCTCTGGGGCGAGGCGCCGCCCCGGGAGGCCCGTGAGCTGCTGGACGTCTACGCCGCCCGGCTGGGCCGGCAGCTGGACTGGGACCTCGTGGTCGGCGACGCCGACGAGGGGTACGGGCTGCGCCACCCCGACGGCCGGGCGGCCGTCGTCGAGCTCGATCTGCATCTGGCCGAGCGGCTGGTGGCCCACGCCCGCGACGCCGCGGATCCGGCCGAGGCGCGCCGCCTGTGCGATGCCGCACTGGCCCTGTGGGAGGGCGAGCCGCTCGCCGGCCTCCCGGTGGCCTTCGCCGAGGCGCCCCGCGAGCGCCTGGCGCGCTGGCGCGCCGACCTCCTGGCCGGGCGGTACCACCCCCTGGCCGAGGACGACTCCGCCGCCCTGCCGCCCGTCCCCGAGCACTTCTTCGGCCGGACGGAGGAGATCGCCGAGCTGGCGGCCGCACTGCGGAGCCACGACGCCGACAAGCCCTGCTGGGCCGTCCACGGACCGCCCGGTGCGGGCAAGACGGCGCTGGCGCTGCGGGTCGCGCACGAGGTCGCCGGGCACTTCCCCGACGGGCCGCTCTTCATCGACATGCGGGAGGCCGGCCCCGAGCGCTGGGCGCACTGCCGCGCGCTGCTGGCCCGGCGGCGGGTGCTGCTCGTCCTGGACGACGTGCTCGACGACGACGAGGCGCTCGCCGCCCTCCTGCGGGAGCCGTCCGCCTGGGCCGGCGCCGTCCTGATCACCGGCCGGCACCGCCCGCGGCTCGACGGGCTCACCGGCGATACCGCGCTGACCAGGCTGCCGGCGACCGAGGCCCAGACCGCGCTGCCCGAGCATCTGCTGCTCCAGTGGCTCGACGCCCAGCTCGGCCCGCCCGCGCGGCGCGCCCTGGTGCTGCTGGCCGTACCGTCCGGCGACGGGCTGACGCTGCCGGCCGTCGCCGCCCTGCTGGCCACGACACCGGAGCGGGCGCGGGCGCCTCTGCACGAGCTGACGGCGATCGGCGCCCTGGAGAAGACCTCCGGCGGCCGCTACCGCCACGTCGGCCGGCTCCGCGCCTTCGCCGAGGGCATCGCCCACCGCGAGCTGCCCAGGCAGCAGCGCGACAAGGCGCTGTCCCGGCTGCTGGACCTGTATCTGGCCATGGGCCGCCGGCTGCACGAGACGCGGTATCCGGGCGAGCGGTGGCTGAGCCGCCTGACCCGCGCCGCCTCCCCGTCCCTCCCGAAGGCGCAGGACGGCGCCGGGCAGCTGGCCGCCTGGGCCGACGAGACACCCCACCTCCTCGCGCTCGTCCGCCAGGCGGCGACAGCCGCCCCGGCGCTCCTGCGGCCCGCCGCCGACCTCCTGCTGCTGGCGCAGGTGACGGCGGACTGCGGGGCGCGCTCCGCCGCGTTCGAGACGGCCGGGCGGACCGTGGCCGCGCGGGCGGCGGCGGAGGGCGACGGCCAGGCGGAGGGCCGGGCGCGGGTCGCGCTCGCCGAGGCATACCTCGCCCTGGGCAAGGTCGCCGAGGCCGAGCCCGAGGCGCGGCGCGCGCAAAGCCTGGCGGACCGCTCCGGCGATGCCCTCACCCGCGCCCGTGCCCCGTACCTCCGCGGTGTCATCGCCCTCCACCAGGGGCGGCACGACGAAGCGGGGCGGTATCTCACCACGGCCTGTGTGCACTGCCGCGACCGCAAGGACGAGGCCGGCGAGGCCGTCGTGCTCGCCGCCCTGGCGCGGCTGTGGGCCGCGGTCGGCAACAGCCAGGACGCGCTGCTGTTCGCCGAGCGCAGCGTGGACATCCACCGCCGCGACGGCGACGGCTCCCCGCGCCTGGCACACGGCCTGTACGCGCTCTCCGAGGCGCTGTCGTCGGCCGGCCGGCACACCGAGGCGCTCCGTACGCTGTTCCAGGCGCTGCCGCTCTTCGAGGAGGACCGCCAGCGCGTCTGGGCGGGTCGCACCCGCTGCCGGATGGCCCAGGAGATGGCCGCGCTGATCCGGCCCAATGAGGCGGCGGCCGCGGGGCAGGAGGCCGCGAAGCGGCTGCTGGTGCCCGGTGGTGAGCGGTGGCGGGCCGATGCGCTGACCGCGCTGGGGCACGCCGAGACCGCCCTCGGCCGCAAGCAGGGCGCCCAGGCGCACTGGCGCGACGCGCTCGGCGTCTACGAGGCGTTCGGCGCCCCGGAGGCCGACGGTGTACGGGCCCTGCTACGGGACAAGCCGGCCGCGCCGGCGGGCGGCGCGCACAAGCACGGGGCGTCGCGCACCACGGGCATCGCGACCGTCGGCACGGTCCTGCGCGACCTGACGGCGGCCGTCGGCGTCCTCCGCGACCGCCTTCGGGCCAAGGCCGCTCCCCACAGCCCGATCCTCGCCACCCTCGCGTCCCTGGAGGCCGAACTCGCCCTCCACACGGACGACTTCGCGCGTACGGGCCGCCCGCCGCGGGCCGATTTCGCGCTCCTGCGCACGTCCCTGGCGGAGGCGTCCTCGCCCGGGTCCCTGCCGGAGTGGGCCCGCGACCCCGAGACGCTCGACGCGGCGCACACGGTCCACACGCTCAGCGGCCGCCTCACCGCATAGGGCACGGCCTCCGCAAAGGCGCGGCTTCCGGCGCGGCCCTGCGCCGCCGCCCTGACCGGCTCTGCCCGGTCCTGCCCGGTTCTGCCCTCTGGACGTCTGGATCACGCCATCGGCGAGGCGACCGCCCGCCCCAACCGGAGAATGCGCCTCCGCTTCGCCCCTCGCGCTGTGTCGCATTTTGTTCGCAATAGTCGACTCTGCGCCTCGGTATGACCGCAAAGCCTCATCGGTAACGGGTGCGGGGTATCGGTGTTCGCTCAGCGGGTTGCTCGAACCGGATATCGATTCGGTCACACCGACTGGCAATTTGCCGGAACGTTTGCGGTATGTCGCATTTGCTCCGTGACGGCCGTCACGCTGGCTGGAATTCGACCGTGGTACATCTTCACGACCACCACCTGCCGGACGTCATCCATGTCTGCGTAGGGGGCGCTTGAGTCGGCCGATCGCCGGCATGCAACTCCATCAGTATCCGGGGGGATCGAGACCCGATCCGACGCCAAGGAAGGCGCGGGTCGGCATGGAGCGGAAGGCGCACCACACATGACCTCAACGCAGGTCGGCACGAACCTCGACGAAGGCAACGAGGCATCGGGCAGCACACCGGAAGAGGGCTACGAGCGGGGTCTCGGCAGCCGTCAAGTCCAGATGATCGCCATCGGCGGCGCCATCGGCGTCGGCCTCTTCCTGGGCGCGGGCGCGAACATCGCGAAGGCCGGGCCCAGTCTCATCCTCATGTACGCCCTCGCCGGCGTGATTGTCTTCTTCATCATGCGAGCGCTCGGCGAGCTGCTCCTGTACCGCCCCGTTTCGGGTTCCTTCGCGGAGTACGCCCGCGAGTTCCTCGGCCCGTTCTTCGGGTTCGTCACGGGCTGGACGTACTGGCTCATGTGGGTCGTCACGGGCATGGCCGAACTGACGGCCGCCGCGATCTATGTGCACTTCTGGTTCCCACAGATCCCGCAATGGGTCACCGCACTGGTCTTCCTGGTCGTGCTGTACGTGGCGAACCTGATCTCGGTGAAGATCTTCGGTGAGATCGAGTTCTGGTTCTCGATGGTCAAGGTCACCGCGCTCATCGGCATGATCGTGATCGGTCTCGGCGTCGTCACCTTCGGCTTCAGCCAGGCGGGCGACACCGCGGCGGTCTCCAACATCTGGGCCCACGACGGGATCTTCCCGATGGGCGTCGGCTCCAGCCTGATGACCCTCCAGGGCGTCATGTTCGCCTACCTGGCCGTCGAGCTCGTCGGCGTCACCGCGGGTGAGTCCGAGAACCCGGAGAAGACCCTCCCCAAGGCCATCAACACGCTGCCGTGGCGCATCATCGTCTTCTACGTCGGCGCGCTGAGCGTGATCCTGATGGTCGTCAAGTGGACGGAGTTCCAGCCGGGCGTCAGCCCGTTCGTGGCCGCGTTCGCGAAGATAGGCATCCCGGCCGGTGCGGCGATCGTCAACTTCGTCGTCCTGACCGCCGCCCTGTCCTCCTGCAACTCGGGCATGTACTCCACCGGGCGGATGCTCCGCGACCTCGCCGCCAACTCCGAGGCCCCGAAGGTGCTCGGCAAGCTGAGCTCCACCAAGACCCCGGCCCTCGGCATCACCCTCTCCGCCGTCCTCATGGGCATCGGCGTGGTGCTCAACTACGTCGTCCCGGAGAAGGCGTTCGGCTACGTCACCTCGGTGGCCACCGCGGCCGGTATCTGGACCTGGCTGATGATCCTCGTCAGCCACATCCTCTACCGCCGCGCGGTCGTCGCCGGCCGCCTGCCCGCCTCGCCCTTCCCGGCGCCCGGCGGCACGGTGTGCAGCTGGATCGCGGTGGCGTTCCTGCTCCTGGTGACCGGCCTGATCGCCATCGACCCCGACAGCCGCGTGTCGCTGTACGTGGGCGCCGGCTGGGCCGTCTGCCTGGCGATCGGCTGGTTCGTCCTGAAGGCCCGCAACCCGCAGATCGCGGTCAAGGCGGCGCCCCAGGGGAAGTAGCGGAGACCTCCGGACGGCCCCGGCTGAACGGAACGGGCTCTCCAGCTCCCGGCAGACGGCCCTCGACGCCGTCCCATCCCTGACGGGGGTACCCGGACACAGACGTCCGGGTGCCCCCGTCGGCTTTGTACGGCGGCCCGTCCGATCCTTCCGGGCCGGCCCGTCCGCCCCTCCGCAGGGCGGGCCTACGGCCGCAGGAACTCCGCCAGCGCCACGGCGAGTTCCGCGGGCGCGTCCTCCTGCACCAGATGCCCCGCGCCCTCGATGATCCGAAGCCGCGCGCCGGGGATACGGGACGCCAGCTCGTGTCCCTTCGCCACCGGGATCCAGCCGTCCTGTGCGCCCCAGCAGACCAGCGTGGGCGGTTCGATCTCTCCGTAGCGCCCCTGGATCTCGTCGGTGAAGCGCTGGTCGTTCTGCTGGATCTGCCGGTAGAACGCCGGCCGTCCCTCGTCCGTGCACCAGGGCTCGACGAGTCGGTCGAGGACGGCGGGAGCCAGGCCCGGATGGCTCGCGGAGGAGACGTACTCGCGCACCAGCGCCCGGTGGAGCGCGGCCGGCAGCTGACCGAATACCTCGCTGCGACCGCCCAGCAGCCGGTATGCGGGGGAGCCCCAGGGGGCCAGCGCCACCGGGTCGACCAGCGCCAGCCGGGCGTACCGCGCGCCGTGCAGCAGATGGGCCCGCAGGGCCACGCACCCGCCGAAGTCATGCGCGACCACGGCCGGCCGCGACCGCTCCCGGGTCAGCCCCCAGTGTTCCAGCAGCTCCAGGAACACCCGGGCCTGCGCGCCGAGCGAGACATCCTGCCCGTCCCGCATCCCGGAGGCGCCGTAGCCCGGCATGTCCCAGACGAACACCCGGTGCCGGGCGGCGAGGGCCCGGGCGGCGCCCCGCCAGACGTACGACGAGAACGGCGTCCCGTGCAGCAGGACGACCGGCGGCGCCGCGGCGTCCTCCCCGAGGACGGCCCATCGCACCTCGTCGCCGCTCGCAGTGCAGAACGTACGATCCAGCAGCCACTCTGTCATGACCGTAACCGTAGTGACTCCTTACATGCGCTGTCGAGGTCTCCGTACACAGCCGCCGTCCCTCGTCCGCGACCCGGACTCCCCGACTCCGCATCCGCGACTCGGGCACCCCCGGCGCGCGGCGCTTCCGCGCGCCGCGTATGCGCCCCCGGAGCCCACCGCGCCAGCTCGTAGAATCGTGCGCACCATGGTTTACCTCGACCACGCCGCCACCACCCCGATGCTCCCGGAGGCGGTGCAGGCGATGACCGCCCAGCTGACCGTCACCGGCAACGCGTCCTCACTGCACGCCGACGGCCGGCGGGCCCGGCGCACCGTCGAGGAGGCGCGGGAATCCCTCGCCGACTCGCTCGGCGCGCGCCCCAGCGAGATCGTCTTCACCGCGGGCGGCACCGAGGCCGACAACCTCGCCGTCAAGGGCCTGTACTGGGCGCGCAGGGCGGCCGATCCGGCCCGCGTCCGCGTGCTCGCCAGCCCCGTCGAGCACCACGCCGTCCTGGACGCCGTGGAGTGGCTCGCCGAGCACGAAGGCGCCCGCGTCGAATGGCTGCCGGTCGACACCTACGGGCGGGTGCACGCCGACGCGCTGCGCGAGGCCATCGCCCGCAACCCCGCCGATGTCGCGCTGGCCACCGTCATGTGGGCCAACAACGAGATCGGCACCATCCAACCGGTCGCCGAACTCGCCGCGGTGGCCGGGGAGTTCGAGGTCCCGCTGCACGCCGACGCGGTGCAGGCGTTCGGTCAGCTGGAGGTCGACTTCGCCGCCTCCGGGCTCGCCGCGATGACGGTTTCCGGCCACAAGATCGGCGGCCCGTACGGCATCGGCGCCCTGGTGCTGGGCCGTGCCCACGCCCCGGTGCCGGTGCTCCACGGCGGCGGCCAGGAGCGGCAGGTGCGCTCCGGCACCCTGGACACCCCCGCCATCGCCGCCTTCGCCGCCGCCGGCCGGTACGCCGCCGCACACCGCGCGGACTTCGCCCGCGACATCGGCGCACTCCGCGACGACCTGGTCAAGGCCGTCCGCGCGGCCGCCCCGGACGCCGTCCTCGGCGGCGACCCGGACCCCGCGGGCCGCCTCCCCGCCAACGCCCACTTCTCCTTCCCCGGCTGCGAGGGCGACTCCCTGCTGCTCCTCCTGGACGCCCAGGGCATCGCCTGCTCCACGGGCTCGGCCTGCACCGCCGGTGTGGCCCAGCCCAGCCACGTCCTGCTGGCGACGGGCATGTCACCGGACCTCGCCCGGGGCACCCTGCGCTTCTCCCTGGGGCACACCTCGACCGCGGAGGACGTGGCGGCACTGGCGCAGGCCATCGGCCCGGTGGTGGAACGCGCCCGCAGCGCGGGCCTGAGCTAGGGCGCAGGTCCCTCGTAGTGCTTCGTTAGCTCTCCCGGTCTTGCCTGGTCACCGGCATGGTGGTGGGTATGAAGCTCGGGGAGGTGGAAAGGCTCCGGGGTGAGTTATCGGAGTTCGTTGCTGATGTGTTTGGGTCGCTGCCGCGGCGGGATCAGCGGCGGTGGGGTGATCGTTATCTGCGTGGTCTGATGCTGGACGGTCGGCGCAAGTCGATCCAGCCGATGGCCGAGCGGCTGCCGGACGGGAACATGCAGGCCCTGCAGCAGTTCGTGAACCAGTCGCCTTGGGGTCCGCTGCCGGTGCGGCAGTGGATTGCGCACAAGCTGTGCGAAGCGATCCAGCCCGAGGTGTGGGTGGTCGATGATGTGTCGTTTCCCAAGTGCGGCACGGCTTCCGTCGGGGTGGCCCGCCAGTACTGCGGAGCCTTGGGCAAGCGGGCGAATTGCCAGGTCGCGGTCAGCGTGCACGCGGCGACCGACACCGCGTCCTGCCCGCTGGAGTGGGAGCTGTTCCTGCCCCAGGAGTGGGCGGCAGATTCCATCCGGCGCCAGGCGGCCAAGGTGCCGGGCGATGTCGGGCATGCCTCCAAGTCCCGGCTGGCACTGGGCCTGCTGGACCGGTTGGCCACCTGGTTGCCGACGGTGCCGGTGATCGTGGCCGATGCCGGCTACGGACGCGGCGTCTCCTTCCGACTTGCGCGGGAAGAACGGGGCTGGTCATACGTGATGGCCGTCGACCCCAAGGAGATCGCCCGTCCGGTTGGGGCCAAGCCGCATCAGCCTGCCTGTGGCGGCCTGGGGCCGCCCACTCTGCCCCGCTACCGTGAGTCGGCACGGTCTCTGCCGCAGCTCATCGATGCCGACATCCGGTTTGAGGAAGTCGCCTGGCGTGAGGGCAGCAAAGGCACGATGACCTCCCGCTTTGCTGTTCTCGATCGAGGTGCGGCCGTTCGGCAAGGAAGCCTCCCGAACCGCCCAGGAAGAGGGCGGCGGACGCAGCCAGTGGGATGGAGTGCTGCCCTTGCGGACCCTGCTGGTCGAACAGTCCGAGGGAGCACAGCAGCCGACCGGCTACTGGATGACCAACCTGCCCGCCACCACACCGATCACCGACCTCGTGCGAGGGGCCAAGATGCGCTGGCGCATCGAGCACGACTACCGCGAGCTCAAGCACGGTCTGGGCCTGGACCACTTCGAAGGCCGCACCTGGCGCGGCTGGCACCACCACGTCCCCCTCGTCACCGCCGCCCAAGCCTTCCCAAAGCACACACGCCGGTCTGACCCTCTACCAAGTCCTTGACGTCCTTCAGGACTTGCTGAGGTGCCGGACCGGCACCTGCACCACCTGCGGCCGCCCCCTCACCACAAACAGAAGCAGAACCAGAGCCTGACGAAGCTAGACGCGGTCCTGGAAGACGGTGTACCAGGGGTACGTGCCCACCACGGCGCCGTCGGCCGTCACGGCCTCCAGCGTGTAGAAGTACGTGTTCCCCTTCGTCGCCGTGGTGTCCGCCCACGTCCGGGCGTCCGCCGGGAGTAGTCCGTCGTGCTGGGGCTCGTACGCCTTGGTCACCGGGTTCCACCGGCTCACGCGGTAGCCGGTGACCGTGGCGCAGCGGGCCGTGTCGGTGCACTGCCAGTCGACGGACGGACGGGTGGCCGTCGCGTTGTGGCTCAAGCTGCCGAGGTTCCAGTCCCGGGTGACGGTCACGGACGGCCGGACGTCGAGCTCGGTGGCCTCGACCACGGTGACCTTCGGGTCGCTCGGGTGCAGCGTGTTGCCCCAGCGGTCCTTGGCCATCACCGCGTACACGTGCGTCTCGCCGTCCGGCAGGTCGCCGCAGAGGATCGCGAGCGGGTTGCTCGTGCCCTCCGCGCAGGTGTCGGGGCCGAGCCACTTGACCGTGCCGTCGGCCTGCCGGACGCCCGTCCACACCACGTACTCGTCGATGTCGTCCTCGGGCGAGGCGGCCCAGCTCACCAGCACGCCGTCGGCGCGCGGGGTGACCTTCACGCCGGTGACCGGGCCGGGCGCCACGGTGTCGCCGGTGCGGACGACGACCGGCGCGGAGTACGCCGACTCGTTGCCGTACGGGTCCACCGCCGTGACGGCGTACGTCACGTACGTGTTCGCGGGCATGTCCGCGTCGTAGCAGTTGCCGCCGTTGCTCGCCTCGTGGCTCTCCTCCGCGACGCAGGTCACCTGGGTGCGCGCGGTCGGGTCGAACGTCTTGCCAGGCGAGCGGTACACGCGGTAGTGCCCGCCGTTGTCCCAGTCCTCGTAGAAACCGTCGGGCTGGCTCCAGTGCACGTTGGTGTAGCCGGGACGGGCGCTTGCGGTGACGCCGGTCGGGGACTTCGGAGGCATCCGATCGACGCCGTCGCTGGTGACCGTCGCGTACGCCCCCGGGTTGCCGGCTGCGTCGAGGGCCCGGACCCGGTAGTACGTGTTCGTGTTCACGGTGCCGCTGGTCCGGTACGACGTTGTGGTCGTCGTACCGCGCAGCTCGAACGGTCCGGCAGCCGCGGACGAGGCGTACACCTCGTACTTCGCCGTGTCGGCGACTCCCTGCCAGTTCAGGGTGTCCCACCACCCGTCGCCGGTGGCGACCGTGAGTCCGGTGGGGGCGGCCGGCCCGGTGCGGTCGACGGTCGTCGCCGTCACGTCCGGGCTGCCGGTGGACTCGCGGCCGGCCTTGTCGACGGCGCGGACCTCGTACAGGAAGGTCTGGCCGGTGGCGGGCGGGGCGTCGACGAAGGACGGGGTGGTGAGCAGCGACGTGCCGCTGACCTTCGCCCAGCTGGTGGCGCTCAGTCGGCGGTACACGCGATACCCGGCGAGGTCCATCTCCTTGTTGGCGGCCCAGCGCAGGGTCGTCTTGGCGGTGTCGCGGTTGTACGCGGCGGTGAGGCCGGTCGGGGCGAGCGGCTTGACCGTGTCGACGGCGGCCTCGGTGCGCGGGGTGTACGTGAAGGCGGCGTTGGCGACGCCGGTCCAGGCAACGTAGTCCACGCGGATCGTGTGCTTGCCGGCCGGGATGGTCAGGTCGACGGTCTTGCGGGCGGTGGTGGAGACGTTCTTCCACAGGTCGATCTTCCGCACGCCGTCGACGTAGACGCGCATGCCGTCCTGCGTGGCGGCGGAGAGCCGGAAGGGGCCGCCGGAGCCGAAGTCACGGGTGAGGGACCAGCGGACGGAGAAGTTGTCCTTGGGCAGCGTGACGCCCGCCGGGTCGCCGTACCCGTAGTTCTCGCTGATGGCGGAGTCGCAGGCGGTCAGCTTCGGCGTGCCGCTGAAGGTGGAGTTGCCGAAGTACTGCGCCCTCCAGACGGGAGAGGTGCAGGTGACCGCCGCGGAGGCGGGGGCGGCGATGATCAGGCTGCCGGTGGTGGCGAGCGCCGCCGTCGCGGCCAGCGCGGACAGCCGGGTACGAGTCATCAGGAGAGTGGGCCCCTTCTGGACCAAGGGAAAGCATGTGAAACGGGTGACGCCTGTGTGACTCATGGGGCGGGGGCAGGGTTGCCCCGCCCGCTCACCACTTTTCACGGACGTTCGCCACGCGTCGGCCGTACCGGTGGACGTCAGCCGTAGCGGCGCCGCGCGCATGTTCCCGTCCGGCAACCGCTCGGCCATCAGCTGGATCGACTTGCGCCGGCCACATCCCTCCGCCATGCCCCCGACCAGCCAAGATCAGCAGACCTCACGAAGCACTACTAGGGCGCTTCTGACGGACCTCCGCGGCGTCGCGCCTCAGCCCTTGCGGGCCTCCGCCCGGCCCTTGCGCAGCTCCGCGCGGACGAGCCCCAGATAGCGGTCCCAGTCCCAGTGCGGCCCCGGGTCGGTGTGGTCCGTGCCCGGAACCTCCGCATGGCCCACGATGTGCTCCCGGTCGGCCGGGAACCCGTAACGGCGGCAGATCCCCGCGGTCAGCCGTGCCGACGACGCGTACATGGCGGCGGTGAACGACTCCGGCCGGTCCACGAACCCCTCGTGCTCGATGCCGACGCTCCGCTCGTTGTACCCGCGGTCCCCGGCGTGGAAGGCCACATCGAGCTCCCGGACCATCTGGGCGAGCCGCCCGTCCCGGCCCACGACATAGTGCGCGGCGGCCTCGTGGTCCGGGTCCCGGAACACCTTCAGCGCGGTCGCGTAGCTGCCCTGGACGACATGGACGACCACCCGGTCGATGGCGTAGTCCGCGGGACGGTCCGCCCGCCGGTAGTTCTCGGCGGACGCCGCCACCCACCGCGCGCCCCGGTGGTCGACGGCGCCCGGCGTCCGCGGCTTGTCGTTGCCCGGCAGCTGCCACCACCAGTGCCGCAGCTCGTCGCGCGCCGCGAAGGCCACCGCCCCGGCGGCCAGCGCCCCGCCGCCCCCGATCCACAGCGCCCGCCGCCGTGTGATCCCGCGCGAGCCGCGCTCACCGCCGCCCTCGCCGCTCCTCTCGCCGCCGCCGTCGTCGCCGTTCTCGCCGGCCGTCTCCCCGGCCCTGTTCCCCATGCGCTGCATAACGCTTTCCGCACTGTCGGCGGTTCCGTCTACTCTGGACGGGCTATGACTGATGACGCCCCCCGCCGCCTCCGCGTACTCGCCGCCATGTCCGGCGGCGTCGACTCCGCCGTCGCCGCGGCCCGCGCCGCCGAGGCCGGCCATGATGTGACCGGCGTGCATCTCGCGCTCTCCGAGAACCCGAAGTCGTTCCGTACGGGCGCCCGCGGCTGCTGCACGATCGAGGACTCGCACGACGCCCGCCGCGCCGCCGACGTCATCGGCATCCCCTTCTACGTCTGGGACCTCGCCGAGCGCTTCCGCGCGGACGTCGTCGACGACTTCATCGCCGAGTACGAGGCCGGGCGCACCCCGAACCCGTGCCTGCGCTGCAACGAGAAGATCAAGTTCGCCGCTCTCCTGGACAAGGCCCTGGCCCTCGGCTTCGACGCGGTGTGCACCGGCCACTACGCGACGGTGGTGCTGAAGGAGGACGGCAGCCGCGAGCTGCACCGCGCCTCGGACATGGCCAAGGACCAGTCCTACGTCCTCGGCGTCCTCGACGACCGCCAGCTGGCGCACGCGATGTTCCCGCTGGGCGACACCCTCACCACCAAGGCCGAGATCCGCGAGGAGGCGGCCCGCCGCGGCCTGTTCGTGGCGAAGAAGCCCGACAGCCACGACATCTGCTTCATCGCCGACGGCGACACCCAGGGCTTCCTCGCCAAGCGGCTCGGCGCGGCGACGGGCGACATCGTCGACGAGTCCGGCAACCGCCTCGGCACCCATGAGGGCGCGTACGGCTTCACCATCGGCCAGCGCAAGGGCCTGCGCATCGGCCACCCCGCCCCCGACGGCAAGCCGCGCTACGTCCTCGACATCTCCCCGGTGGACAACACCGTCACCGTCGGCCCCGCAGAGGCCCTCGACGTCACGGCCCTCACCGCCATCCGCCCCCGCTGGTGCGGCCGCCCCCCGGCCGCCGGCCCCGCCACGTACACGGCGCAGCTGCGCGCCCACGGCGGCGAGACCGAGGTCACGGCGGAGCTGATCGACGGCACGGACCTCCAGGTCACGTTCACCGAGCCGGTCCGCGGCGTGGCCCCGGGCCAGGCCATCGTCCTCTACGACGGCACCCGGGTGGTCGGCTCGGCGACGATCGCGACCACGGAGCGGCGAGCGACGGCGAGGGCACCGGCCACCGCTCAGTAGGTGTAGAGCGCCGTCGTGTCGAGGGCGAGATCGAACGGCTCACCGATCGGCACCGGCTTGCCGAAATCGGTCTCCAGCGACGCGCGGTAGTGCTCCCTTTCGGGCAGCGAGTAGAGCAGGCACTTGCCCTCTATGGGGTTGACGATGAGGTAGTACGCGATTCCTGCCTGGGCGTACATCTTCACCTTCTTGTCGGTGTCGTTCTCGGGGTTGGATTCGGAGACGACCTCGACGGTGAGGAGGACCTCGTCGGCGGGGAACTGCTTCAGTTGAGTGCCGCGGCAAGAGGGGTAGTCCGGGAACGCCGCGTCCAACTGCTCGAAGCGCCGCATCTCTTCGGTCTGCACTGGGCTCTCCATTTGCGCCGTCATGGTGCGCCCTCGCCCAGGGTTCTGATTCGCGCCGGCGTAGCTCTGTGTGAACGTGCCCGCACGCAGTCCTAGTGCGTCGGGCCGCTGCTCGGTTTATGCGGCAACGTGACTCCCTTCCGGGGTTCGGCAGCTGCGGCAGCGTTCGGGGCGATCGGCGCGAAAGGCGCGGTCGCAGCCGTCGCAGTTCTGGAGGGGGACGACGGGCGGCCGGTCGGGCTGTGGGGGAAGGGCCGTACGGGTCGGTGGCCGCAGGGCGCTGAGCCGGTGGGCGAGGAGGCGGGCCGGGCGGCGGTGGAACCGGGCCGGAAGGCCGTCGGTCAGGGCCGCGGTGATCTCCTGCGCGGGTGCGCCGTGGTCGGGCCGCTCCGTGACGGCCGGGGCCAGCGCCGTGATCTCCCGCTCGGAGAGGAGCAGCCGGGCATCGCGCTGGTGGAGGCGGGCCAGGAGGCCGAGGGCCGCGGGGGTGCCTTCCGCAGCGCCATCCGGGGTGCCTTCCGCGGCGCCTTGCGGGGCGGGGGGCGGGGGCGTGGCGGGCTCCGGCGGGGGTTGCGGTGCGGCCTCCTCAGGAGCGGCCGGCTCCTGCGGTACCGCTCCGGGCACGTCGTACGCGAAGGTCCGGGTGATGATCCGGCCGCCCGGCCCCCGCTCGATACGGCGCTCCAGCCAGCCCTCGTGCTCCAACTCGCGTAACGCCTCGGCGATGACCTTCTTGCCCTCGGCGAAGTGCGCACAGAGGGCGGTGATGGTGATGGGCGCGCCATCGGGGAGGGACAGGATGTACGCGGCGACGCCGACCGTGACGGCGCTACCGGCGCGCTGCGCAAGGCGGTTGGCGAGGACGGTGAAGTGGGAGGTCTGGCGCGTACGGATGTGGACGACGCCGCTTGAAGCGCGCGAGGGCGCGGAGGAAGGCGCGTTAGACTGCGCTGAAGTCATCGGGAAGGTTCTCTCTTCCTGGTGATCAGGCCCTCGGATTGGGATTGCCGTCCCGCCGAGGGCTGTTCCATGTGCGGTTGTGGTGGTCGCGCGGCGGTGAAGGCCGCGCGGGGTGGACGAACTGCCGCGAGCGTAACCGCATTTCGGACGCTTCCGCGCCCAAGTCACCCGATGGGGTGAGAAGTTGGGCGGCGGTAGGTGGGTGGGGTTCTCTCCCCGGGTTCTTTGGTAGTCGGCCGTGTCACCGGAAGACGGCGGGGCGGCACCTGGTACCGCCCGGCCGGTGTCCGCTCGGACGGCTTCCGGTGCGACCTGCGGGGACGGGCTGACCGGTGCCCGGAGGCGGGCGGGGGAGGCGCGCGGGCGACGGCCGGGCGGCGGGAGCACTGACAAATGTCATGCCGAACGCAGGACAGACGGGACTGTCGGCGCTTCGGGCCGTGCACGAAGCTGGAGGTGTCGCGAGGGCGGCGATCTGAACGAGACGCCGTCCGCAGTCCAACTCGGGGGAGTACACCGTGAGTCAGAAGCAGTCCGCCGCCGGAGGCAAGCCGGTCGACCCGCGCAAGCCGGTCAATCCGCTCGTGGCGAGCCTCACGCCGCTCGTCGTGGACGCGGGGATCCCCATCGCCTCGTACTACATCCTCAGTTCCGGCTTCGGGCTGAGCGCGGTGGCCGCGCTGGGCTGGAGCAGTGTGGTGCCCGCACTGCGCACGGTGTGGGGGCTGGTCGCCGGCCGCGGGGTCAACGGCCTGGCCCTGCTGATGCTGATCGTCAACGTCGTCGGACTGGCGATGAGCGCGGTGGCCGGCGACGCCCGGCTGATGCTGGCCAAGGACAGCGCCGTCAGCAGTGTCGTCGGCATCGCGGTGCTGCTCTCGGTGCGGACGAAGCGGCCGCTGATGACCGCGGGCCTCAAGCCGTGGGTCACCAAGGGCAGCGAGGCGGGCGACGCCGCCTGGGACCGGCTGATGGCGGGCTCGGAGCGGTTCCGGCGCGCGGAGCGGAGGTTCTCCGCGATATGGGGGACCGCGCTGCTGACCGAGTGCGTGCTGAAGGTCGTCGGTGCCTACACCGTGCCGGTGGAGACGATGGTCTGGCTGGGCACGGTGCTGACCGTGGTCGCCATCCTGCTGGCGATGTTCGTCGCCGGGGGCAGCTGTGCCGATCCGATGGAGAAGATGGTCAAGGCCGAGATCGAGGACGGCCCGGCGACAGCTGATGCCCCGGCAGGAGCTGTTGATGCCGAAACCGGAGTGGTTGCGGGGGTTGCGCCGTAGTGGCGTGGCGTGGCGTGGCGTGGCGCGGTCGCGTACGGGGCCGGCGCGGGGCCGGTTGTGAGGTGGCGCACAGGGCGTGCCGGGAAGGTTCGCCCCCGGCCGGCGGTGGCGGTGCGCTGACCTGCGGACATGCGGCGAGGGGAGGGGGCGGGGGGAGGAGCCGGCGGAGGCGGCGAAACGGTATACGGGAGCGGGGTGTCATCCATCCCACAGCCGCCGGGCCGGGCCGACACATAGTGTCGGCGCAGCGATGGACGTCACAGACCGCTGAGCCGGGGACCGGTGACGCCAAGGGCTCGCGCGGAGTTGAACGCCCTGTGAGGGGGCGTCTCGGTCCGGACTGCGGGCAGCCTTTCCTCGGCCACGAAGGGAACGGAAGTCATGTCGACTGTGCACACTGAGGTCAAGCCCGGCGATCATCGGGCCGGACCGGCATCCCTGTACGCCGAGCTGGTCCGGCGCAACCCCGGGGAGCCCGAGTTCCACCAGGCGGCTCTTGAGGTGCTGGAGACGCTGGCCCCGGTGCTGGCCGCCCGTCCCGAGTTCGCCGAGGCGAAGATCCTGGAGCGGATCTGCGAGCCGGAGCGTCAGCTCATGTTCCGGGTGCCCTGGCAGGACGATTCCGGGGCGATTCACGTCAACCGCGGCTTCCGGGTGGAGTTCAACAGCGCGCTCGGTCCGTACAAGGGCGGGCTGCGCTTCCACGCCTCCGTGAATCTGGGGATCGTGAAGTTCCTCGGCTTCGAGCAGATCTTCAAGAACTCCCTGACCGGGCTGAACATCGGTGGCGGCAAGGGCGGCAGCGACTTCGATCCGCACGGCAGGTCGGACGCCGAAGTGATGCGGTTCTGCCAGTCGTTCATGACGGAGCTGCACCGCCATCTCGGCGAGCACACGGACGTACCGGCGGGCGACATCGGCGTCGGCGGCCGCGAGATCGGCTACCTCTTCGGCCAGTACCGGCGGATCACCAACCGCTGGGAGGCCGGTGTGCTCACGGGCAAGGGCCTGGCCTGGGGCGGTTCCAAGGCCCGTACGGAGGCCACCGGCTACGGCAATGTGCTCTTCACCCAGGAGATGCTCAAGCAGCGCGGGGAGGAGCTGGACGGGCAGCAGGTCGTGGTCTCCGGTTCCGGCAATGTCGCGATCTACACCATCGAGAAGGCCCAGGCACTCGGCGCCCACGTACTGACGTGTTCGGACTCGGGCGGCTATGTCGTCGACGAGAAGGGCATCGACCTGGCGCTGCTGCGCCAGATCAAGGAGGTCGAGCGCGGCCGGATCAGCGCGTACGCCGAGCGGCGCGGCGGCTCGGCGACGTACGTCCCCGGTGGCCGGGTGTGGGATGTCGCCTGCGATGTGGCGCTGCCGTCGGCGACCCAGAACGAACTGGACGCGGACGCCGCCCGGATCCTGGTGCGCAACGGCGTCAAGGCGGTCTCCGAGGGGGCGAACATGCCGACCACGCCGGAGGCGGTGACGCTCCTGAAGGAGGCCGGTGTGGCCTTCGGTCCCGGCAAGGCGGCCAACGCGGGCGGGGTCGCCACCAGCGCGCTGGAGATGCGGCAGAACTCCTCGCGCGAGGCGTGGTCCTTCGACCGTACGGAGGGCGAACTGGCGGCGATCATGCGCGGCATCCACCGCACCTGCTACGAGACCGCCGAGCGCTTCGGCCTGCCGGGCGACTATGTCGCGGGGGCAAACATCGCCGGCTTCGAGCGGGTGGCGGACGCGATGCTGGACCAGGGGCTGATCTGACCGGGACGGCGCGAGGGGAGTCAAGGAGCAGCGGGCACGGGGCGGGGGCCGGGGGCGGGGTACGGAAATCGGCGTCGCCTCGGGGCGGGTGGCGCCAACCCCTCCCCGCTCCGGCCCCGGCTCGTAAGGTGAGCCGTATGAATATCTGTGTCTTCTGCTCCGCCAACGACCTCGACGACCGCTATGTCACCCCTGCCCGCCAGTTCGCCGAGCTGATCGGCAAGGGCGGGCATGCGCTGGTCTGGGGCGGTTCGGACACCGGGCTGATGAAGGTCATGGCCGACGGGGTGCAGGAGGCCGGCGGGAAGCTGATCGGCGTCTCCGTGGAGTTCCTGGCGCACAAGGCGCGGGCGAACGCCGATGAGATGGTCGTCACCAAGGACCTCGCCGAGCGCAAGGCGCAGATGCTGCTGCGCGCCGACGCCATTGTGATCATGGTCGGCGGCACCGGCACGCTGGACGAGGCGACCGAGATCCTGGAGCTGCGCAAGCACGGGATGCACACCAAGCCGGTGGTGCTGCTGAACACCGCCGGTTTCTACGACGGGTTGAAGGAGCAGTTCCAGCGGATGGAGTCGGAGGGGTTCCTGCCGCTGCCGCTGACCGACCTGGTCTTCTTCGCGTCGGACGGCGTCGGTGCGCTGGCGTACCTGGAGGAGCGGGCGGGCATTCAGGGCTGACGCGCCGCACCGGCCGGGCGCCCCTGCGCCCGGTGCCCCCGCCCCCGGCCGACCGCTCGTTAGGATCGGCGTCATGGGTACGCACTTGATCACGGGCGCAGGGTCGGGCATCGGAGCGGCGGTCGCACGGCGGCTCGCCGAGCGCGGGGAGGACCTGTGGCTGCTGGCACGCAACGCGGTCCGGGCGAAGGAGCTGGCCGCGCAGTTCCCCGGCGCCCGCACGCTCGTGGGTGACCTCGCCCACCCCGAGAAGCTGTCCTGGGCCTTCGGGCAGCAGCCGCTGCCGGACCGCATCGACTCCCTGCAGCACATCGCGGGCGTCATCGAGCTGGGCGCGGTCGGCGATCTGCCGGCCAAGGCATGGCAGCGGCAGCTCTCCGCCAACCTCGTCGCGCCCGCCGAGCTGACCCGACTGCTGCTGCCGCTGGTGCGGGTCGCCCAGGGGCATGTGGTCTTCGTCAACTCCGGTGCGGGGCTCAACGCGCACGCCAACTGGAGCGCGTACGCCGCGAGCAAGCACGGCCTGAAGGCGCTGGCCGACTCGTTGCGGGCCGAGGAGCACGGCAACGGCGTACGGGTGACCTCGGTCTACCCGGGGCGTACGGCCACGCCGATGCAGGAGAGCACCCACCGGCAGGAGGGCAAGGACTACGACCCGTCCCGCTGGATCGATCCGGAGTCGGTCGCCACGGCGATCCTCACCGCCATCGACCTGCCGCGGGACGCGGAGATCAACGATGTTTCGGTGCGGCCGGGGCGCTGACCGCCCCGGGGCGGCCCGTACGCCGGACCGACCACGGGGGCGCCCGTACTCCGCGCCGATGCGGCGCCGCGGGCACCCCGTGGTCGCGGCCGCGGCGACGTACGCTGCATGAGTGACCACTGAAGCGAAGTCGACTGCGGCGGCGGGGTGCGGGTTCCGGGAGATCCGGGGGCTCGTCACCGAGCTGGGCCGCCGCCTGGACGCCCATCAGCGCAGCCGGATCGCCGAGCTGGACCTGACGCCGACGCAGGCCAAGGCGCTGGAGGAGCTCGGCGAGCCGAAGACCGCGCGCGAGCTGGCCGGGGTGCTGTGCTGCGAGCCGCCGAACGTCACCTATGTCATCTCCAAACTGGAGAAGCAGGGCATGGTCGTCCGGCAGCCGCACCCGTTGGACGGGCGGGCCAAGCAGCTCGTACTGACCGAGGCGGGGCGGGAGTTGCGGCTCGATCTGCTGCGGAGGATGGGGACCGCGTCGCCGCTGGACCACCTCTCGCACGAGGAGCGGTCCGCGCTGCGCGACGACCTGCTGAAGGCTCTGGGGCGGGGCTGAGGGGCCTGGGGCGGGGCTCCCTGAGTCCTTGCCGGCCCCGAGCGCTGCGGACCGGCCGTCTGCGGCGCGCTGTCCGCGGTTCCGTATGCATTCAGTAAAGTTATAGCTGTAATCATTGCCCCCATCGATAGCTACAGCTTTAACTAAATACATGATCGTTCAGAAGGCGGCCGCGCGCCGCGCCGCACATGAGGTACCGGCCGCACCGACCCCCGACCGGGCCCGGCGGCGGCCCGGCGGCGGCCTCCAACTCCTCGTCCTGGCCCTCGGATTCGTGATGGCCAGCCTGGACACCGGCATCATGAACGTCGCGGCGAACGAGCTGCGGGCCCGGCTCGGGCTGAGCATGTCCGGCCTCACCTGGGTCGTCGACGGCTACGTCCTGGCCTTCGCGTCGCTGCTGCTGCTCGCGGGCTCGCTGGCGAAGCGGTTCGGCGCCCGCCGGATCTACCTCGTCGGGCTCGCCGTGTTCACCGCCGCGTCCCTCCTGGGGGCGGTCGCGCCGAACGGCACGGTCCTGGTGGCGGCCCGCTTCGCGCAGGGGGTGGGCGCGGCCCTGTTCATGCCCAGCTCGCTGTCGCTGCTGATGAATGCCTTCCCTGAGCCGGCGCGCCGGGCGAAGATCCTCGGCCTGTGGTCCGCGATCGTCTCCACGTCCGTCGGGCTCGCGCCGACCATCGGCGGCCTCCTGGTCGGGACCCTCGGCTGGCGCTCGATCTTCCTGGTCAACCTCCCCATCGGCATCGCCGGGCTGCTGCTCACCCGATGGGTCGTCGCGGCGGTCCCGGGCCGCGGTTCGGCGCTCGGCGGCAGCGGCCACGTCCTGGGCCTGCTCGCCCTCGGATCGCTGAGCTATGCGCTCATCGAGGGGCCCGACATCGGGTGGTCCGCCCCCTTCGTCCTGGCGGCGTTCGCGGTGGCGGCGCTGGCGGCGGCCGGTTTCCTCATCCGGGAACGGACCGCCCGTACGCCGATCCTGCCGGTCTCGCTCTTCGCGGAGAGCAGCTTCTCCACGGCCAACCTGGTCGGCTTCCTGTTCAACTTCGCCTTCTACGGGGCGCTGTTCGTCCTCGGGCTCTTCCTCCAGACGGCGCGCGGCGCGAGCTCGGTGACGGCGGGGCTGCAGATGCTGCCGGCCGTACTGGTCATCCCGTTCGGCAACATGCTCTACGCCCGGATCGGACCGCGCATCGGCGACCGGACCGCGCTCACCGCGTCCCTGGCGCTCTCCGCGGCGGGCTATCTGCTGCTCTTCCTGCTCCTCGCGCCCGGCCTGCCGTACTGGGCGATCGCGCTGATCCTCGCCGTCGCCAACATCGGCAGCGGGGTCAGCTCCCCGGCGATGACCGGAGTCCTGATGGCCGCCGCGGGCCGCGAGCACGCCGACATCGGCAGCGCGACCCTCAACGCCAACCGCCAGATCGGCTCCCTGGTCGGCATCGCCGGGATGGGCGCGGTGCTGACCGGGGCGGGCGCCGGCTACCAGGGCGCGACCTGCGCCTTCGCCCTGGCGGCGGTCGCACTGGCGGTCGCGGCGGTGGCCGGCCGGCTGGGGATCCGCGGCCGGGGGTGACGAGGCGGGCGCGGAACGTCCCGGGGCGGAGCGTCCCGGGGCGCATCGTCCCGGACGCGGCCCGGTGGCCGCCGGACGCACTCCCACACGTTCGCGGCCCGGTGGCCGCCGGACGCACTGCCACCCGTTCCGCCCTCCTCCCCGCCGCCGCATACCCTTCCTGGGTGAGCGAGAACAGCACGCAGAAGTGGGCCGCGGGCGCGGCGACCGGGATCGGGTCGATGCCGGGCGGGGACGCGCGCGAGGCGGCGAAGACGGTCACCGGTTCGCTGGAGGCATTCCCGTATCTGCCGGAGCTCCCGGCGCGGGGGCCCGGCGCCGACATGATCGGGCGGACCCTCGGGCTGCTCGTCGAGGTCTACGGCCATGTGGAGCCCAGCGGCTGGCGGATCAGCGACCGGCCGGGCCGCGACACCCGGCGCGCCCGCTCCTGGCTCGGTGAGGACCTCGACGCCCTGGAGGAGTTCACCCAGGGGTACCAGGGGCCGCTGAAGGTCTCTGCGGTCGGGCCCTGGACGCTGGCCACCGCCCTGGAGCTGCGCAACGGCGAGGCGGCCCTGAGCGACCCCGGCGCCTGCCGGGACCTCGCGGCGTCGCTGGCCGAGGGGCTGCGCGGCCATCTCGCGGACGTACGGCGACGGGTGCCGGGTGCGCATCCGGTGCTCCAGCTCGACGAGCCGTCGCTGACGGCCGTGCTCCAGGGGCGGGTGAAGTCCGCGAGCGGCTACCGCACCCACCGGGCCGTGGACCGGGCGGTCGTCGAGGACGCGCTGCGCGATCTCGTCGCGGTCGCGGACGGCGGGCCCGTGGTCGTCCACTCCTGCGCGCCCGAGGTGCCGTTCGGGCTGCTGCGGCGGGCGGGTGTCTCGGGCATCTCGTTCGATTTCGCACTGCTCACCGAGCGTGAGGAGGAGGCGATCGGCGAGGCCGTCGAGGGCGGGACGACGCTGTTCGCAGGCGTGGTGCCGGGCGTGGACGGCCGATTGTCAGACCCTGCCGGTAGCGTCATGGGTGTCAGGACGCTCTGGCGCAGGCTGGGGCTGGCACCAGGGATTCTCGGCGAGTCCGTGGTCGTCACCCCGTCGTGCGGACTCGCGGGTGCTTCGCCCGCATATGCCCGCTCGGCCCTCGCCCACTGCGTCCGGGCGGCGAGATCACTCGCAGACAACCCTGAGTGACCGCACTCAAGGACCACGGGAGGACAAGACAGTGGCTGGCGAACAGCACGCAGCGGAGTCCAAGGTGCCCGCAGCGGCGCGGGAGAAGCACGCGCAGCTCGCTGAGCAGATCGAGGAGCACCGCTTCCGGTATTACGTGAAGGACGCCCCGATCGTCAGCGATGCGGAGTTCGACACGCTGCTGCGCTCCCTCCAGGCCCTGGAGGACGAGCACCCGGAGCTGCGCACCCCGGACTCCCCGACCCAGAAGGTCGCCGGGGCGTACGCCACGGAGTTCACCGAGGTCGAGCACCGCGAGCGGATGCTCTCGCTCGACAACGCCTTCGACGACGAGGAGTTGGCGGCCTGGGCCGAGCGCCTCGCCGGCGAACTGGGCGGTGACCCCAGGAGCGCCGGGTACCACTTCCTGTGCGAGCTGAAGGTCGACGGCCTCGCGGTCAACCTCACCTACGAGCACGGCCGGCTGACCCGGGCGGCCACCCGGGGCGACGGCCGTACGGGCGAGGACATCACCCCCAACGTCCGGACGATCGCCGAGATCCCGCACCGCCTCAAGGGCGACCGGGTCCCCGATCTGGTCGAGGTGCGCGGCGAGGTCTACTTCCCGATGGAGAAGTTCCTCGAACTCAACGAGCGGTTGGTGGCCGACGGCAAGCCCCCGTTCGCCAACCCCCGTAACGCCGCGGCCGGTTCGCTGCGCCAGAAGGACCCCAAGGTCACGGCCAGCCGGCCGCTGCACATGGTCGTCCACGGCCTCGGCGCCCGCGACGGTCTGGAGATCGACCGCCTGTCGGAGGCGTACGACCTGCTCAAGGAGTGGGGCCTGCCGACGGCCACCCACAACAGGGTCGTGGACTCCCTGGCGGACACCCGCGAGTTCATCACCCGCTACGGCGACCCCGAGACCCGCCGCACGGCCGTCGAGCACGAGATCGACGGTGTGGTCGTCAAGCTGGACGAGATTCGGCTCCAGGGAAGGCTGGGCTCCACCTCCCGGGCGCCGCGCTGGGCGATCGCCTGGAAGTACCCGCCGGAGGAGGTCAACACCAAGCTGGTCGACGTCCGCGTCGGCGTCGGCCGTACGGGCCGGGTCACGCCGTACGCCGTGGTCGCGCCGGTGACGGTGGCCGGTTCCGAGGTGGAGTTCGCGACCCTGCACAACCAGGACGTGGTCAAGGCCAAGGGCGTGCTGATCGGGGACACCGTCGTGATCCGCAAGGCCGGCGACGTCATCCCGGAGATCCTGGGGCCGGTCGTCGATCTGCGGGACGGCAGCGAGCGGGAGTTCGTGATGCCGGCCGAGTGCCCCGAGTGCGGGACGGCGCTGCAGCCCGCCAAGGAAGGCGATATCGACCTGCGCTGCCCCAACGCCCGCGCCTGCCCCGCGCAGATCCGCGAGCGGCTGTTCTACCTGGCCGGCCGCAAGTGCCTGGACATCGAGAACTTCGGCTATGTCGCGGCCACGGCGCTCAGCCAGCCGCTGGAGCCCGCGGAGCCGCCGCTGAAGGACGAGGGCGACCTTTTCGGCCTTTCCATCGAGCAGCTGCTGCCCATCAAGTCCTATGTCCTCGACCCCGACTCCGGTCTGCCCAAGCGCGACCCGAAGACCGGCGAGGAGAAGGTCGTCACGTTCTTCGCCAACCAGAAGGGCGAGCCGAAGAAGAACGCCCTGGCCATGCTGGAGAACATCCAGGCCGCCAAGGAGCGCCCGCTGGCCCGGATCCTGACCGGCCTGTCGATCCGGCACGTGGGTCCGGTGGCGGCCGAGGCGCTGGCGCGGGAGTTCCGCTCCATCGACCGCATCCGGGAGGCGGACGAGACGGAGCTGGCCGCGGTCGACGGCGTCGGGGCCACGATCGCCGCCTCGCTGAAGCAGTGGTTCGCCGATGACTGGCATCAGCAGATCATCGAGAAGTGGCGGGCCGCCGGCGTCCGGATGGAGGAGGAGCAGACGGGCGAGGAGGGCCCGCGCCCGCTGGAAGGCGTCACCGTCGTCGTAACGGGCACACTTCAGTCACACACCAGAGATGGCGCGAAAGAGGCCCTCCAGAACCTCGGAGCGAAGGTGACCGGTTCTGTTTCGAAGAAGACCGGTTTCGTAGTGGTGGGCGATAACCCCGGCTCGAAGTACGACAAGGCCATGCAATTGAAGGTCCCGGTACTGGACGATGACGGCTTTGCGGTGCTGCTGGAACAGGGTCCCGACGCGGCACGAGCGGTAGCCGTCACTCCGCCTGAGGAGGAGTGAGGTGTCACCCCATCAGCGCATACCAGATTGATCCCGGGCGCCGGGTCGCATTCGGGCAACCGTCGCCGATCGCTGCCCGCGGCGGCCTTCCGCGGCCTAACCTGGTGGGGTGCGCCTGCCGTGGCGCGGGCTCAGCCGGCTGTGAGAGGGATCGGAATGAAACCGACCGACAGCGCCGCTCCGGCGTCGCGGCTCCGGCGGCTCGTCGTGCCCGCGCTGCCCGCGACCATCGTCATCGTGGCGGGCCTCGCGCTCGCCACGGGCGTGATCTGGACTCTCGGCAAAGGTGACGCGCTGTTCCCGGCCGGCTCGGTGGGCTGGTCGCTGGCGATCCTCACGGGCGTCATCGTCGGCCATCTGGTCGCGCTCGGCCGGGACCGCTGGTGGGGCGGCACGGGATCCGGCGCCGCGCTCGCCCTCGCCGTCCTGCTGCTGTACGGCTGGGTGCCGGCCACCCTCGTCAGCCTCTCCGTCGTCGTCCTCGTCGGCGCCGCCCGCCGGCACCGGTGGCGACAGGCCGTGGTGCACGGTGCCGTGGACATCCTCGGCATCGGCGCCGCGGCCCTCGGCCTCGCCGCCTTCGGAGTGGTCTCCAGCGTCCGCCAGCCCTGGAGCCCCAAGGCATGGGATCTGACGGTCCTCCCCGAAGTCCTCGTCACCGCCGCCGGCTATCTGCTCGTCAGCCGCGCCCTGTTGTGGATCAGCCTCGCCCCCCGCAGCGGAACGCTGCCGGCGATCCCCCGAACGGCCGTCGTACGCCAGGCACTCGTCGGCATCGCACTCCTCGGCATCTCCCCGCTGATCGCCGTCTGCGCCGTCCACGCGCCCCTGCTGCTGCCGCTGTTCGCGGTCCCGCTCATCGCGCTGGACTCCACCCTCTGGATAGCCCGGGCCCGCGCCGAGGAGCAGCTGCGCGACCCGCTCACGGGCCTGCCCAACCGTCAGTGGCTGCTGGAGCGCACCTGGACCGCGCTGGACGAGGCCGAGCGCGTCGGCGTCCGCTCGGCCCTGGTCCTGATCGACCTGGACCGCTTCCGGTCGGTCAACGACACCCTCGGCCACCTCGCCGGCGACCGCCTGCTGCTGCAGATCGCCGACCGGCTGCGGCACGCCCTCCCGCGCGGCGCCGAGGCGGCCCGGCTCGGCGGCGACGAGTTCGCCGTCCTGCTGCCCACCACCGACTCCCTCACCAGCTCCCAGCGGGTGGCCCGCAACCTCGTCGCCGCCCTCGGGTCGCCGCTGGACCTCGACGGGCTGACCCTCGTGCTCGAAGCCAGCGCGGGGGTCGCCGTCTTCCCCGACCACGCCCTCGACGCCGAGGGGCTGCTGCGCCGCGCCGACGTGGCGATGTACCAGGCCAAGCGCGACCGCAGCGGTGTCGAGCTCTACGAGGCCAAGCGGGACGGGAACACCCCCGACCGGCTCGGCCTGCTGGGCGATCTGCGCCGCGCCCTGGACGCCGGCGACGTCGAGCTGCACTACCAGCCCAAGGTCGGCTTCGACGGGCATGTCGCCGGGCTGGAGGCGCTGGTCCGTTGGGTCCACCCGGACCGCGGCCGGGTCCCACCGGACGAGTTCATCGCCATCGCCGAGTCCTCCGGGCTGATGCCCAGGCTGACCGAGTACGTCCTGGAGACCGCGCTCGCCCAGGTGGCGCGCTGGCGCGCGATGGGCCTGGAGGTGCCGGTCGCGGTCAACGTCTCCCCCCGGGATGTGCACTCCCCGGGCTTCGCCGGCGCGGTCGCCGCCCGGCTCGCCCGACATCGGGTCCCACCGGGCGCCCTCCAACTGGAGATAACCGAGCATGTCCTCCTGGAGGACCCGCAGCGGGCCGCCGACACCCTGGCCGGGCTCACCGCCCACGGGGTGAAGATGTCCCTCGACGACTTCGGCACCGGCTACTCCTCGCTGGTCCATCTGCGGCGCCTCCCGGTCAGCGAGCTGAAGATCGACCGCTCCTTCGTCGCCCGGCTCGCCGTCGACACGGAGGACGCCGAGATCGTCCGCTGCACCCTGGACCTCGCCCACTCCCTCGGCCTCCTGGTCGTCGCCGAGGGCGTCGAGGACGACGAGACCTGGGAGCGCCTGCGCGACCTCGGCTGCGACGCCGTACAGGGCTGGCTGGTGGCGGCGGCGATGCCACCGGACGAGACCACGGCCTGGCTGAGGGCCCGCGGTGAGCACGGTTGGCACCGTGAGTCGGAGACGGCCGCCCTGGCGGCGGAGAAGGCAGCCGAGCGCCCTTCGGGACAGGTCTTGAACTGACCCGGCCACCGGCCGTCCCGTGTCCCCGCTCCGACAATGATCACAGCGACCAGCCCGACGACAGCGATCAGCACGACCAGCCCGACGACAGCGATCGGAACGACCAGCACGACGCAGACGCAGGCGACGACGCCGACGCGCACGCCGCCGCCGAAGACCCCGCCGAATGTGACCAGCCCGCAGACCCCGCAGAACGTGACCAGCCCGCAGAGGGCGACGGAGACGACGGAGGCGACGCGGCCGGAGGCCCTCGCCCCCCGGCCTCCGAGGCCCCGTGAACGGTGCGACGACGGGGCGCGCCCGTCTCATGGGCGGCGCCCCGGGGAAAGGGTTTCGCGGCAGCTGGTGCGTACGCCATAGGATTGGGCCGGACAAGTTCACCGGAGCATTCGCCCAGAAGACTCCACCGGAACACTCCGCCCGGAACACTCCGCCAAGAACACCAGAGGATCGCTGCATGCCTGGCATCACGCGCGAGGAGGTCGCTCACCTCGCCCGGCTGGCACGTCTGGAGCTGCAGGACGAAGAGCTCGACCACTTCGCCGGACAGCTCGACGACATCATCGGCGCGGTCGCCCGCGTCTCCGAGGTCGCCGACCAAGACGTACCGCCGACCTCCCACCCGCTGCCCCTGACCAATGTCATGCGGCCGGACGAGGTCCGTCCGTCGCTCGCTCCCGAGCAGGCGCTCTCCGGCGCCCCGGCCCAGGAGCAGCAGCGTTTCAAGGTGCCGCAGATCCTGGGGGAGGAGTGACCGACATGGCAGACCTGATCAAGCTCACCGCCGCCGAGATCGCGGCGAAGATCGCCGCCGGCGAGCTCACCGCCGTCGAGGTGACCGAGGCCCACCTGGCGCGCATCGAGGCCGTCGACGAGAAGGTGAACGCCTTCCTGCACGTCGACCGCGAGGGCGCGCTCGCCCAGGCCCGCGCCGTGGACGCCAAGCGCGCCCGCGGCGAGAAGCTCGGCCCGCTGGCCGGCGTCCCGCTCGCGCTCAAGGACATCTTCACGACGGAGGGCATGCCCACGACCGTCGGTTCCAAGATCCTTGAGGGCTGGCTCCCGCCGTACGACGCGACGCTCACCAAGAAGCTCAAGGCCGCCGACGTCGTCATCCTCGGCAAGACCAACATGGACGAGTTCGCCATGGGGTCCTCGACCGAGAACAGCGCCTACGGGCCGACCGGCAACCCCTGGGACCTGACCAAGATCCCCGGTGGCTCCGGCGGTGGCTCCTCCGCCGCGCTCGCCTCCTTCCAGGCCCCGCTGGCCATCGGCACGGACACCGGCGGCTCCATCCGCCAGCCCGCCGCCGTCACCGGCACGGTCGGCGTCAAGCCCACCTACGGCGGCGTCTCCCGCTACGGCATGGTCGCCTTCTCCTCCTCCCTGGACCAGGGCGGCCCGTGCGCCCGTACGGTCCTGGACGCCGCGCTGCTCCACGAGGCCATCGCGGGCCACGACCCGCTCGACTCCACGTCCATCGACGCGCCCGTACCGCCGGTCGTCGAGGCCGCGCGCAACGGCAGCGTCGAGGGCATGCGGGTCGGCGTCGTCAAGCAGTTCCGCGGCGAGGGCTATCAGGCCGGCGTCATCCAGCGGTTCGACGAGTCGGTCGAGCTGCTCAAGGAGCTGGGCGCCGAGATCGTCGAGCTGGACTGCCCGTCCTTCGACCTCGCGCTGTCGGCGTACTACCTGATCGCGCCGTCCGAGTGCTCCTCCAACCTGGCCCGCTTCGACGCCATGCGCTACGGCCTGCGGGTCGGCGACGACGGCACGAAGTCGGCCGAGGAGGTCACCGCGCTGACCCGTGAGGCCGGTTTCGGCCCCGAGGTCAAGCGCCGGATCATGCTCGGTACGTACGCGCTCAGCTCCGGCTACTACGACGCGTACTACGGCTCCGCCCAGAAGGTGCGGACGCTGATCACCCGCGACTTCGAGAAGGCGTTCGAGCAGGTCGACGTGATCGTCTCGCCGACGACGCCGACCACCGCCTTCCCGATCGGCGAGCGGGCCGACGACCCGATGGCGATGTACCTCGCCGACCTGTGCACGATCCCCACCAACCTCGCGGGCAACGCGGCCATGTCGCTGCCCTGCGGCCTGGCCCCCGAGGACGGGCTGCCGGTGGGACTCCAGATCATCGCCCCTGCCATGAAGGACGACCGGCTCTACAAGGTCGGTGCCGCGGTCGAGGCCGCGTTCACCGGGCGCTGGGGCCACCCGCTGCTTGAGGAGGCACCCGCACTGTGAGTGGAAAGCTCGCCAAGGCCAAGGGCTTCAAGAAGTCCAAGCCCGGTACGTATCTGTCCATCGGCACCACGCTGTTCGGCGCGGTGAGCATCGTCAAGCAGGCGAAGAAGGCCAAGACGGAGCAGGACACGCTCCAGATGATCGACGCCGTCGTCTCCGCCGCCGCCATCGTCACCGGCGTCGCCCTGCTCATCCGCGAACTGCGCCGTCTTGGCGACGACGACGTCCTCGCGGACTGACCCGGCGCCGGACCTGAGAGGTTAGTTTCACCGTGACTGTCACCGACCTGGTGTCGTACGAGGACGCGCTGGCCGCCTACGACCCCGTCATGGGGCTTGAGGTACACGTCGAACTCGGCACCAAGACCAAGATGTTCTGCGGGTGCTCCACCACCCTGGGCGCCGAGCCCAACTCGCAGACCTGCCCCACCTGCCTGGGCCTGCCCGGCTCGCTGCCGGTCGTCAACGCGACCGGCGTCGAGTCCGCCGTCAAGATCGGCCTGGCCCTGAACTGCACCATCGCCGAATGGTGCCGCTTCGCCCGGAAGAACTACTTCTATCCGGACATGCCGAAGAACTTCCAGACCTCCCAGTACGACGAGCCGATCGCCTTCGACGGCTACCTCGACGTGCAGCTGGAGGACGGCGAGGTCTTCCGCGTGGAGATCGAGCGCGCGCACATGGAGGAGGACACCGGCAAGTCGACGCACGTCGGCGGCGCCACCGGCCGCATCCACGGCGCCCGGCACTCCCTGCTGGACTACAACCGCGCCGGCATCCCGCTCATCGAGATCGTCACCAAGCCCATCGAGGGCGCGGGCGCGCGGGCCCCCGAGGTCGCCAAGGCGTACGTCGCCGAGCTGCGCGAGCTCATCAAGGCGCTGGGCGTCTCCGAGGCCCGTATGGAGCAGGGCCAGATGCGCTGCGACGTGAACCTCTCGCTGCGCCCCAACGGCACGCAGAAGTTCGGTACGCGCTCGGAGACCAAGAACGTCAACTCCCTGCGCTCCGTGGAGCGCGCGGCCCGCTTCGAGATCCAGCGGCATGCGGCCGTGCTGAACGGCGGCGGCACGATCGTCCAGGAGACCCGGCACTTCCACGAGGAGGACGGCTCCACGACCTCCGGCCGGATCAAGGAAGAGGCCGAGGACTACCGCTACTTCCCCGAGCCGGACCTGGTGCCGGTGGCCCCCTCCCGCGAGTGGGTCGAGGAGCTGCGCGGCACGCTGCCCGAGCTGCCGCGGGTGCGCCGCAACCGCCTCCGCGACGAGTGGGGCATCAGCGAGCACGACATGCAGTCGATCCTCAACGCGGGCGCGGTCGACCTGATCGTCGCCACCGTCGAGGCCGGCGCGGACGCCGCCGCGGCCCGCAAGTGGTGGATGGGCGAGCTGGCCCGCCGCGCCAACGAGGACGGCGTCGAGCCGGCCGCCCTGGCGATCACCCCCGAGCAGGTCGCCCGGGTCGCCGAGCTGGTCGCCAAGGGAGACCTCAACGACAAGCTGGCCCGTCAGGTCATCGAGGGCGTCCTCGCGGGCGAGGGCACCCCGGACGAGGTCGTCGACAAGCGCGGCCTGAAGGTCGTCTCCGACGAGGGTGCCCTGGGCACCGCCGTCGACGAGGCGATCGCCGCCAACGCCGCCATCGCCGACAAGATCCGCGGCGGCAAGGTGGCCGCGGCCGGCGCTCTGGTCGGTGCGGTCATGAAGGCCACGCGCGGCCAGGCCGACGCGGCCCGGGTGCGCGAACTGATCCTGGAGAAGCTGGGCGTCGAGGGCTGACACCCCGCCGATCCGGTACCGCCGAGCGGCCGTCCTTCTCGGGAAGGGCGGCCGCTTCGTGCCGTCGCATCAGCAGTGCGCGGCGAGGAGGCTCGTTCCGCTCCGAGCGGGCTTCACGCGGCAGGTGTCACGAGGTGAACAGCCAACCACCGGCGAAGGCGACAGCCACCACACCCAAGCCCGCCGCCAAGAGCAATTCATGGCGTTCTCTGCGCCATCCGGCCACGGCGAGAACCGAGCAGAGCAGAAGGACCAGGTTGATCACGATGAGCATCGTCTGAGGCTGGCCTCTGCTGATACTCACGGCGTCTGAGGCGGTGACCAGCGCCGTGATCCCGCATATTCCCACGGCGATGCGCGGCGGATAGTGGTCCGGTACGAACGACATGGCCCGTCCTTCCTCTTCTAAACGGCCTGGTGGTCATATCCGGAGCCGGGGCGGGGGAAATCCTTGACTTGGCTGCAGAGGCCGGTCGATGCGGCGAAGACAAGACCGATGACCGCATGCACACCCGTGACCAGCTTTTCCAGGATTGCGAGCATTTCGGTGTACTTCTTCAGGGCCGCCATCACGCGCGCCATGGCGAGCGCTTCCAGTACGGGCGCGGCAGCGGAGCCGTAGACCGAGGCGAGTGCCGCAGCCATAGCAATGTTGAAAAGAATTGCCTGGACCGCCAGGTCGCAGATCATGACGATGACGCCCTTGACGAGCTCGGCTGCCGAGTACACCATTCGGGCGATTTGGTCGTAGTGCTGCTGCAGCGACCTGAAGGATTCGGCAGCTCCTTTCAGCTTCTGGCCGATTTCGTGAAAATATCGCCAGGCGGCGGGACTCTCCGTCATTACAGTGACCAGGAGCCGCCGCTGTGACGGGGTTCGGAGCCCTTTGATGTGCCGCCGTGCATTCTTTGCGAGTGTTCCTCGTCAATCTCCCGCTGCAGCTCTTCCAGGTGCCGCTCCCCCTCGGTGGCCAGGGCTTCCCGCTCGCGCTCCGACATGCCGTCCCAGCGCTCACGGGCTGAATCCGACTGCTGGGCTATCTGCTCGGTATAGGCGGATACGTTCAGTGCCTCACGTAGCCCTATGCGTCCTGTGAGAATTTCTTGAGCCATTTCCTTGAGTGTGTCGCCCGCGCCGCCCTCGGCGACCAATTTCAATGCATTCTTAACGGCACGTGCCTCGGCCGGGCTCTTGGCGATATCCGAGAATTCGGACTCATCGACATAATTTTCTCGTTCTTTATTCCGCACTACCGAATGCCTCCGGTGTAGTGGTCGGCACATATCTGATTCACGCCCAAGGATTCTGCCTTGTCGGACTTCCCGTGCTCCACTCGATGGATTTATTTGTCTGATTATTTGGCTGAATCTTCCGGGGGTGACCACCCCGGACGAGGTCGGCGACAAGCGCGGCCTGAAGGTCGTCTCCGACGCGGGTGCCCTGGGCACCGCCGTCGACGAGGCGATCGCCGCCACCGCCGGTCCGGTACCGCCGAGCGGCCGTCCTTCTCGGGAAGGGCGGCCGCTTCGGTTGTGTCGGCGGGGAATGCCCGGCGCCTCCTGGATGCTGTGCACGGTACGGATCTTGGAGCGGGCAGGGTTCCGGCAGGTGCGGATCGCGACCCCGGGCAGTGGAGGAACGAAACGATGCAGCAGCGCACGCTGGCTACGAAGATCGGCCGGATCGGTGTCTGGCACGGCGGGCTCGGCCTCGTCCCGGCGGCAACGGCCCGTAAGGCGGCCGTCGAGATCGAGCAACTCGGCTATGGCGCCCTGTGGTTCGGTGAGAATCCCACGACCGAATCTGCCAGTCTGGCCGGCGTCCTGCTGGCCGCCACCGAGCGCATCACGGTCGCCACCGGCATCGCCAACATCTGGGTGCGCGACGCCTCCGCCGCGTACGCCGCCGCGCAGACCCTCGCCGAGGCGTACGACGGCCGCTTCCTCCTGGGCCTGGGCGCCAGCCACGCCCCGATCATCGGCCAGCGCGGACACACCTACACCAAGCCGCTGGCCGCGATGCGCGCCTACCTCGACGCGATGGACGCCGCCCCGTATGACGGTCCGGTGGCCGACCCCGCCCCGGGCCGGGTGCTGGCGGCACTCGGCCCGAAGATGCTGGAGCTGGCCCGGGACCGGACGGCCGGCGCCCACCCGTACTTCGTCACGCCCGAGCACACCGCCCGTGCCCGCGAGATCCTCGGTACGGATCCGCTGCTCGCTCCCGAGCAGGCCGTCCTGCTGGAGACCGACCCGGCGAAGGCCCGTGCCCTGGCCCGCGAGCACCACACCCGCTTCTACCTCCAGCTGCCCAACTACACCGGCAATCTGCGCCGCCTGGGCTTCGACGACGCGGACTTCGCCGACGGCGGCAGCGACCGGCTGGTCGACGCGATCGTGGCGTGGGGCGACGAGGACGCTGTGCTGCGCCGGGTACGGGAACACCTCGACGCGGGCGCCGACCATGTCGCCATCCAGCCCGTCGCCACCCAGCGCGGCCTGGGCCTGGAGCAACTCCGGGAACTGGCCCCGGTGCTGCTGGCCTCCGGCTAGGGCAGAGCGTCCGGCTGCGCGGGCGGGTGCGCCGGCGTCGGGCGTGCGCGGAAGAGGCCCGACACTGCCGAGGCTTTGTCATAGGGCCGCGGCCGGACCTATGACAAAGCCCGTCGGTGTGCGCCTACGGCAGGCCGTGCACGTGCGGACCGACCGCCGACGACCAGGCGTTGCCGTTCGCCGCGTCCCAGTTGGTGGACCAGGTCATGGCGCCCCGTAGGCCGGGGTAGGTCCTCGCTGGCTTATAGGTGCCGCAGTTCGTGCCCTTGGTGAGGCAGTCCAGCGCGGCGTTCACGACGTTCGGGGCGACATAGCCGCTGCCGGCGCCGCGGGGGGAAGCGGGCAGTCCCAGGCCCACCTGCGAGGGGTCCAGTCCGCCTTCGAGCTGGATGCAGGCGAGCGCCGTGAGGAAGTCGACGCTGCCCTGGGAGTAGACCTTGCCGTCGCAGCCGAGCATCGAACCGCTGTTGTAGTACTGCATGTTGACGACCGTGAGGATGTCCTTGACGTTCAGCGCGGTCTGGAAGTAGCCGCCCGACGTGGACTGCATGTCGATGGTCTGCGGCGCCATGGTGAGCACGAGTCGGCCGCCCGCCTTCTGGGAGAGCGAGCGCAGCGCCTGTGTCATATAGGTCGGGTTGAGGCCGTTCTCCAGGTCGATGTCGACGCCGTCGAAGCCGTACTGCTGCATCAGCGCGTGGACGCTGTCGGCGAAGTTGGCCGCCGAGGCCGCGTCGTTGACCGACACCGTGCCCTTCTCCCCGCCGACGGAGACGATCACCGACTTGCCGGCCGCCTGCTTGGCCTTGATGTCGGCCTTGAACTGGTCGACGGTGTAGCCGCCCAGGCCCGCCGAGTCGAGGTGGAAGGTGACGGCGCCGGGCGTGGTGGTGGCGTCGGCGAAGGCGACCGCGATGATGTCGTACTGGCCGGGGACGTCGCTGATCTTCTGGACCGTGGCGCCGTTGTTGAAGTTCTGCCAGTAGCCGGTGACCGCGTGCTTGGGGACGGTGGGGTCGGTGCCGCCACCGGAGGGCGCGGTGGTGGCCCGGACCTCCGCGGAGCGGGCGGATTCGCCGGCGGCGTTGGTGGCGGAGACCTGGAAGCGGTAGGCGGTCGAGGGGCTCAGCCCGGTGACCGTCGCCGAAGTGCCGTTCGCCGTGCGGTCCCTGGCGCCGTCGCGGTAGACCGTGTAGCCGGTCGCGCCGGGGACCGGGTTCCAGGACAGGGCCACCGACGACGAGGTCACCGCACCGGCCGCCAGACCGCCAGGAGCGGCCGGAATCTCGGGGCCGGGGTCGGTCCCGCCTCCGCCGTCGGGTCCCAGGACGCTGAAGTCGTCGGCGTGGTAGGCGGGCTGTCCGTACCAGCCGTGGGTGTAGACGGTGACGGAGGTGGTGCTGGGGCCGGTGGTGAAGGTGGTGGAAAGTTCCTGCCACCCGGTGGCGGACGGCGTCCAGGTGGAGACGTCCGTGGTGCCGGTGCCCGAGGCTCCCAGGTAGACGTAGGAACCCTGGACGTACGCGCTGAGCCGGTATGTCGCGCCGGGTTTGACGGCGACGGTCTGCGAGCAGCGGGCGTTGTCCGAGGCGGTGGGGGTGGCCTTGAGGGCGGCGGTGCCGCTGTGGACGGGGGAGGTCACGGTGCTGCCGCTGCCCGCCGAGCAGGTCCAGTTGCTGAGGCCGGATTCGTAGCCGGCGTTCCTGGCGACGTTGACGTCGGCGGCGGACGCGGTGGGGGAGGGGGCCGGGGCGGCCGAGGCGGTCGTGCTCGCCGCGGCGGCGGCCACGATCGCCAGGAGCGTGGTGAGCAGGCGTCTGTGGCGGGACGGTCTGGTGCGCGCGGTGCCAGGCATGGCTGTCTCCAGTGCCGAAGGGGAAACCCGGGGAACTGTGCGAGACGGTGGCCACCGCCGCCGGGGCCGGCTCGACCGGCCCTGTGGCTCAGAATGGTTCAGACCAATGGGGTGGTCAAGAGGTCTGACGGCGCGGGGCGCGCCCGGCGCGGGACGAGTCCCCGCATCCGGGCCCTTTGTGGGGAATTCCACAAAGAGCGCAAAGGATCTCCTCGGGGTGCCACTCTGCTCAGTCAGGGGCCCGCCGCTCGCCCGATCGGTTGGCGGCGCATCCGCCCGTCCCCGTACATACGCGCTCGGCACCACCCGTACCCGGGAGATATCGACGCACGACCCCGGGAAGCATCGACGTCGTGACCGCTCTTGCTCGGTGGTGTCTCAGGCGCCGCATCGTGGTGATCGTCCTCTGGCTCGCCGCCTTCGCGGGCGCCGCCGTCGCCGCGGGCGTCACCGGGTCCGCGTACTCGAACGACTACGAGGTTCCTGGGACCGAATCCGGGCGGGCGAGCGCCCTGATGGCGAAGGCGTTTCCGGGGCAGTCCGGGGACAGCGACACCATCGTGTGGCACACCGACCGCGGAACGGTGCGCTCCGGCGCGGTCGAGAAGACCATGCGGCAGACCCTGGAGAAGGTCGCCGAGCTGCCCCGGGTCTCCGAGGTGCGGGGCCCCTACGGCGTCCGCGGCGACGGTGCGCACGGCGCGCGGCAGATCAGCGAGGACGGGCACACCGCCTACGCCCGGCTCGTCTTCGACCGGCCCGTCGACGAACTGGAGGCCCCTGAGGTCCAGCAGGTCGTCGACACCGCGCAGGACGCGGCCGGCGACGGCCTCCAGGTCGAGCTGGGCGGCGCGGGCATCGCGCTCACCGAGGCGCCGCGGGCCCAGCTCCCGGAGATCATCGGGATCGGCGCCGCGGCCGTGGTGCTCTTCCTCGCCTTCGGGTCGCTCGCCGCGACGTTCCTGCCGATCGTCATCGCGGTGGCCGCCGTCGGCACCGCCTCGGCCGGTATCAGCCTGCTCAGCCACGCCATGACCGTCGCCGACTTCGCGCCGATGCTCGGCAGTCTGATCGGCCTCGGCGTCGGTATCGACTACGCGCTGTTCATCGTCACCCGGCACCGGAAGGGCCTGCGGGCGGGGATGTCGGTCCAACAGGCCGCCGAACGCGCCGTCTGTGTATCCGGGCGCGCGGTCGTCTTCGCCGGGGCCACGGTGTGCATCGCGCTGCTCGGCATGCTGATGCTGCGGCTGAACTTCCTCAACGGCGTCGCGCTGGCCGCCTCGCTCACCGTCGTCCTGACCGTGGCCGCTTCCGTGACGCTGCTGCCGGCGCTGCTCGGGCTGATCGGGATGCGGGTGCTCGGCCGTCGGGAGCGGCGCAGGCTCGCCGAGGAGGGGCCGCGGCCCGAGCGGCGCGCCGGCATCGCGGCCCGCTGGGCCGGCTTCGTCGAGCGGCACCCCAAGCTGCTCGGGGCGACCGCGGCCGCCGTGATGCTCGCCCTCGCACTGCCCGCCTTCGGGCTCCACCTGGGCACCTCGGACCAGGGCAACAACCCGGCCGCGTCCACCACCCGTAGGGCCTACGACCTGCTGGCGCACGGCGGGCCGGGGGACGGCCCCGGCAGCGGCTTCGGACCCGGGTCCAACGGGCCGCTGACCCTCGTCGGCGCCCTCGACGGCCCCAAGGACCGGATCGCCTTCGACAAACTGCCGCACCAACTGCGCACCACGCCCGGCGTCGCCGAGGTCGGCCGTCCGCAGTTCGACGGGAGCCGGAGCACGGGGCTGATCACCGTCGTCCCCGACAGCTCACCGCAGTCCCGGCAGACCTCCGACCTGGTGGAGCGCCTGCGCACGGACGTGCTCCCCCAGGCCGCCGACGGGACCACGATGCAGGTGCGGGTCGGCGGCATCACCGCGAGCTATGACGACTTCGCCTCCGTCATCGTCGGCAAGCTGCCGCTGTTCATCGGCGTGGTCGTGGCGCTCGGCTCGCTCCTGCTGCTGCTCGCCTTCCGGAGCATCGGCATACCGCTCAAGGCCGCGCTGATGAACGTCGCGGCCGTCGCCTCGTCCTTCGGGATCGTCGTCGCGATCTTCCAGTGGGGGTGGGGCAGCGAGCTGCTGGGGCTGGGCAGCGCCGGGCCGATCGAGCCGTTCCTGCCGGTGATCATGGTGTCGGTGCTGTTCGGGCTGTCCATGGACTACCAGGTGTTCCTGGTGTCGCGGATGTACGAGGAGTGGCAGCTCACGCGCGACAACCGCCGGGCGGTACGGGTCGGTCTCGCCGAGACCAGCCGGGTGATCAACTCGGCGGCGGTCATCATGATCGCGGTGTTCGGGGCCTTCGTCCTCAGCGGCGACCGGACCATCGCGATGTTCGGCATCGGCCTGGCCTCCGCCGTCGCGCTGGACGCCTTCGTCCTCCGCACGCTGCTGGTCCCGGCCCTGATGCACATGCTGGGCGGCGCCAACTGGTGGCTGCCGTCCTGGCTCGGCCGCCTGCTGCCCCGGATCAGCATCGAACCGCCGCCGTCGCCGGACGAGGCCGCGCCGGAGCCGGACGACGACGGCGCGCCGGAGCCGGGCGGCGAGCGGCCGCTGGTGCGCGTGTAGGGCGTGCCGCGGGCCGCCGCCCGGCCCGCAGCCGCCTCCCGGCCACCGCAGACGCCGGCTCGCAGCGCGTTCTCATCTCGCTCTCAGACGCGGCACCTACGGTCGCGCCCATGGGAACGACCAGGACGACCGAGAAGCGAACCGACGACGAGACCGTGCCGGCGCAGGCCGCCGCCGCGGAGGAAGAGAAGGCGGAGGGCGCACGGACCTCGGGCGCCGAAGCCGGGAGCGCGGAGCCCGAGGCCGCCAAGGAGGCGGCCGCCGCCGGGCAGGAGGACGACAACGGCGAGGACGGCCTCGGTGACGACGACGAAGTCACCGCCGCCGCACCGCCCGCCACCGGGGTCGCCGCCGGTGCCGGTGCCGTCGTTGCCGCCGGGCTCGGCCTGGCGTCCGTCACCGGCACCTGGCTCGGCACGCTGATGGCCGAGCGGCAGACGCTGCTGGGCCAGATCAAGCTCCAGACGGGCAAGGCCACCGACCAGATCGCCACCGTGTACGGCACGCCGTGGCACACCACCGCCCTGGTCAACGGCGTCTTCGCGGTGCTCGCCGCGGTCGTCGCCGCGGTGGTGCTGACCCGTCCCCGCGCCCCCTGGGTGCGCGCCGTCGCCTGGGCCGGACTGGCGCTCGCCGTACTGGGGATCCTGATCTCCGCCGGTATGTACCTCGACCTGTTCGGGAGCCTGCCCAGCGTCCCTAAGGGCCCCGGGCCGGGCGCCTAAGGCAGGAACCGGCCCATGAGGCACCTGCGGCCGGGTTTCTAAGCACCACCCGTAGGGAAAGATCGGGAACCCTCCCGATGCGGCTTACCCCCCTTGGCGACGAGGCTTGAGCACATCAAGAAGCCCACGTCTCAAGGGAGAACCACCGTGTACACCTCCGAACTGCACATGCGGGTCCGTTACGAAGAGCTGCGCCGCGAGGCCGACCGGCAGCGCCTGGTCCGCGAGGCGACCGGCACCCTGCGCGCCGGGCGCGGCGCGGCCGCCCGCTCCGGGGAGAACGAACCCGAAGGGCCGGTGAGCGGCAGGCGGGGATGGCGGTGGCGCGTACGCCGCGCCGCCGCCTGACCCTCGCCGGGCCCCGAAGACCGGGAAATCCCGCCGTGGCGAAACCCCCTGCCGGAATGTCAGCGGCCTGTGCGATGCTCGGCAGCGTGGAGAACAGGTCCGTCAGTCCCGTGTTCGTCGGCCGCGCGGCCGAACTCGCCGCGTTGGGCGACGCGCTCGCCCGTATCGCGGCCTCCGGTGAGCCGCAGGCCCTGCTCATCGGGGGCGAGGCCGGGGTCGGCAAGACCCGCCTCATCGAGGAGTTCAGCGAGGCCGCGCGTGCCCGGGGCGCGCTGGTCGCGCTCGGCGGCTGCATCGAGATCGGCTCCGAGGGCCTGCCCTTCGCCCCGTTCTCCGCGATCCTGCACACCCTCAACTGGCATCTGCGCGACGAGCTCGCCGCCGCCGTCGCCGGCCAGGAGGGCGAGCTGGCCCGCATCCTGCCCGAATTGGGGGAGACACCGGGCGAGGCGCATGACGAGGAGATCGGCCGCGCCCGCCTCTTCGAGCTGACCGCCCGGCTCCTGGAGCGACTCGCCGCCGACCGCACCCTCGTCATCGTCATCGAGGACCTCCACTGGGCCGACCGCTCCACCCGCGAGCTGTTCGCCTACCTCCTGAGGGCGCTGCACGACGCCGGCATCCTGCTGGTGGCGACGTACCGCTCCGACGACATCCACCGCCGCCATCCGCTGCGCCCCTTCCTCGCCGAGATCGACCGGATGCGGACCGTCCGGCGGGTCGAGCTGGCCCGCTTCAACAGGGACGAGGTCCGCTCCCAGATAGCGGGGATCAACGGCAGCGATCCCGAAGAGGCCACCGTCGACCGGGTCTTCGAGCGCTCCGAGGGCAACGCCTTCTTCGTCGAGGAGCTGGCCCGCAGCCTCGCCGACGGCTGTCTGCACGGGCTGAGCGACCCGTTGCGCGATCTGCTGCTGGTGCGCGTCGAGGCGCTCCCCGAGGACGCCCAGCGGGTGGTGCGGATCGCCTCGGAGGGCGGCTCCACCATCGAGCACGAACTCCTCTCCGCCGTCTGCCGGATGCCCGAGGACGACCTCATCGAGGCGCTGCGCTCCGCCGTCGGCAGCAACACCCTCGTGCCCACCCAGGACGGCACGGGCTACCGCTTCCGGCACGCCCTCGTCCGCGAGGCCGTCGTCGACGACCTGCTGCCGGGCGAGCGCACCCGCCTCAACCGCCGCTACGCCGAGGCCCTGGAGGCCGACCCCTCCCTGGTGCGCGCCGACGCCTGCGCCGCCCGGCTGGCCAGCTACTGGTACAAGGCCCATGACGCGGCCAAGGCGCTGCCCGCCGTCCTCGCCGCCTCCGTCCAGGCCCGCCGCCGCCACGCCTACGCCGAGCAGCTCAGGCTGCTGGACCGCGCCCTGGAGCTGTGGGACGACGCGCCCGCGGAGGTCCGCCAAGCGGTGCGCTCGGTCGACTACACCGAGGCGTATCCGGCCTGCGGCTGCGACGACGACGCGCTGCGCTTCCTCGATCTGCTCGCCGAGATCGCGGTGGCCGCCCGGCTCTCCGGCGACGGCGAGCGGGCCTTCACGATCACCAAGCGCGCCCTGCGCGCCCTGCGCGAGGAGAACGACCCCCTGCGCACGGCCTGGTTCCTGGTCCAGCGCTCCCGCCTCTGCCAGGGCACCGGCCGCGGCAACGGCTGGGAGGACCTCGGCAGGGCACAGGAGCTGGTGCGCGGTCTGCCGCCGTCCTCCGTGCACGCCGAGGTGCTGGCCGCCGTCGCCAGCTGGGCGGTGCTGCACGAGCCGGGCCCGGAGACCTTCGCGACGTCCGAACGCGCGGTGGAGCTGGCCCAGTTGGTGGGCGACGAGGAGGCCGAGCTGAACTCCCGGCTGACGCTGGCGGGTCTGCGGGTCGACTCCGGCGCGGTCGACGAGGGCCTGGCGGACCTCCGCGGGGCCGTCGACCGCGCCGTCGAGCGCGGCTACTTCTCCGCCATCGGCCGCGGCCATGTCAACCTCCCGTCCTTCCTGGAGGGCGTGGGCCGCTCCCGGGAGGCCGCCGAGGTCACCGAGCAGGGCATCGAACTCACCACCCGCTACGGCCTCAAGGACAAGACCTGCTGGGTGATGGGCAACCGCGCCGAATCGCTCCAGTCCCTGGGCCGCTGGGAGGAGGCGGGCCGGGCCGCCGCCGACTGCCGCCGGCTCGCCCAGAGCGCCCGCTCGATCGCCCTGGCGGCCAACCGCCTCACCGACCTCGCCCTGGACCAGGGCGACCTCGCCGCCGCCGAGCGCGAACTGGCCGTCGCCCGTGAGCACTACGGCACCCACGACCCCCAGCCGCAGCACGCCCTCCCGCTCGCGCGGCACGCCCTGCGCCTGGCCGTGCACCAGAGCCGGATCCTCGACGCCCGCGCCATCCTCGTCCAGGCCCTGGACGCCGGCTGCCCGCCCGGTACCCAGCGCTATGTCTGGCCGCTGCTGTGGTCGGCCGCCGCCGCCGAGGCGGACGCCCGCGGACTGCCCGCAGCCGAGCCCGGCCGGGCCGCGGTCCTGGCCCGCGTGCGGGACACCGCCAAGAAGCTGCCCCGGCTCGCCCCCGTCTGGGAGGCGCACGCCCTCGCCGTCGACGCCGAACTCCGCCGCGCCGAGGGCCGCGAGACCCCCGACGCCTGGGCCGAGGTGGTCGCCGCCTTCCGGCCCCTGGAGCGCCCGCACGACCTCGCCCGGTCCTGCTACCGCTGGGCCGAGTCCCTGCTGCACGCCGGCGAGCGGGCCACCGCCGGGCTGGACGGCCGCAGCCCGCGCGAGGCCGCCGCACTCCTGCTCACCCAGGCGCACACCGCCGCCACGGCCATGGGCGCCCGCCCGCTCGCCGACGAACTCACCCTCCTCGCCCAGCGGGCCCGGATCCCGCTGACCGGGCTGATACCGGCTCCCGCGGCCCTCGCGACCGCCGGTGCCACCCGCCGCGCCACCGCGGACGGTTCACCCGCCGACCCCGCCCCCGCCGAGGCGCTCGGCCTGACGCCGCGCGAACGGGACGTGCTCCGCCTGGTCGCCGAGGGCCGCAGCAACCGCCAGATAGCCGACACGCTGTTCATCTCCCCGAAGACCGCCAGCGTCCATGTCTCCAACATCCTCGCCAAGCTCGGCGTATCCGGCCGCGGCGAGGCGGGCGCGGTGGCCCACCGGCTGCGCCTGTTCGGCGAACCGGCAGCCTCCTGACCCGGCCGCCGCGTCCGGCCCCGCCGCGTCCGGACGGTGGGCCGCTGGGATACTGCGGACGCGGATGCCGGCGGTCGGCGGCGCCTTCGGGACTTCGGGATGCGGGGACGACATGGGGAATTCGCGCGCCGTGCTGCGGCGGGGGCTGGTGTTCGGTCTGCGGGCCGGGGCGATCCCGGCGGGGACCGGCGCCTTCCTGTGGGTGCTCGCCCTGCTGACGCGGTTCGTCAACGGCCCGGGCGGCAGCACGCTGGAAGACCCGGTGCTGGCCGCGGTCGCGGTGCTGGGCTCGCTGGCCGTCGGCGCGTCGATCGGCGCGGTCATCGGCCTGGTGCTGGCCTATGCCCCGCTCCGGCTGGTCTCCTGCGGGCCCTTGCGGGTACCGGTCTGTTTCCTGCTCGCCACGGCGCTGGCCTTCGGCGAGGTGGTGGTCGTGATGGAGTCGAGCGACGGAGGCCCCGCGCCGGTCCTCCTGGCGCTGCTCGCCATGCCGGTGGTCGGCGCGGTCACCGCGGCCCGCAGCCGGCACCTCGCGGCCGCGCGGATCGGGCCCCCGGGCACGCACCCCGGGCGTCCGGGGCAGCGCCCCGTCCCGCCCGTATGACGACGACTCCGGAGGAGAGGTCTATCGGGCCCGTCCCGGGATCGCCGTCGCCCACGTCATCGACGACGAGCGACATCTTCTGCCGCTCCTCGTCGGTGTGCCGACGGCCCGGTGAGAACAGCTCTTCGGCGATGTTGAACATGGTGCCTGCCCCCTCTTCGGCATGACGCGCACCCGTCCCCTGGCACCCGAGTGTAGGCAGCAGAGGCGAAAAGAGGGGGCAGAAGGGGTCAGCTCACCTTGAGCCGGAGAATCCGGTCATCGCCCTTGTGCGGGGTGCCCCGGCCGTCCGTGTTGCTGGTGACCAGCCACAACCCGCCGTCGCCGGTCGCCACGACGGTCCGCAGCCGCCCGTAGGTGCCCTTCAAGAAGCCCTGCGGCGCCGCCACCGGCTTCGTCCCGTTCAGCGCGATCCGCCACAGCCGTTCGCCGCGCAGCGAGGCCATCCAGATCGAGCCCTTGGCGTAGGCGATGCCGCTGGGCGAGGCGTCCGCGGGCTTCCACACCTCGACGGGGTCCACGAAACCGGCGCCGGCCTGCCCGGCCCTGGCCTTGCCCTCGGTCTCCGGCCAGCCGTAGTTCTTGCCCGGCTCGATCAGATTCAGCTCGTCCCAGGTGTCCTGCCCGAACTCCGAGGCCCACAGCCGGTGGTCGCCGTCCCAGGCCAGGCCCTGCACATTGCGGTGGCCGTAGTCGTAGACCACGGAGTCGGCGGAGGGGTTGCCGTGCGCCGGCTCGCCTTCCGGGGTCATCCGCAGGATCTTGCCGGCGAGCGACTTCCTGTCCTGGGCCAGTTGGCCGTCGCCGGTCTCGCCGGTGCCGGCGTAGAGCATCTTGTCCGGGCCGAATGCGAGCCGCCCGCCGTTGTGGATCTGCCCCTTGGGGATCCCCCTCAGGATCGTGTCGGGCGCGCCGAGCTGATCGCCCTGGGGGCGCTTCTCGTCGTAGATCATCCGTGCGATGCGGTTGTCGGAGGCGGTGGTGAAGTACGCGTACACCTGGTGGTCCGTGCCGAACGCCGAGGACACCGCGATCCCCAGCAGCCCGCCCTCGCCCCCCGGGTCCACGCCCGGCACCGAGCCCAGCTCGGTGGTCTTCCCGCCGTCCGCGGCCACCCGGACGATCTTGCCGGTGTCGCGGGAGGCGACCAGCAGGTCCCCGCCCGGCAGCACCGCCACGCCCCAGGGGGACTTCAGGCCGGTGGTCAGCGTGGCGGTCACCTTCACCGTGCCCTTGGCGGGCGGCGCGGTCGAGGACGGCGTGGCGGCCGGCGAGCCGGCGCCCGCCGAGGCACCGGGGCTCTTCGCCGGAGCGGTGGCACGCCCGCCGTCCTGGGGCTTGCCGCCACCGGACGAGCAGCCCGCTGCCAGGAGCAGCGAAGCGGCAGCCAACACGGCGGTCTGGGAACGGCGTTGCACGGAAGTGGTCCTCTCGTCGGCGGGGCGTGCACAAGAACACCACATCGGGCCGCCGAACGTGCTCACTCGGCCCGTCCGCGCCGTCGCCATCCGCACGCGGGCACCGGCACCCGTACGGCTACCAGGACTGCAGCGCCGGCGGCAGCGCCGCGATCTCCGCCAGGTCCTCGCGGGTGAGCACCAGATCCGCCGCCGCGGCGTTCTGCGCGACCCACCGCTCCTTCTTCGCGCCCGGGACGGGGACGACATGGCGGCCCTGGGCCAGTACCCAGGCCAGCGCCACCTGCCCCGGGCTCGCGCCGTACCGGTCGCCGACCCGGCGCAGCCCGGCCACCACCGGCTGGTTCGAGGCCATCATCTCGGCGGTGAAGCGCGGATGGCGGGCCCGTATGTCCGCCGGTTCGAAGCCCTGCCCCGGGGTGAGGGTGCCGGTCAGATAGCCGTTGCCCAGCGGCATCGCCGCCAGGAAGCCGATGCCGCGCGACGCGCACCACGGCAGCAGCTCCTCCAGCGCCTCCGGGGACCACACCGACAGCTCGGCCTGCACGCTGCTGACCGGGAACACCTGCTGGATGCGCTCCAGTTGGGCCAGCGTGCCGTCGTGCATCCGGGAACGGGGGCGGGCCGCCGGAGACACCGTCCGCCGCTGCGTACGGGAGGTGAGCGGCGGCCGTGCCTGCCGTACCGCCCGCGCGCCCACCGCGCACAGCCCCAGCGACCGCACCTTCCCGGCCGCCACCAGCTCCGCCATCGCGCCCCAGGTCTCCTCGATGGGCACCTCCGGATCGGCCCGGTGCAGCTGGTAGAGGTCGATGTGGTCGGTCTGCAACCGGCGCAGCGAGGCGTCGCAGGCCCGCTTGACGTACCCGGGCCGCCCGTTGGCGACGATGTGCTGTTCGCCGACCAGCAGCCCGCACTTGGTCGATACGAACGCCTCCGCCCGTCGCTCCTTGAGCACCCGCCCCACCAGCAGCTCGTTGGTGAACGGCCCGTACATATCGGCGGTGTCCAGCAGGCTGGAGCCCCGGTCCAGCGCGGTGTGCACGGCCCGCAGCGACCCCTCCTTGTTGCGCTGCGACTCGGTGTACCCCCAGCTCATCGGCATGCATCCGAGCCCGATGGCGCCCACTTCGAGGGCCGCCGCGCCGATCGTCCTGCGCTCCACCTGGTTGTGCCTCCGTCCCCTCGCCCCCGATCAAGGGCCAGACCAAACTAACGTCTGAGCAGAACATCTCTTCGCATAGCCTCTGGCCATGGCAACCGCAGAGCAGCGCAGCGACGCGAACGACGTCTGGCTCCCGATCCCGCCCGGCGAGATCGAGGGCCTGCCCGATGGATTCCGCTACGTCCACTGGGACGCCGGCCCCGACTTCCCGGCCGATCCCGCCCGGTGCGCGTTCTACGTCGTCCCCTACATGAAGGGCGCGGAGGCGAGCCTGCGCCCGCTGCCCCGGATGAGCCGGGTGCGGGTCGTGCAGACCCTCACCGCCGGTATCGAGCACATGCTGCCCGGGTTGTCGCAGATGCCGCCCGGTGCCCAACTGTGCAACGCCCGCGGGCTGCACGACGCCAGTACCGCGGAGCTGGCGCTCACCCTGATCCTGGCGGCGCTGCGCGATATCCCCGGCTTCGTACGGAGTCAGGACGCGGGGGAGTGGCGGCCGGACTTCCGTCCCGCACTCGCCGACAAGTCGGTCCTCATTGTGGGCTATGGTTCGATCGGCAGTGCCATCGAAGACCGGCTCACGCCTTTTGAATGTGCGCGGGTGGTGCGCGTCGCACGCACCGCGCGTGACACTGTGCGCGGCCCTGTGCATCCACTCTCCGACCTGTCCGCCCTCCTGCCCGCGGCGGACGTCGTCGTGCTCGCCGCACCGCTCACCGAAGGCACCCGTGGCCTGGTCGGAGGCGATTTCCTGGCGCGGATGAAGGACGGCGCACTGCTGGTGAACATCGCGCGCGGCCCGATCGTCGACACCCAGGCGCTGCTCGGCGAACTGGAGTCCGGGCGGCTTCGTGCGGCGCTCGACGTCACCGATCCGGAACCCCTGCCCGCCGGACACCCGCTGTGGCACGCTCCCGGCGTGCTCATCACTCCACACGTCGGTGGCCCCAGCTCTGCCTTCCTGCCCCGTGCGAAGCGGCTGCTGCGGGAGCAGTTGACGCTTTTCGCGGCGGGCGAGCCCCTGCGCAACGTGGTCGCCACCGCCGGTGAAAGCGGTTGCGCGTAGCACTACGAGGCCGTACGACTGCAGGGGGTATTCAAAACGCGCTACCAGTCACGCTCCGTAGAGGTGCTATGTCCCTGAGTGACGGAACTGGTGTATCGTCCCGATCGGGGACGGCGCCGGACGAATGCGGCGCGATGGGAAAGATCCGGAACGCGAGGGGGGCGACGGGTGATGTATGGCCGATCGACGATCCGCGAGATGCGTGATCCACGAGCGCCCGCGGGACCGCGGCGAGGCCCCCGGGCGCACCGTTCGCGACGAAGCCCCGCACGGGACAGCGGGAGAGTACGGTGACTGCCCCCGGGGCGATGCTCTTCCGGTCGACCGCGCCGGTCGGCGGTCCGTCGAGCGCGGTGCCGCAGATCGTCCTGGCCGTGGTCTGCGGCGGCTACGCCGTCGGTGCCGCCTTCGGCTGGGGCTCCCGCCAAGTCGCCATGTTCATGGGCGACTTCGGCCTCAGCTTCGCGGCCCTGGTGGCCGCGGTCTCCTGCGGACTGTACGCACGCCGGCACCGCAGCCGGTTCCGCCCGGCCTGGATGCTGTTCGCCGCCTCCTCGGGGATGGCGGGCATCGGCAACGGCGTCTGGGGATGGTACGAGGTCATCGAGCAGACGGCCGTGCCCAGCCCCTCGCTGGCCGACTTCTGCTTCCTGCTCTTCGCGCCGCCGGCCATCGTCGGCCTGCTGGTGCTCGCCAAGCGGCCGGTGACCCGGGCCGGCTGGGTCTGCCTGGGGCTGGACTCCTGGCTGATCGCCGGATCGCTGCTCACGCTCTCCTGGAGCCTCGCGCTCGCGCAAACCGCCCACTTCCAGGGCCGCAGCGTGGCGCAGAGCGCACTGTCGCTGGCCTATCCGCTGCTCGACATCGTGCTGGTGAGCATGGTGCTCGCGCTGCACCTTCGGCGCTCGTCCGTACACCGCTCCGCGATCAACACCGCCGTCGCGGCACTGGCGTTGACGGTGCTGTGCGACGCCCTGTTCAGCTCCCCGCTGCTGCGTGAGCACTACCGCTCCGGCCAGATCCTGGACGCCGGATGGTTCGCCGGCTCGATACTTCTCGCGTACGCGCCCTGGGTCGCCCGCCGCGTGGGCGAGGAGGAGCCCGAAGAGGCCGAGCCCGCCCGCCGCCCGCTGCCGCACGGCAGCCGCCCCATCGCCGGCTCGCTCGCCGCGCTCACCCCGTATCTCGCCGCCGCGGTGTGCACCCTGGGCATCCTGACCAACGTCCTGGGCGGACGGCGGATCGACCGGGTGGTGCTCTTCACCGGCTGCACGGTCGTCCTCGCACTGGTCGTCCGCCAGGGCATCATGCTGCTCGACAACATCACCCTCACCCAGGAACTGGCCCAGAAGGAGAACCACTTCCGCTCCCTGGTGCAGGGCTCCAGCGACGTCATCATGATCGCCGCCCCGTCCGGTGTGCTGCGCTATGTCAGCCCGGCCGCGGCCGGCGTCTACGGGCGGGACGCGGAGGAGCTGGTCGGCTCCGAACTGGCAACGCTGATCCACCCCGAGGACCTGGGCCGGGTCGTCCACGAGGTCCGCAGGTTCCTCGCCGCCGACCCCGAGGACGAGCCGACCACCCGGATCGAATGCCGCTTCCGCGCCGGCGCCCGGCGCTCGGGCCGTGGGGGCACCTCCCGTTCGAGCGAAGCCGAGAATGGGGGAGGCTGGCTGAACGTCGAGTCCACGGTCAACCGCCACCACGGCGGCCTGATCTTCAACTCCCGGGACGTCACGGAGCGGGTCCGGCTGCAGGCCCAGCTCCAGCACAACGCCTCGCACGACGCGCTCACCGACCTGCCCAACCGCGCGCTGTTCACCGAACGCGTCACGAAGGCCGTCACCGGCCGCCGGGCCAGCGACCACGACACCGCCGTGCTCTACATCGACCTCGACGGCTTCAAGCAGGTCAACGACACCATCGGCCATCAGGCGGGCGACGAACTGCTGGTGCAGGCCGCCCGCAGGCTCGGCGACTCGGTGCGCTCCGGGGACATAGCGGCGCGGCTGGGCGGCGACGAGTTCGCCGCGCTGATCACGGGCGACGGCACCCGCGACCGCGCCGCCCGTGAGTTCCGGATCCACGAGATCGCCGACCGCCTGCGCATCAAGCTCTCCGAGCCGTACCGCATCGACGGCCGCGAGGTACGGGTCGCCGCCAGCATCGGCGTCGCCTTCGCCGAGCCCGGCGTCACCCCCGCGGGCCTGCTGCGCAACGCCGACCTGGCGATGTACCGCGCCAAGCAGGCCGGCAAGGGCCGGGTGGAGCTGTACGCCCCGCAGATGCAGGACGAGGTGGCGCACCGCGCCGAGCTCGCCACGAAGCTGCGTTCGGCCCTCCAGGACGGCGAGTTCGCGCTGCTGCACCAGCCGGTGGTCGAGCTGGCCAGCGGACGGGTCACCGCGGTCGCGGCACACGCCCGCTGGCGTTCCGCCCAGGGCATCCTCTTCACCCCGGCCGAATTCCTGCGGGTCGGCGACCGCGGCCGGTACAAGGAAGACGGCGACCGCGCCGCCGAGCTGGACCGCTGGCAGCTGCAGGAGGCGGTCGAGCAGGCCGCGGCGCGCCATCGCGCCGGCCATCAGATCCCGGTCGCGGTCCGGCTCTCGGCCCGGCGGCTGCTGGACCGCTCGCTGTCCCCCAAGGGCGTGGAGTCGCTGCTCACCCGGCATGGCCTGCCCTCGCGCGCGCTCGTCCTGGAATTGTCCGAAAGTGATCCCCGGCTGCCGCTGGACGATCTGGAGCGCCGGCTGGTCGCGCTGCGCCGTATCGGCGTGCGGATCGCCCTGGACGGCTTCGGCAGCGGGTACGCCGCGATCAGCGCGCTGCGCCGGCTCCCCATCGACGTGCTGCGGCTGGACCGCGGGCTGGTCGACGGGGTGGTGGAGTCCTCCCGGCTGCACAAGATCACCGCCGGGCTGTTGCGGATCGCCGGGGACCTGGGCATGCAGTCCGTCGCGGACGGCGTCGATCTGCCCGAGCAGGTCCTGGCGCTGCGCTCCATGGGCTGCACCCACGGCATGGGCGTGGCGTTCTCCGGGCCGCTCGACGAGCACCGGCTGCGGCGCACGCTGACGCACTCCGGCTACCCCGTGCCGGACCTGGCCGGGCAGGGCCGTGCGGTGGTGCTCAGCGGCAGCGGACTGCCCGTTCGGCGCGGCGGGCTGGCGGGTCCGGATTCGCTCGTGCATCCGCCATTGCGCTCAAATAGTGAGACCTCCGTCCCACCCACTTGACACTCGGTGCACGACGGGGGGAGGGTCAGTGCCATGCGCACCCGAATTCTCGTACTTGGAAAGCGCGTCGGCTGAAGCTGGGCCCTGATGAAACCCAGCTGACCGCACCGACGCGCTCCCCTCGCTTGCCTCACGGCACGAGGGGTTTTTTGTTGCATAGCAACCTCACAAATCCCGCCAAAACCCTCAGCTTCGAGAAGAGACGCAGATGACCGAGCAGGCCTCCGGGGCCCACCATCCGCAGCCGCGGGCCCGTAACTCCGGCGGACCGCAGCAGCCCGCGACCGTCGAGCACGTCACGGGCGCGCAGTCCCTCATCCGTTCGCTGGAGGAGGTCGGGGCCGACACCGTGTTCGGCATTCCCGGCGGTGCGATCCTGCCTGCGTACGACCCGATGATGGACTCCTCGAAGGTCCGGCACATCCTGGTCCGCCACGAGCAGGGCGCCGGGCACGCCGCCACGGGGTACGCCCAGGCCACCGGCAAGGTCGGGGTGTGCATGGCGACCTCCGGTCCCGGTGCCACCAACCTCGTCACCCCGATCGCCGACGCGCACATGGACTCGGTCCCGCTGGTCGCGATCACCGGTCAGGTCGCCTCCAAGGCGATCGGCACGGACGCCTTCCAGGAGGCGGACATCTGCGGCATCACGATGCCGATCACCAAGCACAACTTCCTGGTCACCGACCCCGCCGAGATCCCCCGGACGATCGCCGAGGCGTTCCACATCGCCTCCACCGGCCGCCCCGGCCCGGTCCTGGTCGACATCGCCAAGGACGCCCTCCAGGCGCAGACCACCTTCGCCTGGCCGCCGCACACCGAGCTGCCCGGCTACCGCCCGGTCACCAAGCCGCACGCCAAGCAGATCCGCGAGGCGGCCCGGCTGATCGCCGAGTCCAAGCGCCCGGTGCTCTACGTCGGCGGCGGCGTGCTCAAGGCCGGCGCCACCGCCGAGCTGAAGGTGCTCGCCGAGCTGACCGGCGCGCCGGTCACCACCACGCTGATGGCGCTGGGCGCGTTCCCCGACAGCCACCCCCAGCACGTCGGCATGCCCGGCATGCACGGCTCGGTCACCGCCGTCACCGCGCTGCAGAAGTCGGACCTGCTGATCACCCTCGGCGCCCGCTTCGACGACCGGGTCACCGGCAAGCTGGACTCCTTCGCGCCGTACGCCAAGGTCGTGCACGCGGACATCGACCCGGCAGAGATCGGCAAGAACCGCGCCGCGGACGTGCCGATCGTCGGCGACGCCCGCGAGGTCATCGCCGACCTGATCGTCGCCGTCCAGGCCGAGCACGAGGCCGGCCACAAGGGCGACTACAGCGCCTGGTGGAAGGACCTCAACCGCTGGCGCGAGACCTACCCGCTGGGCTACGACCTGCCGGACGACGGCAGCCTGTCCCCGCAGCAGGTCATCCAGCGCATCGGCCAGCTCGCCCCGGCCGACACCATCTACGCCGCGGGCGTCGGCCAGCACCAGATGTGGGCCGCCCACTTCATCGACTACGAGCAGCCCGCCACCTGGCTGAACTCCGGCGGCGCCGGCACGATGGGCTACGCCGTGCCCGCCGCCATGGGCGCCAAGGCGGGAGAGCCGGGCCGCACGGTCTGGGCGATCGACGGCGACGGCTGCTTCCAGATGACCAACCAGGAGCTGGTCACCTGCGCGCTGAACAACATCCCGATCAAGGTCGCGATCATCAACAACGGTGCGCTGGGCATGGTCCGCCAGTGGCAGACCCTGTTCTACAACCAGCGCTACTCCAACACCGTGCTGCACAGCGGCCCGGAGGCGGACGGCAAGCAGCCGAGCGCCGGCACCCGCATCCCGGACTTCGTGAAGCTGTCCGAGGCGATGGGCTGTGTGGCGATGCGCTGTGAGGACCCGGCGGAACTGGACGCGGTCATCGCCAAGGCCAATGCCATCAACGACCGCCCGGTCGTGGTGGACTTCATCGTCCACGAGGACGCCCAGGTGTGGCCGATGGTCGCCGCCGGCACCTCCAACGACGAGGTCATGGCTGCCCGGGGCGTGCGTCCCGACTTCGGCGACAGCGAAGACGACTAGAGCCCAGGACGACACGGACGCACGGAAGAAGAGAGAAGACCATGTCCAAGCACACGCTCTCCGTCCTGGTGGAGAACACCCCCGGCATCCTCGCCCGGATCGCCGCGCTGTTCTCCCGCCGCGGCTTCAACATCGACTCGCTCGCGGTCGGGGTCACCGAGCACCCCGACATCTCCCGCATCACCATCGTGGTCAGCGTCGAGTCGCTGCCGCTGGAGCAGGTCACCAAGCAGCTCAACAAGCTCGTCAACGTCCTGAAGATCGTCGAGCTGGAGCCGGCCGCCGCGATCCAGCGCGAACTGGTCCTGGTCAAGGTCCGCGCGGACAACGAGACCCGCTCGCAGATCGTCGAGATCGTCCAGCTCTTCCGCGCCAAGACCGTGGACGTCTCCCCGGAGGCGGTCACCATCGAGGCCACCGGATCCAGCGAGAAGCTGGAGGCGATGCTCAAGATGCTGGAGCCGTTCGGCATCAAGGAACTGGTGCAGTCCGGCACGATCGCCATAGGCCGTGGCGCCCGGTCCATCACGGACCGCTCGCTGCGCGCGCTGGACCGTTCGGCCTGACGCCCGATCCGCCCGCGGCTCGTTCCGACCGTATGGCGAGACCCACCGACCTTCCCGACCCCGCCCGACGTACTGTGTGGGCACCCCGCTAGATCCAAGGAGATACCCGAAGTGGCCGAGCTGTTCTACGACGACGACGCCGACCTGTCCATCATCCAGAACCGCAAGGTCGCGGTGATCGGCTACGGAAGCCAGGGCCACGCCCACGCGCTGTCCCTGCGCGACTCGGGCGTCGACGTGCGCGTCGGTCTGCACGAGGGCTCCAAGTCCAAGGCCAAGGCCGAGGAGCAGGGCCTGCGCGTGGTGACCCCGGCCGAGGCCGCGGCCGAGGCGGACGTCATCATGATCCTCATCCCGGACCCGATCCAGGCGAAGGTCTACGAGGAGTCCATCAAGGACCACCTGAAGGACGGCGACGCGCTGTTCTTCGCGCACGGCTTCAACATCCGCTTCGGCTTCATCAAGGTCCCGGCCGGCGTGGACGTCGCGCTGGTCGCTCCCAAGGGCCCGGGCCACCTCGTGCGCCGCCAGTACGAGGAGGGCCGCGGCGTGCCGTGCATCGCGGCCGTCGAGCAGGACGCGTCCGGCAGGGCCTTCGAGCTGGCGCTCTCCTACGCCAAGGGCATCGGCGGCACCCGCGCCGGCGTCATCAAGACCACCTTCACCGAGGAGACCGAGACCGACCTGTTCGGTGAGCAGGCGGTCCTGTGCGGTGGCGCCTCGGCGCTGGTCAAGGCCGGCTTCGAGACGCTGGTCGAGGCGGGTTACCAGCCGGAGATCGCGTACTTCGAGTGCCTCCACGAGCTGAAGCTGATCGTGGACCTGATGTACGAGGGCGGCCTGGAGAAGATGCGCTGGTCGGTCTCCGAGACCGCCGAATGGGGCGACTACGTCACCGGCCCGCGCGTCATCACCGACGCCACCAAGGCGGAGATGAAGAAGGTCCTCACCGAGATCCAGGACGGCACCTTCGCCAACAACTGGATGGCGGAGTACAACGCCGGTCTGCCGAAGTACAACGAGTACAAGAAGGCCGACGAGGGCCACCTCCTGGAGACCACCGGCAAGCAGCTGCGCAAGCTGATGAGCTGGGTGGACGACGAGGCGTAAGCCCGACGGACAGGGGGTCGCGAAGCAGCTCGCGGCCCCCTCGTCCATGTGCCCGGCCGGGCGCCGACCAGGTGCCTTGTCCACCGCGTAGAACCACGCACGGGTGATCCTTCCGCAACGGCGCAGGACACGCCCTCCACCGCCACTACACTGCCCATCACAAGCGCGTTCAGGCCCACAACGTCGTGCGTCTTCCACGCGGCTTTCCCCCTTCACCGCCTTCGGCCGTCGGGACGGCCGTCCGCGAAGGACTAGTGAGGACTGAAGACCACGTGAGCTCGAAACCTGTCGTACTGATCGCCGAAGAGCTGTCGCCCGCCACCGTCGACGCTCTCGGCCCGGACTTCGAGATCCGGCACTGCAACGGCGCGGACCGCGCCGAGCTGCTCCCCGCGGTCGTCGATGTCGACGCCATCCTCGTGCGCAGCGCGACGAAGGTGGACGCCGAGGCCATCGCCGCCGCCAAGAAGCTGAAGGTCGTCGCCCGCGCGGGCGTGGGCCTGGACAACGTCGACGTCTCCGCCGCCACCAAGGCCGGCGTGATGGTCGTCAACGCACCGACCTCCAACATCGTCACCGCCGCCGAGCTCGCCTGCGGTCTGCTGGTCGCCACGGCCCGCAACATCCCGCAGGCCAACACCGCCCTGAAGAACGGCGAGTGGAAGCGCAGCAAGTACACCGGCGTCGAGCTCAGCGAGAAGACCCTCGGCGTGGTCGGCCTCGGCCGGATCGGCGTCCTGGTCGCCCAGCGGATGTCGGCGTTCGGCATGAAGGTCGTCGCCTACGACCCCTACGTCCAGCCGGCCCGCGCCGCCCAGATGGGCGTCAAGCTGCTGACCCTCGACGAGCTGCTGGAGGTCTCGGACTTCATCACCGTCCACCTCCCCAAGACGCCCGAGACCGTCGGCCTCATCGGCGACGAGGCGCTGCGCAAGGTCAAGCCGTCGGTCCGGATCGTCAACGCCGCGCGTGGCGGGATCGTCGACGAGGTGGCGCTGGCCAGCGCGCTGAAGGAGGGCCGGGTGGCCGGCGCGGGGCTGGACGTCTACGCCGTCGAGCCGTGCACCGACTCCCCGCTCTTCGAGTTCGACCAGGTCGTCGCCACCCCGCACCTGGGCGCCTCGACGGGTGAGGCGCAGGAGAAGGCCGGTATCGCGGTCGCCAAGTCGGTGCGCCTGGCGCTCGCCGGCGAGCTGGTGCCGGACGCGGTCAACGTCCAGGGCGGCGTGATCGCCGAGGACGTCAAGCCGGGGCTGCCGCTGGCCGAGCGGCTGGGCCGGATCTTCACCGCGCTGGCCGGCGAGGTGGCCATGCGCCTCGACGTGGAGGTGTACGGCGAGATCACCCAGCACGATGTCAAGGTGCTCGAACTCTCCGCGCTCAAGGGCGTGTTCGAGGACGTCGTGGACGAGACGGTGTCGTACGTCAACGCCCCGCTGTTCGCGCAGGAGCGCGGGGTGGAGGTGCGGCTGACGACCAGCAGCGAGTCGCCCGAGCACCGCAATGTGGTGACCGTGCGCGGCACCCTGGCGGGCGGCGACGAGGTGTCGATCTCCGGCACGCTCGCCGGCCACAAGAACATCCAGAAGATCGTGGCGGTCGGTGACCACTCGATCGATCTGTCGCTCGCGAACCACATGGCGTTCATGCGCTACAGCGACCGCCCCGGTGTCGTCGGCACCGTCGGCCGGATCCTGGGCGAGGCGGGCATCAACATCGGCGGGATGCAGGTCTCCCGGGCCGATGTCGGTGGCGAGGCGCTGGTCGCGCTGACCGTCGACGACACGATTCCGCCGGGCGTGCTGAGCGAGATCTCCGAGGAGATCGGCGCGACCTCCGTGCGTGCGGTGAACCTCGGCGACTGATCGTACGATCTCGCAGGTCAACGGGCCCGGACCCCGCATTCGCGGAGTCCGGGCCCGTTGGCGTCAGCGCTTGCGTGGCACCGCCCGGCGGCGCGCAATGGGAGGAGTGCACGGGGAAGCGTGCACGCCCCCGCCGGCGCGTGCCGGAAGGAGGACACGCCATGAATGCACCTGTGGGCGAGTCCCCGCAGAGCCTGACCGGCCTGCGGGTGGTCGATGCGGACGGCGTGAAGGTGGGTACGGTCCAGCAGGTCTACCGGGACGACGCGACCAACGACCCCGAGTGGATCACCGTGCGTACCGGCCTGTTCGGGATGAAGGAGACCTTCATCCCGCTCGCCGGGGCCCGCCGGACCGGCGGTGAGCTGCGCGTTCCGCACACCAAGGCGACCATCAAGGAGGCGCCGCGGATCGACGCCGACGGCCATCTCGACCCGTCCGAGGAGGCCCGGCTCTACCGCCACTACGGGCTGCTGCGGCCGGATGCCGCCGACCCCGGTGAGCTGGAGGGCATCGCCGACGACCGCGCCCGCGCCGACACCGTCGTGGCGTCCGGCCTCGGCCCGCGGCCCGCGGCGGGCGCGGCCGGTGCCGGGCCCCGGGCCACGGCGGACACCACGGCCCGCTCCCCGGCGCGCGGTGAGCGCAACAAGCTCTTCGACCAGCCGGCGGCCGGGGCGGGCGCGGCCACGCGCGGCCGCGACGGGGCGGACACCCGGCCCGGTGGCGAGCCCGTCACCGAGATCGTGCTCTCCGAGGAGCGGCTGGAGATCGGCACCGAGGAGCGGGTGACCGGCCGGGTCCACCTGAGCAAGCACGTGGTCACCGAGGAGGTGCACCGCACCGTCCCGGTCACACACGAGGAGGTCCGGGTGGTCCGCGAGGAGATCACCGAGGAGGACCGGCGGGCGGGCCGGGCGGCGCCGCGGACCGGTCACGGCCGGTCCGAGGTGGTCCTCCACGAGGAGCAGCCCACGATCAGCAAGAAGATGGTGCCGGTCGAGCGGGTGTGGCTGGAGACGGAGCGGGTGACCGAGCAGAAGGAGATCACCACCGAGATCCACCGGGAAGAGGTCGAGATCGACGACGGCACGGGGCCGCGCAAGGACCCCGGGCCGGACCGCCCCCGGTGACCGGGGGTGACCACCAGAACGTATACGTACGTTTAAGACACCTGTCTGGTACGAGCGTATGCGCAGAGCTAGGCTGCCGGCATGGGACACCGTGAAGATCTGCTGGAAGGCGCCAAGCGCTGCCTGCTGGAGAAGGGGTACGCGCGCACCACCGCGCGCGACATCGTGGCCGCCTCCGGCGCCAACCTCGCCTCCATCGGATACCACTACGGCTCCAAGGACGCCCTGATGCGCCAGGCGGTCATCGCGTCCAGCGAGGAGTGGGGCGCGAGCGTGGCCGAGGCGCCGTCCGCCGGCGGCGACGCGCGGGCGGCGGACGCGGACCCGCTGGAGCGGTTCGCCGCGGTCTGGGACAACGTCCTGCGGCGGATCGCCACGGAACGGGAGTTCATCGCCGCGCAGGTCGAGGTGCTGGGGCTGCTGCCGCGCGACGAGGGGCTGCGCGAGGCGATCGGCGAGGTGCTGCCGGAGGGCAACGAGGGGCTCGTCGCGATCTTCGAGGGGGTACCGGACACCGAGGTCGACGCGGAGGCGGCCCGGGTCGTCGGCTCCTTCTACCAGGCCCTGCTCACCGGCCTGATGGTGCAGTCGCTGGTCACCCCCGACGCGCTGCCCACCGGGGAGGACCTGGCGGCCGCGCTGCGGCGGGTCACCGCGGGCGAGGTGCTGCGCAAGCCCTGACCGTCCGGCCGGGAGCCCGACGGTGGCCGCGGCCGGCAGGCCGCGGCCACGTCCCGGCCGGGTCAGTCCCGCGGTGCGGTCTCGGCCTGCCGTTGTCGCGCCGGCTCGGCCGTCGGCTTCCTGGGCGGGCCGAACAGCAAGCAGAGCGCCACGGCGGCCAGCAGGGTCACCGCGCACGCCGCGAGGACGGTCTGCATGGCGTCGGCGAAACCGGCGGCGAAGGTGTCGGCGGTGACGCGTTCGTACAGGCCGGCCGTGGCCCGGTTCAGACCGCCAGGCGGCGCGGGCGGACTGTAGTTCTGCGCGGCGGTGGCACTGTCGCCGATGAACCGGGCGCGCAGCTCCTCCGGTAGCCGGCCGGCGTGCTGCTCCGCCGCGCCGCGCAGGGCCGAGGAGAGGCGGGCCGACAGCAGGGCGCCCAGCACGGCGGTGCCGAGGACACCGCCGATCTGCCGGGTGGTGCTGGAGACGCCGGAGGCCGCCCCGGCCAGCCGCGGGTCCACACCGTCCGTGGTGGCCTGCTGCAGCGGTGCGAACGTGGCGCCGCCGGCGATCCCGATGATGAGCAGACCCGGCAGCAGGCTCCACGCGCTGCTGGTGGGGCCGGTCATGCACAGCAGCACCAGCAGGCCGACGGCGAGCAGCGTCATCCCGGCCATCAGGAGGTACTTGCCGCCGAACCGGTCCGACAGCCGCCCGGCGTACGCCGAGCCGACCGCGGTGAGCACGGCGTTCGGCAGCACCGCCAGGCCGGTCTCCAGCGCCGAGTACCCGCGGGCCGTCTGCAGGTACAGCACCAGCACGAACATGATGCCGATCATGCCGAGCTGGAAGACGAACCCGACGCCGTTGCCGACCGCGAAGTCGCGCGTACGGAACAGGGCCAGGGGCATCAGGGGCTCCCCCCGCTGCCGGTGCTGCCAGACGACGAACACCGCCAGCAGCACGACGCCCGCGGCGATGACCGAGGCGATGCTGATCGGCCCGGTGACCGTGCCCCAGTCGTAGCGCTCTCCCTCGATCAGGCCGAACACGATGCCGCTCAGTCCGGCGGTGGCCAGTGCGACACCGGCCAGGTCGAGCCGGTGGGTGCGGCCCGAGCGCAGGGGCGGCACCCAGGCCAGTGCCAGCACGGCGGTGACGATCCCGATCGGGACGTTGAGGAAGAAGATCCAGCGCCAGCCGAGGCGGGCGAGCACAAAACCGCCGACGACCGGGCCGACGATCGGGGCGAAGCCGACGATCGCGCCGAAGAGGCCGAACGCGCGACCGCGCAGCCGCGGCGGGAAGATCGTCAGAATCGACGAGATGACCTGCGGGAACAGCAGCGCCCCGCCGAGTCCCTGGAGCGCTCGTGCGGCCAGCAGCCAGGCCGGCGAACCGGCCAGCCCGCACAGTGCCGAGGCGACGGTGAAGGTGACGATGCCGATCACGTACAGCCGGCGGTATCCGAAGATGTCGCCCAGCCGTCCGGTGCTGATCAGCAGCACCGAGAAGACCAGCAGATAGCCGTCGATGACCCACAGCACCTGGTCGTAGGAGGCGTTCAGGCTGTGGATCAGCGTGGGGACGGCGACGTTGATGATCGATCCGTCGAGCAGCGACATGAAGAAGCCGATGCACATGATCGCGAGTACCCGCCACGGACGCCGCGTGGCCTGGTCCGGGATGGATGGGACTTCCGGCACTCCGGAAACCTCCCTGAGGGAACCGGCTGTGCTGGCGACGACGCGGACCGAGCCGCTGTTGCGGACCGGGTCGCTGATGCCGGAACGGTGCTCACGCCGGAACACGGTCCCCGGCAGTTCCCCGGGGCCCCGGAAAGGACCGGAAGGGCCGACGCACGTCGTCACCATCACAGAACACCCTTGTCAGGTGTGATGAGTGACTTCCACCTTCCCCGCGTCATCGGGACCCGGGTGAAGCTGGTTGCGAGGCGTAAGGCCCAACGGTGAGAAGTCGACTCGCACCGTAACACAGCACGGCGTCGCGGATCCCCAACGCCCTTACAGGCGCGCCGCCTTGAGGGCCATGTGCAGCAGCAGCCGGTGCTCGCCGTCGTCCAGGTCGAGGCCGGTCAGCTTCTCCACTCGCCCGAGCCGGTAGTAGAGGGTCTGGCGGTGGATGCCCAGGGCCTGGGCGGTGCGGCTCGCCTGGCCCGCGCAGTCGAGGAACACCTCGGCGGTGCGGGCGAGTTCGGCGTGTGCCGGGGTGAGCAGCGGGCCGATCGCGGGGTCGGGGCCGGTGGTGGGCAGCGCGGTCAGCATGCGGTACGAGCCGATGGCGTCCCACTGGGCGATCGGCCCCAGCCGGGGCTCGGCGCGGGCCGCGCGGGCGGCGTCCAGGGCCTCCCGCCAGGCGGCCGGGAGGTCGGTCAGCTCCCGAACGCCGATGGCGATCCCGGCGGCGCCCGAACCGGGCCGCGGGGACTGGTGCCCGGCGGCCGGTGCGGCGCCCGCGCGCGGTGAGCGCAGCAGATGTTCGGCCACCGTATGGGCGGGGGTGAGCGCACCGGTCGAGCGCAGCCGCACCAGGGCGGCCAGGGCGGGCCCGGCCGCCGCGGACCCCGGAAGCTCGCCGGCGCGCAGCGCACACACCGCGAGCAGCCCCGGCAGGCTCGGCAGCGGCGCCGCGCCGGTGTCCGAGGTGTCCCAGGGCACCACCGCGACCAGGGTGAGCGGCACCCCGGAGGTGAAGCGCAGGGTGTCCCGCAGGGCGTCGCGCAGCGCGGCCGCGGTGGCCGGCCGCCCGGCGGGCTCGACGAGCAGCAACTCCCGCAGCAGATCGCCGAGTTCGGTGCCGGCGCGGGCCTCGGCGGCCAGCAGCGCGCCGATCCGGGCGGCGGTCTCCATGGCCTGGGCGATCCGCGGGTCGGGCGGTGTGCCGTGGCCGCCCAGGGCGAGGTCGCTCAGATGGCCGTCGTCCAGCAGCCAGACATAGCCGTGCGCGATGCCCTGATGGCGTACGGGCAGACAGATCCGGCCGCGGAAGACCCCGGCCGCCGGGTCCGGCGGAATGCGCAGCGCCGTCGTGGCCCGGGCGATCCCGAACGCCTCGAACCAGGCCCGTACGGCCGCCGACGAGCGCCGTTGCAGGATCGAGCGGGTCCGCACCGGGTCCATGACCTCGTCGTCCTCGCCCTCGTGCGCGCCGAACGCGATCAGCCCGAAATCCCGGTCCTCCAGCGTCGCCGGTGCGCCGAGCGCCGCCGAGATCTCGTCCACGAGCTGCTGGTAGTCGCCCCGCATCCCTTGCCGGCCCTCTCCTGTCGCAGTGGTCGCCCCCCACCATTCTCATACATCTGTCTGAGATCCCGGCCACGAAGGCGTGACAGCTGTCGATGGCCGGGAAGTGGCGCGATCCTTAAATTTCAGGTGGCTCATTCGTGCCGGGGCATTCGCCTCGTCCGGCGTTCGCATGGCATTTGTCATCCTGAATCGTGGAGGTGCCCCATGCTGGGTCCCGTGCTCCTCGCCGCAGCGCGCAGCGACAGCATCCGCCGTATCGTCGCGGCCGCTCCGGTCACTCGTCCCGTGGTGGACCGGTTCGTCGCCGGCGAGCATCTGCACGAGTCCATGGCGGCCGTACGGTCCCTGGCCGCGCGCGGCATGGAGGTCACCCTCGACCACCTCGGCGAGGACATCACCGACCCGGCCGAGGCGCTGCGCAACCGCGACGCCTACCTCCAGCTGGCCGAGGCCCTCAAGGAGCAGGGGCTCGGCGTCAAGGCCGAGATGTCGGTGAAGCTGTCGGCATTCGGCCAGGCGCTGGCCGGCGGGCACGAACTGGCGCTGAAGAACGTCACTCCGGTGGTCGAGGCCGCCGCCGCGGCCGGCACGACGGTGACCCTCGACATGGAGGACCACACCACGGTCGACTCCACCCTCGCGATCCTCGCCGAGCTGCGCGAGCGCTTCCCCCAGACGGGCGCGGTGGTGCAGTCCTACCTCTTCCGCACCGAGGACGACTGCCATGCGCTGGCCGGGGAAGGCTCCCGGGTGCGACTGGTCAAGGGGGCGTACAAGGAGCCCGCGACCGTCGCCTTCCAGGACAAGCGGGAGGTCGACAGGGCCTATGTGCGCTGCCTGAAGATCCTCATGGCCGGGCAGGGCTACCCCATGATCGGGTCGCACGATCCGCGGATGGTCGCCATCGCCCAGGAGCTGGCCCACCGCAACGGGCGCAAGCCGACCGACTACGAGTTCCAGATGCTGTTCGGCATCCGTGAGGCGGAGCAGCAGCGGCTGGTCGCCGAGGGGAACCGCATGCGGGTGTACATCCCCTATGGCACTGATTGGTACGGATACTTCATGCGCCGGCTCGCCGAGCGCCCCGCGAACCTCGGCTTCTTCCTGAGGTCGCTCGCGACACGAGGATGACGGACACCCCAGCAGACCGCAGTACGTACGCACGAACCGACGATCGAAGGAGAACGGCCATGGACGCTGTGACCCAGGTCCCCGTGCCGGTGAACGAGCCGGTCCACACCTACGCCCCCGGCAGCCCCGAGCGCTCCCGTCTGGAGGCCAAGCTCAAGGAGCTCGCCGGCAACCCGATCGAGCTGCCGATGACCATCGGCGGGGAGCGGCGGATGGGTGGCGGCGAGCGCTTCGACGTCGTACAGCCGCACAACCACTCGGCCCGGCTCGGCACGTATGCCAACGCCACGGTCCAGGACGCCCAGGACGCGGTGGACGCCGCGCTGGCCGCCGCCCCGGCCTGGCGCGCGATGTCCTTCGACGACCGCGCCGCGATCATCCTGCGGGCCGCGGAGCTGCTCTCCGGCCCGTGGCGCGAGACGATGGCCGCCGCCACCATGCTCGGCCAGTCCAAGACGGCTCAGCAGGCCGAGATCGACACCCCCTGCGAGCTGATCGACTTCTGGCGCTTCAATGTGCACTTCGCGCGCCAGATCCTGGCCGAGCAGCCCCCGGCGAACTCCCCGGGCGTGTGGAACCGCTCGGACCACCGCCCCCTCGAAGGCTTCGTCTACGCGATCACGCCGTTCAACTTCACCGCGATCGCCGGCAACCTCCCGACCGCCCCCGCCCTCATGGGCAACGTGGTCGTCTGGAAGCCGTCCCCGACCCAGACCTTCGCCGCCGTGCTGCTGATGCAGCTGCTGGAGGAGGCCGGTCTGCCCAAGGGCGTGATCAACCTCGTCACGGGTGACGGCAAGGACGTCTCGGAGGTGGCGCTGACCCACCCCGACCTGGCGGGCATCCACTTCACCGGCTCGACCAGGACCTTCCAGCACCTGTGGAAGACGGTCGGCAACAACATCGAGAACTACAAGACCTACCCGCGACTGGTCGGCGAGACCGGCGGCAAGGACTTCATCGTCGCCCACCCCACGGCCGACCGCGCCGTGCTGAAGACCGCCATGACCCGTGGCGCCTTCGAGTTCCAGGGCCAGAAGTGCTCCGCGGCCTCCCGCGCGTACGTCCCGGCCTCCCTGTGGAACGCCGGCTTCAAGGAGGAGTTCGCCGCCGAGGTCGAGTCGCTGACCATGGGCGATGTCTCGGACCTGGCGAACTTCATGGGCGCCGTGATCGACGAGCGCTCCTTCGCCAAGAACAAGGCGGCGATCGACCGCGCCAAGGCCGACCCGACCGTCGAGGTCGTGGCCGGCGGCGTGTACGACGACAGCGAGGGCTACTTCGTCCGCCCGACGGTCCTGGTCTCCACCGACCCGGAGAACGAGATCTTCAAGGACGAGTACTTCGGCCCGATCCTCGGCGTCTACGTCTACGACGACGCCGACTACGACGCCATGCTCACCCAGATGGAGTCCGCCTCGGCCTACGGCCTGACCGGTTGCGTCATCGCCCAGGACCGTGCGGCGGCCGCCGTCACCTGCGAGAAGCTGCGCTTCGCGGCGGGCAACTTCTACATCAACGACAAGCCCACCGGCGCCGTCGTCGGCCAGCAGCCCTTCGGCGGCGGCCGGGCGTCCGGGACCAACGACAAGGCCGGCGCCAAGCAGAACCTGATGCGCTGGACCTCCACCCGCTCCATCAAGGAGACGCTGGTCCCGCCGACGGACTACCGCTACCCCCACATGGGCTGACGCCCACGGGCGACCACGCCGACGGCCCGGCACCCCTCTCGTCAGGGGCGCCGGGCCGTCGGCGTGGTGTCAGGCGTTCCGGGGCGGGCCGGTGATCGCCTCGCCGATGACGAAGCCCTTGGCGGGGCCTGTGGGGATGGTGACCTCGGTGCCGTAGCGCACGCGCTTCTCGCCGGCGAACTTCGCTTCGTCGGGGCGAGGATCGGTGAGCAGAGTGACGATGCCGTGATCGTCGTATGCGTCGATGAGTACGTATACGGGAATTCCTGCGCGGGCATAAGCACGGCGCTTGCGGACTCGGTCGCGCTGCGTACCGTCGTGACCGGGTGAGACCACCTCGACGATGAGTTCCACACAGCGGGCGTCGAGACCGAGACCGTCTTCGGTGACGAACTCGTCGTCGTCTTCCGGTGCGACGAATGCGTCCGGGATCCAGACCTTGCGGCCGTGTATGACGTTGATGTCGTTGTTGACGACGTACGGCCTCGACTCACTGGCGAGGTACAAGGTCAGTTCCTTGCGCAGCCGGTTGCTGACCTTGCCGCGGCTGTAGCGACCTGTGGGCGACACCTCGATGAACCCCTCAACGATCTCGGCGCGAAGGCCCTCGGGGAGTTCCATGGCTTTCCATGCCTGCCACAGGAGCTCGTCCTGGTCCGGCCCGGATGTGGTCTCGGGCGCTTCGTGTGCGAGAGCGGTCATGGTGCAGCACCTCCTCCTCAAGTGTGGGCGGGCTTGGCCTGGTGGCACAAGCGACGCCGCGACGCTGGCCACGTCTCAAGCGCTCTGGCCTGGCATATGCCAAGAGATCACTCGTTCGAGCACACGGCCGTTGTCTCAGATAGTAGGAAGCCCAAGTAATTGTGCAGACATCACGGCCGAGCTGTCCTACTTTTGTAGAAGCCGAACGTCTCGCTCGATCGAGCGAGGGCGGATGCGGCCCGGTGCGCGAGCGCAGGTGACCCCTGCCGTGCCGTGGCCCCCGCCCCTTCCGGCGCTTCTGGATCGACGCATCCCGTTTGTTCTCGGGGCTTTGGCATTGGAGACGTGAATCATGGCCGAGACCGCCGTCCGCAGGACCCGTCACTCCGTCCGTACGACCAGCGAAGCCGACCGGCGGAACGCCGCGGCCGCCCTCCAGCGCGCCCTCGACCGCCGTGACAACGGCGGCTCGACCGGGCACTGAAGCGATGCGCGCGCACGCCGGGCCGGTGCCCTCACGGCTGTCGTCGGAGCTGTGCCACTGCTGGTGGCGGATCCGGATGTCCCTGGCCCGCTGGATCTCTCCCTCGTGAACGCCGCGGGGCGCCCGGATCCCGGACGCCCTGCGGCTTCGAGGTGCCCCTAGCGGGTCACCTCGAAGTGGTCGATGCGCTCGCCGGATTCGGCGAGGGCGGTGACCTTCATCCGCGGGCGGTGGCCCGGGGAGACCTCGACGGCGATGAAGGAGTAGCCGGTGTAGCGGACCCGGGACCACTCCACGGTGTCCTTGGTCTTCACCTGGCCCTTGGACCAGTGGAAGGTCTCGACGTGGTCGAGGTCCTTGACGTGGCCCTCGTAGCTGTCGGGCACGGGGAAGTCGTAGAGGGCCCGGCCCGCGCCGCCGGCGGTGACGTAGACGATGCCCTCGCGTGCGCTGTCGACGCGCTCGCCGATCGGCATCTTCTTGGCGACCCGGCCGCCCCTGAGGGCGTCGGTCCGCTCGTAGACGTGGTTGTGCCCGTTGATGACCAGGTCCACCCGGTGCTTGTCGAACAGCGGCAGCCAGGCGTCGCGCACTCCGCCCTCGGAGGCGTGCGCGTTGGTGGTGGAGAAGGCGCAGTGGTGGAAGAAGACCACGATGAAGTCGATGTCCTCGGCGGCGCGCAGCTGTGCCAGGCGGCGGTCGAGCCAGCGGGTCTGCTCACCATCGGTGTAGCCCTGGTTGGCGGGGATCTCGTACGAGACGTCGTTGGCGTCCAGGGCGACGACCGCGACATTGCCGTAGGTGAAGGAGTACACGCCGGGGGCGCGGTCGGCGTCCGGGCCGTTGCCGGGCAGCGACCAGCGGGCGCCCTGGCCGCCGTAGCCGTTGGGCGAGTACCAGGCCTCCATGTCGTGGTTGCCGGTGGTCACCATCCACGGCACGGACTTGGCCACCGACTCGGTCTGGGCGAGGAACTGGTCCCACACCCGCGCGTCGTAGGCGTCGTGGTCGGAGCCCTGCCCGTCGGTGTCGGCGTAGCAGATGTCGCCCGCGTGCAGGTGGAAGGACGGGTTCTGGCCCAGGATCAGCTGGTCGTTGGCGAGCGCGTGGTAGCTGACGCCCTGGTCGCCGAAGGCGGTGAAGACGAACGTCTCGGCGCGGGCCGGCGCGGTGCGGAAGGTGCCGATGGTGGAGAAGTGGCGCGCATCGGCCGGGTCGAAGCCGTCGTGCCCGACGCCGTAGTAGTACGTGGTGCCCGGCCGCAGGCCGTCGAGGGCCGCGTGCAAGTAGTACTGCTCGACGGCGGGCAGCTTCGAGGAGAGCGAGGGGGTGTGCAGCGCGCGCACCTCGGCCTCGATCTTCAGCCCGAGGTCCCAGGGCCTCAGGCCCACCCGGATGTACGGCCGCCGGACTGCGAGCGGCACCTGCCAGCTCACCCGCATCTGGCTCTTGGGGTCGGCGCCGAAGGCGAGGTGGCGGCCGAAGGGGGCGACGAGGGAGCCGTCGACGGCGACGCCGGCGGGCGAGGTCGACAGGGTGGGGGAGGCGGCCGTGGCCGAACCGGTCAGCAGACCGGAGCCCGCGACCACTCCCGCGGTGGCGGCCGAGGTGCGCAGCAGGCCCCGGCGGGTCAGCTTCGTGCGGAGGTACTCATGCTGCTCGGGCATGCTCATCCGGGCCGCGAGCCGCTCCGGAACACCGACGCGCGGGGTGTGCGAGGGCAGGGGAGCGTCCCCCCGGGGAATTCCAGTCATGGCAGCGAATGTCCCAGCGCCATTCGACCGCCACGGGGCGTCGCGGTGAACGGAGGTTGACCGGCTGCCCATGTGTCCGTATGGCGGACGTTACGTGTCAACCGATGGGACGGGGCGTAGGGTCCCCACATGTCTCGCAGCATTCGCCTCGCAGTGATCCCCGGTGACGGTATCGGCCAGGAAGTCGTGGCCCAGGGCCTCAAGGTCCTGACCGCGGTCCTTCCGCAGGACGTCAAGCTGGAAACCAAGGAGTACGACCTTGGTGCCAAGCGCTGGCACGCGACCGGCGAGACCCTGCCGGACGCGGAGCTGGAGTCGCTCAAGCAGCACGACGCGATCCTGCTCGGCGCCATCGGGGACCCGTCCGTCCCGTCCGGTGTGCTGGAGCGCGGGCTGCTGCTCAAGCTCCGCTTCGCCTTCGACCACTTCGTCAACCTGCGCCCGTCGAAGCTCTTCCCGAACACCGCCACCCCGCTGGCCGGCCGCCCCGACATCGACTTCGTCGTGGTGCGCGAGGGCACCGAGGGCCCGTACACGGGCAACGGCGGCTCCCTGCGCACCGGCACGCCGGCCGAGGTCGCCACCGAGGTCAGCGTCAACACCGCCTACGGTGTCGAGCGCGTGGTCCGCGACGCGTACGAGCGCGCCAACGCCCGCCCGCGCAAGAAGCTGACGCTGGTTCACAAGAACAACGTCCTGGTCTACGCGGGCCACATGTGGAAGAACATCTTCGACCGGGTCGGCCAGGAGTACCCCGAGGTCACCACCGACTACCTGCACGTCGACGCGGCGACGATCTTCTTCGTCACCCAGCCCGAGCGGTTCGACGTGATCGTCACCGACAACCTCTTCGGCGACATCCTCACCGACCTCGCGGCCGCCGTCACCGGCGGAATCGGCCTGGCCGCCTCCGGGAACATCAACCCGACCGGCCAGTTCCCCTCGATGTTCGAGCCGGTGCACGGCTCCGCGCCGGACATCGCGGGCACCGGCAAGGCCGACCCGACGGCGACGATCCTCTCGGTCGCCCTGCTCCTGCGCCACCTCGGCTTCGAGCCGCAGGCCGCCCGCATCGAGGAGGCCGTCGCGGCCGACCTGGAGGCCAGGGACGGCGCGGCCCGCAGCACGGACGAGATCGGCGACGCCCTCGCCGCGCGAGTAGCGGGCTGAGGCCCGCAGCGCAGTACCAGCACCCCACGACAGCGCCGGGCCAGGACACACCGTCCAGGCACCGGCGCTGTCCGCGTTGGCCCACTCTGGGCTACCGCCCGGTTGGGTGCGACCATCGGACGCGGACCGCGCACACCGGTTCCGGCGGCGGAGACCCACGAGCGATAATCGGACGTGGCGTCGCCGCCCGCGGAAAACTCGGACGTCCCAGTAACGACCGGTACGTTCAGGATCCCGGTGCGCGCGGCCGCCACAAACCGCACCGGTGCCGCGCGGTGGGGGCCGACCCCACTCACCCCCGGCCGGAGGGCTGGGCCGGATACCCGCGGTATCGGATCACGCAGTGAAGGACACGCATTCATGACGACGCCCACGATCGAGCTCAAGCCCTCCTCGCATCCGCTGTCCGACGCGGAGCGGGAGCAGATCCTGGCCGCCCCCGGCTTCGGCCGCCACTTCACCGACCACATGGTGACGATCCGGTGGACCGAGGGCCGCGGCTGGCACGACGGACAGCTCGTGCCGTACGGGCCGCTCTCCCTCGACCCGGCGACCAACGTCCTGCACTACGCGCAGGAGATCTTCGAGGGCCTCAAGGCATACCGCCAGCCCGACGGCTCCGTCGCCATGTTCCGCCCCGACGCCAACGCCCGGCGCTTCCAGGCCTCGGCGCGCCGTCTGGCCATGCCCGAGCTGCCCGTCGAGACCTTCATCGAGGCCTGCGACCTGCTGGTCCAGCAGGACAAGAAGTGGGTGCCCGCGCACGGCGGCGAGGAGTCGCTCTACCTGCGGCCCTTCATGATCGCCACGGAGGTCGGGCTGGGTGTGAAGCCCGCCAACGAGTACCTCTTCGTCGTGATCGCCTCGCCCGCCGGCGCGTACTTCGCCGGCGGCGTCAAGCCGGTCTCCATCTGGCTGTCCGAGGACCGGGTGCGCGCCGTCCCGGGCGGTATGGGCGACGCCAAGACCGGCGGCAACTACGCCGCGTCGCTGCTCGCACAGGCCGAGGCCGCGGTGCACGGCTGCGACCAGGTCGCCTACCTCGACGCCGTGGAGCACAAGTGGGTCGAGGAGCTCGGCGGCATGAACCTGTACTTCGTCTACGGGGACAAGATCGTCACCCCCACGCTGACCGGCTCCCTGCTGGCCGGTGTCACCCGTGACTCGCTGCTGTCGGTCGCCCGCGACCTGGGCCTGGAGTCCGAGGAGGCCCGGGTCTCGATCGACCGGTGGCGGGCCGACACCGAGAACGGCACCCTCACCGAGGTCTTCGCCTGCGGTACCGCCGCCGTGATCACCCCGGTCGGCACGGTCAAGAGCGCGGGCGGCGAGTGGACGCAGTCCGACGGAGAGCCTGGCAAGGTCACGCTGAAGCTGCGCGAGGCGCTGCTGGACATCCAGCGGGGCGTCGCCGACGACAAGCACGGCTGGATGCACCAGCTGGGCTGATCCGCCGCTCCGGGGCGCCTCTCCGGACAGCACCGAGGCCGCCGCCGACCATCGGGTCGGGGGCGGCCTCGGCCGTGCTCACATCGGCTCAGCCGGCCTCCGCGGACGCTTCCGCGGGGGAGGCGGGGGAGGCGGGGGAGGCGGGGTGACGAGTGCGCAGCGCCGGGACCGGGCGCGGATCGCGGGCGGTGAGGGCGAGGTAGACCGCACCGGCCACCGCGGCCGCGAGCAGGAAGCTGACGTCGATGCCGCCCGTGTAGGCCAGCAGCGGGCCCTCGTACAGCGGTGTGGCCACCGCCATCAGGCCGACCGCCGAGCCCAGTGCCCAGGCGACGGCCGCCCGGACGCTCCAGCCGCCGGTGAACCAGTACCGGCCGCCGCGCGTGCCGCGGTTGTAGACCTGAAGGGACTCTGGGTCGTACGCGCCGCGGCAGCGGAGGAAGCCGATCACGGTGATCACCGCCCAGGGCGTGCCGACCGCGGTCATCAGCAGGACGAAGGAGGTCATCGCGTCCTGCGCGGCCCACAGGAAGTGGCCGGCGTAGACCAGCGCGGTCGCGAGCCCGGCGACGACGTAGGTGGCCTGGGTGCGGGTCGCGCGCGGCAGGATCGCGTCCAGGTCCAGGCCCATGCTGTAGAGCATCAGCCCGGAGTTGCCGACCGAGCCGGCCGAGGCGTTGAGCAGCAGCAGCGCCAGGTACCAGAACGGGGCGCCGGCCACCAGCGGTCCCGCGTAGTCCTCGCCCGCGCCGACCGCGAGGGCGGTGAACGTGCCGAACAGCTGCGGCACCAGAAGACCGACGACCAGACCCAGGCAGGTGGCGCCGAAGACCTTCTTCGAGCTGTGCCGGCGCGGGGAGATGTAGCGGCTGTAGTCGCCGAGCAGGGTGATGAACGCGATCGGGCCGCTCAGGCCCGCGGAGACGGCGGCCAGCAGCCAGGTCTGCCAGAAGCCGCCCAGCAGATACGAGCTGCCGTGCGGCGCGGCGGTGGTGAAGGTGGCGGAGTACGCCACGATCCCGACGGCCAGCAGCAGGGTCATGCCGACGGCGAGCACCTTGCTCAGCCGCAGCAGCACCCGGTAGCCGTAGACCGCGCCGACGGCGGTGGCGCCGGCGAGCAGGGCGTAGACCAGGGCGTAGGTCGCTCCTCCGGTCGGCAGCCCGGTCAGGCGGTGCAGGCAGCCGACGACCGCGTCGCCGCCGACCCACAGCGTCAGCGCGGTGTAGCCGAGCGAGAGCAGCAGGCCGATCACCGAGCCGACGAGCCGGCCGCGTACGCCGAAGTGGGCGCCGCTGCTGGTGGAGAGGTTGGTCGCGCTGCGCAGCGAGACCAGTGCGAGAGGCGCGGTCAGCAGGGTGCCGATGAGCGTGCCCGCCACCAGGGAGGTCACCGAGGGCCAGAAGCCGAGCCCGAAGGAGACCGGTAGCCAACCGAAGATCACCACGCCGAGGGCGAGGTTCGATCCGAGCAGGATCGAGATGAGGTCGCGTGGACCGCTGGTGCGCTCCTCGTCCGGGATGGTGTCGACTCCGCGTTGTTCGATCGGCATGAGGGCTCCCCTGAGAGGCCGGACAGCAGTGTCTGAGCAGTGCTCTGCGTGCAGTGCTCCGTGAGGTTGAAGTGCTCGATGTGAGCGGTCCCGCAGCGCTGGATCAGCGGTGCGAGATCATTTTGAGCAGTGCTCTATTCACCACTCGTTTAGAACAGCGCTCAATGTGACTCATCACTGCGCTGTAGGTCAATGCTTCCCCGTTGACTAATTTCATGGTTAGAGTGATGCTCTAATCGAGCTGGAGGTGTGACGGGATGCGGCTGACCCCGACGGAACGCGACCGGCTGCTGCTGTTCGGCGCGGCCGAGCTGGCGCGGACGCGCCGGGCCCGCGGACTGAAGCTGAATGTGCCCGAGGCGACCGCGTTGATCGCGGACACAGTCTGCGAGGCGGCGCGGGACGGGCGCCGCCTCGCTCAAGCCATCGAGGCGGCACGCAGCGTGCTCGGTCCGGACGATGTGCTGCCGGGCGTGGCCGATGTGGTCACCGAGGTGCATGTGGAGGCCGTCTTCGACGACGGCTCCCGGCTCGCGGTGGTCGGCGACCCGATCGGCGCCGGTCCGGCGGCCGGGGAGAGCGACCCGGCGCACGCGCCCGGCGCCGTGCTCCCCGGCCCGGCCGACCCGGAGCCGGAGCCCGCGGTGGTGCTGACCGTGCGCAACACCGCGACGGTGCCCATCAGCGTCACCTCGCACTTCCACTTCTTCGAGGCCAACCCCCGGCTGGACTTCGACCGCGGTGCGGCGTACGGCATGCGGCTGTGCGTCCCGGCCGGCTCGTCCGTGCGGTTCGATCCGGGCGGCTCCTCGGAGGTCGGTCTGGTCCCGATCGGCGGCGCCCGGATCGCGATCGGCTTCGCCGGTCTCGTGGACGGCCCGCTGGACGCACCGGGCGCGAAGACGGAAGCGCTGCGGCGGGCCGCCGCCTGCGGCTACCTGGGAGCGGAGGAGCAGGCATGACCATCGACCCCCACGAGTACGCGTCGGTACACGGCCCGCGGGCCGGCGACCGGGTCGTCCTCGGCGACTCGGGCCTGGTCGTCCGGGTCGAGTCCGACGCCCAGAAGCCCGGCGACGAGTTCCTGGCAGGGTTCGGCAAGACCGCCCGCGACGGGCTGCTGCTCAAGGCGGCCGCGGTCCGCGAGACCTGCGACGTCGTGATCAGCAACGTCCTGGTGATCGACGCCGTACAGGGCATCCGCAAGGTGTCCATCGGCATCCGCCAGGGCCGGATCCACGCCATCGGACGGGCCGGCAACCCCGACACCCTCGACGGTGTCGACGTCGTCGTCGGCACCGGCACCTCGATCGTCTCTGGCGAGGGCATGATCGCCACCGCCGGCGCCGTCGACACCCATGTCCATCTGCTCTCGCCGCGCGTCATGGAGGCATCGCTGGCCTCCGGCGTGACCACGATCATCGGCCAGGAGTTCGGCCCGGTCTGGGGCGTGGGCGTCAACTCTCCGTGGGCGCTGGGCCACGCCTTCGGCGCCTTCGACGCCTGGCCGGTCAACATCGGCTTCCTCGGCCGCGGCTCCTCCTCGGGCGACGCCCCGCTGGTCGAGGCGCTCGCCGAGGGCGGCGCCTGCGGCTTCAAGGTCCACGAGGACATGGGCGCACACGCCCGCGCCCTGGACACCGCGCTGCGGGTCGCCGAGGACCACGACGTCCAGGTCGCGCTGCACAGCGACGGCCTCAACGAGTGCCTCACCGTCGAGGACACCCTGCGCGTCCTGGACGGCCGCACCATCCACGCCTTCCACATCGAGGGCTGCGGCGGCGGACACGTCCCCAACGTCCTGAAGATGGCCGGCGTCCCCAACGTCATCGGCTCCTCCACCAACCCCACCCTCCCCTTCGGGCGGGACGCGGTCGCCGAGCACTACGGCATGATCGTCTCGGTCCACGACCTGAAGACCGACCTGCCGGGCGACGCCGCGATGGCCCGCGACCGCATCCGCGCGGGGACGATGGGCGCCGAGGACGTGCTGCACGACCTCGGGGCGATCGGCATCACCTCCTCCGACGCCCAGGGCATGGGCCGGGCCGGGGAGACCGTGCGCCGGACCTTCGCCATGGCCGGCAAGATGAAGGCCGAGCTCGGCCCCATGGAGGGCGACGGCGCCCATGACGACAACGCCCGCGTGCTGCGCTATATCGCCAAGCTCACCATCAACCCCGCCATCGCCCACGGCCTCTCGCACGAGATCGGGTCGATCGAGGTCGGCAAGATGGCCGACATCGTGCTGTGGAAGCCGCAGTTCTTCGGCGCCAAACCGCAGCTGGTGCTGAAGTCCGGCTTCCCCGCCTACGGCGTCACCGGCGACCCGAACGCCGCCACCGACACCTGCGAACCCCTGGTGCTCGGGCCGCAGTTCGGCGCGCACGGCGCGACCCCCGCCGAGATCTCGGTCGCCTTCGTGGCGGCCGCCGCGGTCGAGCAGGGCGGCGACCACCTGCCCACCCGCCGCCGCCGGGTCGCCGTCCGCGGCACCCGAGGCATCGGCCCCGGCAACCTCGTCCACAACTCCCGGGTCGGACAGGTCCAGGTCGACGGGCGCAGCGGACTGGTCACCCTCGACGGCGACCCGATGCGCTCCGAGCCGGCCGACACCGTCTCGCTGTCCCGGCTCTACTTCCTGTGAACCGCACCGCCGCCGCACCCCACCGCCGGCGCCCATCCGACGGCACCACCGCCACAGACCCTGAGGACCCCCGCATGAGCACCCCTGCCGCCGACGGCTTCCGCATGCCCCCGGAGTGGGCCCGCCACGAGCGCACCTGGATGGCCTGGCCCGGCCCCAACTTCACGTTCGGCGAGGAGGGCGGCGAGGCGCTGGCCGAGGCCCGCCGCGCCTGGGCCGGCGTCGCCCGCGCGGTCCGCCGCTTCGAGCCGGTCACCGTCGTCGCCGGCCCCGGCCAGTCCGAGGGCGCCCGGGCCCTCCTCGGCGCGGACATCGAGATCGTCGAGCGCCCGCTGAACGATGCCTGGATGCGCGACATCGGCCCCACCTTCCTCACCGACGGCAAGGGCTCGCTGGCCGCCGCCGACTGGGTGTTCAACGGCTGGGGCGCCCAGGAATGGGCCCGCTGGGACCTCGACGAGAAGATCGCCGAGCAGGTCTCGGCCCTGGCCGGCGCCCGCCGCTACACCACCCCCCTGGTCAACGAGGGCGGCGGCATCCACATCGACGGCGAGGGCACCGTCCTGCTGACCGAGACCGTCCAGCTCGACCCCGGCCGCAACCCCGGCCGCACCGCCCAGGAGGTCGAGGCCGAGATCCACGCCCACCTCGGCACCACCAAGGCGATCTGGCTGCCGCGCGGCCTGGCCGCGGACTACGGGCAGTTCGGCACCCGCGGCCATGTCGACATCGTCGCCGCCTTCGCCCGCCCGGGCACCGTGCTCGTGCACACCCAGCCCGACCCCGACCACCCCGACCACGCGATCTGCAGCGAGATCGTCAAGCTGCTCGGCTCGGCCACCGACGCCAGGGGCCGGCGGCTGGAGGTCGTCGAGGTGCCCGCGCCGACCGTCATCGAGGAGGACGGCGAGCTGGTCGACTACTCCTACATCAACCACTACCTCTGCAACGACGGCGTGGTGCTGTGCGCCTTCGACGACCCGCGCGACGAGGAGGCGGCCGCCATCTTCCGCCGGCTCTTCCCCGACCGGACGGTGACCCTCGTCGACGCCCGTACGATCTTCGCAGCGGGTGGCGGTATCCACTGCATCACCCAGCAGCAGCCCGAGGCCTGATCCGCAGGCCCGCCCAGCCGACCCGGAGGTCCCCGTGCCCGGTCCCGTGCGCCGTCCCCGGCGCCGGCTCAACCAGCCCCGTGAGCAGGTCCTGGCCGCGGCGATGGCCACCATCGCCGCGGAGGGCCTGGACCGGCTGACCATGGCCGGACTGGGCCGCGAGGTCGGCATGAGCAGCGGCCACATCCTGTACTACTTCGGTACGAAGGACGAGCTGCTGCTGCAGACCCTCCAGTGGAGCGAGGAGCAGCTCGGCGCCGAGCGCCGGGCCGCCCTCTCCCGTCGCGTCCCCGCCCGTGAACGCCTGGACGCGCTGATCGACCTCTACCTGCCCGACGGCCACCGCGACCCGCGCTGGACGCTGTGGCTGGAGGTCTGGAACCGTTCCCAGAACGCCGACGACGAGACCCGCGAGCGCCAGCTCGAACTGGAACTCGCCTGGCACCGCGACCTGGTGGCCCTGCTCGTCGAGGGCGTCTCGAAGGGCGAGTTCCGCCCCGTCGACGCCGAACGCCTCGCCACCCGCATCCGCGCCCTCCTCGACGGCTTCGGCACCCACCTCGTCGTCGGCCTCCCCGGTACGGACCGGGCCCAGGTCCGCGCGCACATACACGAGTTCCTGGACGAGTCGCTCACGCCGTGAGGGCGGGGCGGGACGGTGTGCCGGGCTGCGCCGAGACCGGTCGTGACGCGGTCTCGACACATCTGACCGCCCGGTCGGTCACGCCCCCGGGAGGAAGTGCCGGCGGTACATCTCGACCGCCTGCTCCGGCGGGTAGTTGGGCAGTGCGCTGATCGCGCCGTCCGCCTTGGAGATCACGATGTGGGAGCCGCCCGGATCGCGCGGATAGGCGGTCGGGTCCGCCCTCGGCGGAAACACCGGGTACACCAGATAACCGATGTCGAATTCATGGACATGGAGCGTCGGCTGCTCCCCGTCCGGCCAGACACTCGGAAAGTGGTTCCGCCCGATTTCCAGCGCTTCGTCGGCGCTGGTGGGAATGGGCCGTTGTCCCTCTTGCGGCTGCGGTTCGGACATACCGTTTCTCTCTCGTCTCTCGCGTGGAGCCGGTCCCGGCACGGGCGGCGTGCGGTGCGGGCGGGGTGCGGCGCGGTTCCGGCAGCCTCGACACTACGGCACGGTGTTCGGCCTCCGGGTGGCCGCGAGACTCACCTCCAGTGCGCACTGAGGCTCACTTGACGTGCGCTGAAGGACACTTGGAGGGCCGAGGACGGGAGTCGCCTCCCGCGATCGCCAGTGGCAAGGACCCCGCGCGCCCTGCCGCACCGAAGTCTCTTCGGAGGCTTCGTGTTCCTTCGCTGTGGAAGAAGATCCTCAGCGCGCGCGTACCCCGTCGACGGCCAGGGCGAGCAGCCGGTCGGCCTCGACCGGGCCGTCGGCTTCACCCTCGGTGGCCAGGGTGGACAGCAGATCGTGCGCCTTGGATCGGTCGATAACCGGAGGGCCGCCCCAGTTGTGGGTCGTGGGCCCTCGCGACGATCCTGCGGCCGGTCTCCTTCATGGAGAACTTCACCGGCGGATATGCCCTGCAGGGCGGGGCGCTGGCAACCGCCCTCGCGCCCGAGGTTCCTCTGCAGATCATGGCCGTGGACGACGTCGGCTTCGTCACCTCCCTGGTGTTCTCCCGGCCCAAGGCGTGGATCGGCCGCGCGGTGGCCCTGGCGGCAGACGCACTCACGCCGGTGCAGATCGCCGCCGCCATCGAGAGCACGCTCGGACACCCCCTGCCCTACGTCCAGGTCCCGATCGAAGCGATCAGGGCGCTCAGCGAGGACTTCGCGTTCGCCAACGAGTGGCTCAACGAACGCGGCTACCGGGCGTGCTCAGCTCCGACCCGGCGGGCCGGAAACCTCTATCGATGGCCGTGCCGCCCAACAGTGTGCCGCCTGAGATGAACCCCCTATCCTCGGTCGGTCTTAGGCGCATTGAGGCTCCATAAGGCTCGTGCGGGCCTACGCATTGCCCGCTCGGTCTCACTCAATGCTCACCCAGGCTTACTCAAAGCACACCCGGGTTTACTCAACGCCCGCTCGGACTTACTCAACGCCCGCTGAAAGCTCACGGAAAGCTCAGAAGGTTCTCCGAAGGCTCCCTGGAGGACGAAGTGTTGGGGGCGGAGCCGACGCAACCCGGTAGAGTCATTCGCACTGTCGTGCTGTTTGACGCGGCAGCGGCGCGCGTCGGCGGGGGCGCGAGATGCGGTGAGACTGCGCAGCGATGGGGGAGTAGTGGCGAACGACGGCTTCCAGCCCGGCTCGATGTCCGCACAGTCGGCGCGGAGTTCACGCAGCCGATAGCGGCCCTGGCGCCCATCACTGATGTGCCGGTGCGCCCGGCACGCACACTGCCCGAAGCCATAGGCCGACGGGCCCATTTTCTGTTCAGCGTCCTGACGGTCACATCGACGTCACACCAAAGAACATGCAACACAACGGGGGAGTTCCACCTTGTCTCTCATGTTGCCGGATCCTCTTGAGTGGGTCCTGGACATGCTCGGCTTCAACTGGCCGCATGCTGACGAGGACAAGCTGATGGAGTGTGCGCAGGTCTGGCGCACGTTCGCGTCGGAGGTCCAGGGGCATGCGGCCCGGGGCAACACGTATGCGAGCAATGTCCTGGGCGAGAACTCCGGTGATGCCATTGAGGGGTTCAGCAAGACGTGGGAGAAGTTCTCCGGCGGTTCCGGTTACCTCAACGATGCCGCGCAGGCGGCGGAGGTCATCGCGTTCACGTTGGAAGCCGCGGCGATGCTGGTGATCGGCATGAAGGTGGCGGTGATCGTCCAGTTGGCGATCCTGGCCGCTGAGATCATCGCTGCGCAGGCCGCCGCCCCGTTCACGCTGGGTCTGTCGGAGATCGGTGGCGCGGCGGCGACGTTGGCGACGCGGGAGATGGTCCGCCGGATCCTGAAGGAGGTGGCCAAGCAGCTCCTGGACGCGATCATGGAGGCTGCCAAGGAGCCGGTGATCTCG
>NZ_JBVHQM010000013.1:0-233488 GCF_055567415.1 Streptomyces sp. NPDC026575
GCGGAGTCCGCCCGCCGCCGTCCCGAACTCATCCCTCCATCTGGACACTTGAGCCTCTTCCGTTGCCCATCTCCTTCCGCAGCCCTTACGTTGAGCGCGCTCAATCCGTCTCAACCCGCCTTCCCTAGGGCGGGCTTCGGAAGGAAACCCCCCATGATCAGACGCATATCCGTCGGCATCTCCGTGCGCACCGCGGTCTCCGCCGGGCTGGCCGTCGCGGCGCTGGCCGCCACGACAGCCGTCGCGGCCACCGCCCAGGGAGCCACCTCGGCCCCGCACCCGCAACGCACCCAGAAGGTGGAGTACTTCACCGGTTCGGGCTCCCACCCCCGTCAGGCCACCGTCCCGGCCTCCAAGCCGCTCTCCGCCTCCGCCAAGGCCGCGATCGCCGCGGGCGACGGCGATGTCACGACGATCGTGCAGAACGGCCCGGTCGACAAGAAGCTCGATGTGGCCTTCGTCGGTGACGGCTACACCGCCGACCAGCAGGAGGACTTCCACGCCGACGTCCGCGCCAAGTGGGCCAAGATGACGGCGGTGGAGCCCTATGCCTCGTACACCGGCCTGTTCAACGTCTGGGCGGTCGACGCGGTCTCCAACGAGTCCGGCGTCTCCGGCGACCCCACGAAGGACGTGGTCCGCGACACCGCGCTCGACTCCGCCTTCTTCTGCGACGGCACCGAGCGCCTGCTCTGCGTCGACACCGGCAAGGTCGAGTCGTACGCCTCCAAGGCTCCGGCCGCCGACCTCGTCGTCGTGCTCTCCAACTCCACCAAGTACGGCGGCGCGGGCTACAACGACATCTCCTCGCAGGTCGGTTACGACGGCATCGCCACCGCCTCCTCCGACAACGACCAGTCCGACCAGATCGCCGTGCACGAGACCGGCCACTCGCTCGGCAAGCTCGCCGACGAGTACGACTACGGCCAGTCGGGCACCTACAGCGGCCCGGAGCCCGCCCAGGTCAACCTCACCAAGCTGTCCGCCGACGAGATGGGCTCCCAGCAGCAGAAGTGGTACCGCTGGCTCGGCCAGGAGTCGCCGGACGGCGGCCCGGTCGGCGCGTACGAGGGCGGCGGCTACTACCAGTACGGGCTCAACCGGCCCACGGAGAACTCGATCATGCGGACGCTCGGCCGCGAGTTCAACCTCCCCGGCCGCGAGGCGATGATCGCGGGCTTCTACCGCTATGCGAGCGCGGTCAGCAGCCCGGTGGCCACCGACCGCACGCTGCGCCGCGGGGACCGCATCCGGGTCACCGTGCCCTCCTCGGCACAGGTCAAGTGGTATGTCGACGGCCGCGAGCGCAAGGCCGCGCGTGGCAAGACCTCGGTCGTGCCGCGGACGCTCGGCGTCCCCGCGGACGGCCGGCGTCACACGGTCACCGCCCGCGCGAGCGACCGTACGAAGGCGGTCCTCGACCCGGCGCTGCGCAAGCTGCTGGCCGGATCGCTGAGCTGGCGAGTAGCCCCGTAGGCACCTGACCGGCGCTGCCGGGCCCTCCCGATGCACCGGTATCGGGAGGGCCCTCCTCATGCGCGCAGGCTCGGCCGCTCGACTGCCGAAAAAGGCACGGCACTCTGCCACTTCGGCTGCGATGATCTGCGCCGGCGGATCAAGGCCGGCCGAGGAAGTGGCCGAAGAGGCCGAGGAAGGCAGTGATGAGCACGCGCAGGATGCACACCGACGAGGTGGACATCGACGACTCCCTCGTACGGCGGCTGCTCGGCACGCAGTTCCCGCAGTGGGCGGACCTCCCCGTCACGCGGGTCGACTCCGCCGGTACGTCCAACGCGATGTACCGGCTCGGCGAGGACCTGGTCGTACGGCTGCCGCGCATCGCGGGAGCCGCCGACGACGTGGCGAAGGAGCACCGGTGGCTGCCGCGGCTCGCCCCGCCGCTTCCGGTCGCCGTCCCCGAACCGCTGGGCCTGGGAACGCCGTCCGAGGGCTACCCCTTCCCCTGGTCCGTCTACCGCTGGCTCAAGGGCGAGACCCCGGCCATCGACCGGATCGCCGATCCGGGCCGGCTGGCAAGGGATCTGGCGGAGTTCGTCACCGCGCTGCACCGCATCGACCCGGCGGACGGGCCTCCTTCGTACCGCAGCGAACCCTTGGCGGTGCGGGACGCCGCGACCCGCACCGCGATCGGCGCACTGCGCGGAACCATCGATGCCGATGCCGCGGCCGCGGTCTGGGACACGGCCCTGGAAGCGCCCGGACGGCACGGCCCGCCCGTCTGGATCCACGCCGATCTCCAGCCCGGAAACCTGCTGGTGTCCCGTGAACGGCTCAGCGCCGTCATCGACTTCGGGTGCCTGGGCCTGGGCGATCCCGCGGTCGACCTGATCGCGGCGTGGTACGTGCTGCCCGCCGGTGCGCGCGGCACCTTCCGGGCCGCGCTGGACGTCGATGAGGCGGCCTGGGCACGAGGGCGCGGCTGGGCGCTGTCCGTCGCACTCATGGAATGGGGCTACTACCGGGAGACGAACCCGGTGATGGCGGCGATCGCCCGCCATGTCATCGATGAGGTCCTCACCGAACGCCACCCGGGACCACGCATGTGACCCACATCACATGAAGTGCTGTCATACGTCGAAGTCCCCGTATCCGTGTACGGAGCGACGGGCCCGCAACACGTCACGACACTACGGGGAAAGGACATCACGTGCGCAACAAGCGAACTCTGACCACCGCACTCGCCGCCGCCGCACTCACGGTCGTCAGCCTGGGCGGCGCCGCCCAGGCCCACGCCACCAGCGGCGCCGGGGCCGCCGCGCCGACCACCGCCCAGGCACAGCACCAGGTCAAGCCGATGGACGGGCCTCCCGGAACGGTGTGGACCGGCAAGAAGTTCTGGACCCTCAGCGGATGCCAGGCAGCCGGTACCGACCTGGTCAGCAGCGGCAAGTGGGCCGACCCCTTCTGCGACGGCTCGGGCCTCCAGTGGGACCTGTGGGCACGGCCGCTGTAGAACCTCGCGGCTTCGGGAGCTTCACCAGCAGTCGCAGATAGCCGCACCCGGTAAGTCGGCCCGTCCCCGCGCATGTCCGCGGCAGCGCGGGGACGGGCCGCCACCGGCGGCGGCCGCACCCCTGTGGGACGACTCCGCGCGGCCGTACCCGCCGGTTCCCGGACCGGAGTTCGGGGTACGGGCCGAGCCATTAGCCTCGTGACATGATCACTGCCACCCTTGCGTTCGCCGGCGTCGCCGCGCTCATCAATGTCACGCCGGGACTGGACACTCTGCTCGTGGTCCGGACATCCGTCGCACACGGCCGGACGGGTGGGTACGCCGCCGCCCTGGGCATCATCACCGGCTGCCTCGCATGGGGCCTGGCGACCGCCGTCGGGCTCACCGCACTGCTCACCGCCTCCCACCTGGCCTATGACACCCTGCGCATCGGCGGCGCCGGGTACTTGGCGTGGCTGGGCATCACGGCACTGTGGCGCTCCAGGCAACAGGGGCGACCCGACGGCGAGATGGAGGCGGCGGACGAGACCGCCGACACCTCCCCCGCCGCCTCCCTCGGACGGCTCGCCGCCTTCCGCGCCGGGCTCGCCACCAACCTGCTCAACCCCAAGGCGGGTGTGTTCTACATGAGCCTGATCCCGCAGTTCATCCCCCACGGGGCACCGGTCTTCAGCACCACTCTCCTGCTGACGGCGATCGACGTCATGGAGCTGGCCATCTGGTTCGCGGTGCTCTCCCGCGCCGCTTCCGCCCTCGGCGAGCGGGCCAGGCGCCGGTCCTTCCGCCGCCGCATGGAGCAGATCAGCGGCATCACCTTCCTGGGCTTCGCGGCGAACCTCGTGCTGGCTGACCGCGCCTGACGATGCGTCGGCGCACCCCACCCGCGCGCGTCGATCGGACGCCGTTCCGGTACGTCCTTGCGGGACGGCAGCAGCCGCGCCCCGAGGAAGACCGCCGCCGTGGCCAGCAGACAGGCCAGTTCCAGGACCGCTGCGTGGGCCGGAGCGACGCTCGCCGACCAGCCCGCGGCACGCCGGTCCCCCTCGAACACCACCCGGTTCACACTGAGTACCGCGAGGTGGGCGCCGATCGCCGTCCACAGCGGCGCCCGCCCCGGTGCCGTCCGCGCGGCCACCAGCATGAGGCCGAAGACCGTGAGCAGCACCAGGTACGCGAGCGGGTCCTGTCCGGCGGGCGTGAGCCCCACGGGCGGAGCGCTCGCTCCCAGCGGGCGCGCCACCCCGGCCTGCACCACGGTGGACCCGGCCGGTACCAGCAGGAAGACCGTCGTCGTCCCCAGAGCCGAGACCGCCCCGCCGAACCGCTCGCGCAACGAGGCCCAGGTGTGACCGCGCAGCGTCAGCTCTTCCGGCAACGCCTCCAGCAGCACGGCCACCAGGGCATTGCCCACCAGGAACGAGACCAGCGCGGCCGGCTCCAGCCCGGACCACCGGACCCAGCCGGCCGCGGTGCCGACCCCGAGCACCAGGGCCGCGCACCAGCCCGTGACGACGAGGCCGCGGACGAGGCCCGCCGCCACCGCGGACGGCGGACCCAGCCCCAGCGGCCGACGCCGCGCCGGCCGCCCGGCCCGTAACGCCAGGACGGCGGGCACGGCCAGCGCACTCACCACAACGGCGGGCAGCAGCCGCCCCGCATACCCCCCGATGCCGAGCGCCCGGGCGCCCGCCTCCCCCACCGCGTTCCCGGTCCCCAGCGCACCCGCCATCACCGCTCCCCCGAGCAGCGCCCTTCTCCACGGCCGCCACACCGGGCCCCGCTCCCCCGCCCGCCGATACCTCGCCTTCGTCTCCGCCGTCATGGTCACCGACCTCCGCACATGCCGTCCGCCAGGTCTCCGAGCCCTACGTGTGCCCGTGACATCGGGCCTGATGCCGCACTTGCGCGCACCAGCACACGAACGGCCCGGCAAACCCTCCTGCGGTACGAACCGCCCGGGGCCGGCACTACATCCGTCGATTTAGCAGCCGTACGCGGATGGTCCGAGGCCGCAGGTCACGGCGCGGTGGCGGCGGGCGGGCCCGGCCTGCGGCGCGCCGGTCTCACCCCAGCGCCCGGTCCAGGTTGAACGCCGCGCTGATGAGTCCCAGGTGGGTGAATGCCTGCGGGAAATTGCCGATCTGCTCGCCGGTGCGGCCGATTTCCTCGGCGTAGAGGCCGACGTGGTTGGCGTATGTCAGCATCTTTTCGAAGGCGAGACGGGCCTCGTCCACACGGCCGGCGCGGGAGAGCGCCTCGACGTACCAGAAGGAGCAGATCGAGAAGGTGCCCTCTTCGCCGCGCAGTCCGTCGGGGCTGCTGCGGGGGTCGTAGCGGTAGACCAGGGAGTCCGAGACCAGGTCCTCGCCCAATACGTCCAGGGTGGACAGCCATTTCGGGTCGGTGGGCGAGATGAATTTGGCCAGCGGCATCATCAGCACGGCCGCGTCGAGAACATCGTCCCCCTCGTGCTGGACGAATGCCTTGCGCTCCGTGGACCAGCCGCGGTCCATGATCCGCCGGTAGATCGCATCACGGGTCCGGGACCAGCGGAGCATATCCGCCGGCAGACCGCGGTGGTTGGCGATCCGCATCGCCCGTTCGATCGCGACCCAGCACATCAGCTGCGAGTAGAGGAAGTTCTGGATCTTGCCGCGGGTCTCCCAGATGCCTTCGTCCGGCTGGTCCCAGTGGTCGCAGACCCAGTCGACCAGCTTTCCGATGGCGTCCCAGTGGTCGCTGGACAGCGGCTCGCCCCATTTGTCGTAGAGATACAGCGAATCGATCAAAGCCCCGTAGATGTCCAGCTGGAGTTGGTTGACGGCGTCATTTCCGATCCGGACCGGCGCCGAGCCCAAGTGGCCTTCCAGGTGGAGGAGTTCCTCCTCGGGGAGTTCACTGCGGCCGTCGATGCCGTACATGATCTGCAGCGGGCCGTCGGAGCCGGTGTTGACGCAGATGTTCTGGGACAGGAAGCGCACAAATGCCTTGGCCTCGTCCGTGAAGCCCAGTCTGAGCAGTGCGTAGATGCAGAATGCGGCGTCCCGCACCCAGGCATAGCGGTAGTCCCAGTTGCGCTCCCCGCCGATCTGCTCGGGCAGGCTGGCCGTGGGAGCGGCCACGATCGCACCGGTCGGCGCGTACGTCAGGAGCTTGAGGGTGAGCGCGGAGCGGTGCACCATCTCGCGCCAGCGGCCCCGGTAGCGGGACTGGGACAGCCAGCCGCGCCAGTACCGCACCGTGGCACCGAACAGCTCCTCCGCCTCCAGCACCGCACAGGCCCGTGGCTCCAGCCCAGCACCGATCCGGTCGAGGGCGAAGACCGCGGCCTGGCCTTCCTGGAGCGTGAAGGAGCACCAGGCGTCCGGACCGTCGATCTCCACCGGGACGGTCGCCGTCAGCGCCAGGGACAGGTCCGGGGAGGCGAAGACGGTCTGGCCCTGCTGTGTGCTCACGGTGTGCGCCTGCCGGCCATAGTCGAACCGGGGAGCCACCCGTACGGTGAACGGGAGCGCCCCGCGCACGCACAGCACCCGGCGGATCAGCCGGTGGCGGCCCGCCTCGCGTGAATCGTCGACGATCGGCATGAAGTCCTGGACCTCGCCGACGCCGTTGTCCGCGAAGAACCGGGTGATCAGGATGTTGGTGTCGGGGAAGTAGAACTGCTTCGTCCGGGCGGGCACATCCGGGGCGAGCTCGAAGGCCCCGCCGCGGTCGGCGTCCAGGATCGCCGCGAAGACACTGGGGGCGTCGAAGCGGGCGCAGCAGTACCAGTCGATGGTGCCGTTCGTGCCGACCAGCGCGGCCGTACGCATATCGCCGATCAGGCCGTGCTCGGCGATCGGTGTGTAGCGGGGTGCGTCCGCCTTGCTGGGGCGCAGACTCTCGCACGTGGTCATGTGACCTCCCCTGCGCGGGGGAGCAGGAGCAATGGATTCAGGTTACCTCCGGGTGGTTGCGGACCGCGACCACCCGCATCGACGGCGGCTGACCTGCACCGGAGCGGGCGCGTGGGCCTTCGGCGGGCGGGCCGCCGGTGGGTGGGCCGCCGACGGGTGGGTGTCGTCGGCGAGCCGGCCGGAGCACCTGCCGGCCAGGGCACCTGCCGGCCGGTCCACGCGGCGCGTCCCTCAGCGCGGGCCCCGTCCAGGCACCGCCCGCGGGAACGCCCGCCGGTACTCCCCCGGCGACACCCCCACCTGCTTGACGAAGTGGTGCCGGAGATTGTTCGCCGTCCCCAGTCCGCTCAGCTCACCGATCTTGTCGATCGGCAGGTCGGTGGCTTCCAGCAGGCTCTGGGCACGGCCGAGGCGCTGGTTGAGGAGCCACTGCAGGGGCGTCGTCCCGGTGGCCGCCTGGAGCCGGCGGTAGAACGTGCGCGGGCTCATCGCCGCCCGCCGAGCCAGGTCCTCGACCGACAGCGGTTGATCCAGGTGCGCGCGAGCCCACTCCAGTACGGGGCCCAGGCCCCGATCGTCGGCGACGGGTACGGACAGGTCGATGAACTGCGCCTGGCCGCCGGGCCGGTGTGCGGGCACGACCATCCGGCGGGCCAGCTGGTTGGCGACATGGGCGCCGAGGTCACGGCGTACGAGATGGAGGCAGAGGTCGAGGCCGGCGGTCAACCCGGCGCTGGTGAGGACGTCGCCGTCGTCCACGTACAGCACCGAGTCGTCGACCTGCACCTTCGGGTAGCGCTCGGCCAGTTGGGCGGTGTGCATCCAGTGCGCGGTGGCCCGGCGCCCGTCGAGCAGCCCCGCTTCGGCGAGCGCGAAGGCTCCGGTGCACAGGGAGACCATGCGGGCGCCCGCGTCGTGGGCGCGGCGCAGCGCGTCGATCAGGTCGGCCGGCAGCGGTCTGCCGTCCTCGACGCAGGGGTCGGGCACCGACGGCACGATGACGGTGTCGGCGCCGACGAGGTCGTCCAGCCCGTAGCCGGTCCGCAGCTCCAGGCCGGTACTGCCGCCCGCGTCGGACGGCTGGGGTCCCGTTCCGCACAGCCGCAGGTCGTACCAGGGGTCGGCCAGGTCGGGCTGCCGCTTGCCGAAGACGGTGCACGGGATGCTCAACTCGTAGAGGTCCCAGGAGGGAACCCCGATATCGGTGGGGACCACCACGGCGACGGAACCAGCGCTCATGCCCGAAGGGTATGGCAGGAATTTGGTGCCGGCCGTCACGGCTGTCACTTCTTCCGGTCGCCGCCGGCTGCGAACGTGGTCCGTACGTGATCGACCACCGCCGCGGGAGTCAGCCGCAGGCGGCGAACAAGGAGTTGTGCCATGAACGCCCTGAATCCGCCTCACCCGCCCGTCACCGTCATCGGTTTGGGCCAGATGGGCTCGGCGCTGGCCACCGCGCTGCTGGTGCGCGGCCACCCGACCACGGTGTGGAACCGCTCGGCGCACAAGGCCGAACCGCTGGTCGCCCGGGGCGCGCGGCCGGCCTCGACGCCCGAGGAGGCGCTGGCGGCGGGCTCGCTCATCATCGCCTGCGTACTGGACTACGAGGCCCTGCACACCGTCCTCGATCCCCTCGCGGACTCCCTGGCCGGCAAGGTCCTGGTGAACCTCACCTCCGGCTCCCCGGAGCAGGCCCACGAGGCGACGGCATGGGCCCGGTCGCACGGCGCCGACTACCTCGACGGCGCGATCATGACGACCCCGCCGGGCGTCGGAAGGCCGGAGATGATGTTCCTCTACAGCGGTTGCGACGCCGTCTTCGAGGCCCACCGGCCGACCCTCGCCGCCCTGGGAGACCCGCTGTACCTGGGCACCGACCCCGGACTGGCCTCCCTCTACGACTCCGCCCTGCTCGGCCTGATGTGGTCCACCATGACCGGCTGGCTGCACGGCACCGCCCTGGTCGGCGCGGAGCAGACACCGGCCACGACCTTCACGCCCCTGGCGATCCGCTGGCTGACGGCCGTGGCCGGCTTCCTGACCACGTACGCGCCTCAGGTGGACGCCGGCCGCTACCCGGGCGACGACGCCACCGTCGACGTGCAGATCGCGGCCATCGACCACCTCATCCACGCGGCCGCGGCACGCGGTATCGACAACGCCCTGCCGGATCTGCTGAAGGCGACCATGGAACGCGCCAAGGCCGCCGGCCACGGCCAGGCCAGCTACGCGAGCGTGATCGAGGTGCTGAGGGGGCCTGAGGTAGGGGCCCGGTAGGGGCCCGAGCGACGGTGGAGGGGGCGGGCCGGGAGGTGCCGGGCCCGCCCCGCCCGCCGTGCCACGACCCTAGGTAACCGGCTGCTTGCGGCAAGGCAGGTGCCCCGGGGGGCAGGCCACCGGAAGACCGGAAGACCCCCATCAGCCCCCTGCCACAGCGGGTATTGCAATGCAGGGGTCCGAGGAGAATACTGAATATTCCTGGCTGGGAAGGCCCCGGAAACACGCTGCGTGTGGACAAGGATGCCGCACGCAGCGTTTTCATTGCGCGGACAACTTGGTAAGAACTGAGCCGTCCTCACGCTCGATGGCCTTCACCAGACACCCGCGAGAACCCCCGGTTCACGGAGTGAACGAGGGTTCTCATAGCGTCACTACCGATAGCGACTTTCGCGGCCTTACCGGATTCCGACCCCGATGACACTGATGGTGCTTACCTTCGCCATCGATGGCCGGAAGTCAAGATGCCGCATCAGATCGCACATCGATAAGGGATTTGAGGAACAGGCTCGGTGTCACCTGAAGCCTGCGCCTTGCGGCAACTTGCGAGGCCAGCCCTTACAAACGGGGACCAGCCTCGAAAGTCATCTCGTTGGCTCGCTAGTAGCGTCCTCCGCGACCGCCGAATCCGCGTCCTCCGCGGCCATAGCCGCGTCCTCCGCGACCGAAGCCGCGTCCACGACCGCGACCGAAGCGACGTCCGCGACCGTAGCCACGTCCGTACCCGTCGCCCCAACCGCCGCAGTCATCCCTGTGCCTGAGAGGGAGTACGTTGCGGAAGCTCATGCTGTGCCTCCTTCATATCGCTGGTGATGATCCAGCCCTCTCCAGTTGGACCACCTCCCACGGTACGCCGGGACGCAAACCGAAATCAAACGGAAAACTGCTGAAATTTCACGTAAATTTAGACCTCTTCGGGCACGCAAAGTGGCCACTGGTCGCTCTCTGAATTCCCGCACCCCCCTCCCAGAACAAGCGAACTTCAGGTCAGCCCACCGCCCCTTTCACCTTCACCCCAGTTCCGGTTCGGGTGGCGCCCGCCAGAGCCGGCACCCTTCGCAATATCCACTGCGGCGTCAGATCCGATACACCGTCAAAGTGGTTCGTGGAAGCCGATGTCGAGGTGCGCAAGAAGCCCTTCGCGCTGCTCGGCCGTGGCCAGCACCATGACCTCTTCGGCAGTCCAGGGACCGGGCTTGTGCTTGACGCATCGAAAGGACCTGGGGTCGTCGTCGGGGCTCAGCGCTTCGATGGCCTCCTGAGAGGCCCCCACGTCGAAGTAGTCGTTCGACTCCTGCTCTATGACGAAGGAGAGCCGCTCGCCGTTGCGGTCGAAATGCAGCACCCCGCGGCCGTCGTCCGGGTCGTCCGGAACGTCCTTGTCGAAGCGGAAGTTGTCGACGGTGACCTTCCCTCCGGTGAGGGCTGCCGCTTCCGTCAGAAGCGATGCATATTCCTCGTCGGCGAAGTCCACGTCGTCGGCGTGGATACTGACGGCCACGGCGAAGTCCTCCAGCGCATAGACGATGTGGTGATGCGGTTTCAGTTCCTCGTGCGCAAGGTCGCCGAAATCGTCCAGGACGCTTTGGGCTTTCTCCTGGGTGATCATGCCGAGGTCCATGAGGACTTCCGCCACCCGTACATAGTTGACCGATTGATACTTCGCCATGGCGCCATCCTGCCAGCCGTGGATCTTCCCCAGGGCTGGCTTCGATCGAAACAGCAGCGAGAGGTACCGACCCGACGCTCTGGAAGCGATGAGGGATATCCACCCCGGAGCCCGCAGCACCTGCTCCACTGCGGGCGGGCTGCCGCTTCAGACGCCGTCCTTGTGGCCGTTCGCGACGAGCAGCTGCTCCATGCTCTTGTGGGCGGGGGCGGCTTGGGCGTTGCTCTCGTCGTGGAAGAGCCTGAGGTACTGGATGAGAATGCTCACGCACGTGTCGCGTCCGTCGTACTCTGCGTTGTCGACGAGTCGGCAGTCTCTGGAAATCTCCCTCATCCACCCGTCTGGACCGGTGCACACGGGGTGCCAGATCAGTTTCACGTTCGGGTTCAGCCGCTGGACCAGTCGGAGCTATGGGACTTCCAGCCCGGTCCACCAGGGCTGCGACGCTCCTGGCCGGGCAGTCGAGAAGGATGGCGCTCAGCGGAAGGCGGCGCCATTCTCCGACGCCCACTGCTGGAACGATCTGGCCGGGGAGCCAGTGACCCGGGCAACGGTGTCGCGCACCTTCAGCAGTTCGTCGTTGACGTCCCCACCCATCAGGTCCAGGACCGCATCCGCGGTCCCGTCGCCCATGAAGGACGCCATCTGCCGGTGAGCCTCCTCCCGCGAGATCTCGACGAAGGCGACCTCCCGCCCCAGAGCCGCGGCGATGGCCGCCACCTGCCGTCGGGCCGTGATGCGTTCCGGCCCCGTCAGCGCATATGTCCGTCCCCGGTGGCCGGCCTCGGGCAGGGAGGGGTGGGTCTGCACCGTGATCGACGACACCAGCACCACATGCTCCACGCCTGCCTGCCGGGCTGCCGCGAGCACCTCCCCTTCCCCGCCCATGCCCGGCAGCAGGAACAGCGAGCGCACTCCGTTCAGCGCGGCCTTCAGCGAATCCGGCTGTGCGAGATCGCCCTCGGCGGCTTCGATCCCCTCCGGGAACGCGGCCCGTTCCGCATCACGGGCCAGACCTCGCACGGCTGCGGCACCACGCAGGTGCAGGTCACGTTCGTCGGTCACGTTCGTCGACCGCGTACGCCGACCGCGTTCACGGCACGCTAGAACCTCAACTCCTCTTGAGGTCAAGGACGTAGTCGAGCGGCTGCCGTCGATTGTCAGTGGCGTGTGCGAGGGTTCGGTACATGGTTACGACACCGGATGGACGCCCCGTACCGCCGCCGCAGGCGGATGAACGCACCACACTGGAAGCCTGGTTGGACTTCCACCGCGCCACTCTCGCCCTCAAGTGCACGGGGCTCGACGATCGGCAGTCGCGCCTGGCCTCGGTGGCGCCGTCCTCGATGACGCTGCTGGGGCTCGTCCAGCACATGGCCGAGGTGGAGCGCAACTGGTTCCAGCGGGTGTTCGCCGGCCACGATGTGCCCATGCTCTTCGAGGAAGGCAAAGAAGACGGCTTCGCGCTCGCCCCCGACCGGGGTCTCGACAAGGTGCTGGCCATCTGGCAGGAGGAAGTCGCGCGCAGCCGCGAGCTGACCGCCGGCTCTTCGCTGGACGACTCCGGTCGGCTCCCCGAGTACGAGGCCGGCCATGTCGGCGGCGATGGCGTTTCACTGCGCTGGATCCTGGTCCATATGATCGAGGAGTATGCGCGCCATAACGGCCATGCGGATCTGCTCCGGGAGAGCATCGACGGGGTTACGGGGGCATAAGTACGGGGGCATAAGGCAGCCATGAGCCTGCCGATCGCCGTACGCGGCCGCCGCGCCGTCCTGCTCGTCGCCATGCTTCTCGGCCTGTCGCTCGCCGTCCCGTCCGGGCCACTCGCGCACGCCGTGGACCCGCCGGACCGGTCGGCGGCGGCGTCGGCCGATGCCTACTGGACTCCGGAGCGGATGGCGGCCGCCATACCGGCCGTCGCCCCGCGGAGTTCGCGGGCGCCGCGCCGGTCCGCGGACCCCGCGCCACCGAGCCACCCGTTCGACGGCCTCCCCCAGGTGGGGACGTTCTTCTGGACGGACGCGCACAACACCGGCCGGTTCTGCGGCGGGACGGTGGTGCGCAGCCCGCACCGCGACCTCGTGGTCACCGCCGGGCACTGTCTGCGCTCCCCCGACCCCAAGCGCCGACTGTCGTTCGTGCCGCAGTACCACGACGGACTGAAACCGCACGGCCTCTACCCCGTCGACCGGATCTACCTGGACCAGCGGTACTACGACCTCGGCACCGACGCGGGTGCCCGCTGGGACTACGCCGTCGTACGACTCCTGGCGCGCGAGGACGGCGCCGAGGTGGAGGACGTGACCGGTGGCTTCGACCTCGTGCCGTACCCGGGATACGACCTTCGGCGCGTACGGCTCATCGGCTATCCCGGCAACAGCGACACCACCCACCCCAAGCCGCTGGACTGCACCTCGTCCACGCATCGGTACACCAGCGCCGACCCGGCCGCCCCCGGCGACTTCCTGGAGATCGCCTGCGCCGGCTATATCGGCGGCACATCGGGCGGACCGTTCCTGGTGAGGGACTTCACCGGTTACGCCCTGATCGGTGTCATCGGCGGCTATCACACGGGCGGCGACTTCCCCGACGTCTCCTACAGCTCGTATTTCACTCTCGACACCCTGGCGCTCTACCTGCACGCGGTGCGCGGCGATTCGCCCGCGGGGCCACGCCGCTGAGCACCAGGGCCACGACCAGGGCCCAAGGAATACAACGGCACGGTGTTTGACACGTCATCATTCGCCGGTATTTCCGGGCACAACGTTTTCCCCTGTTAATGTCGGCGTCGAGGAAAGGCCGGTTGTCCACCAGGTCCGCAAGGGAAGGGGACGTCCGTTGGTGCCGTCGTTTCTCGCCGCCGTACTGAACCGCCTCTTCAGAAATGAGGCATGGCGCCGGCTGCACGCCCGAGCGGCGTTCTGGGTCACCCTGCTGATGACCGCGGCGCTGCTCGGTGGTGCCGCTCTGGTCGTCGTCGCCGAATCCGGTGCGCCGCACGCCAATATCACGTCATATCCGCGGGCATTGTGGTGGTCGGTGGAGACGGCGACCACCGTGGGCTATGGGGATTTCTACCCGGTGACGCTGTGGGGCCGCGTCCTCGCGACCCTGCTGATGCTGAGCGCCATTACCGCATTCGGCGTGGTCACGGCCGCTCTGGCGACCTGGTTCGTCGGCCGCGCGGAGCAGGACGTGGTCCGCTTCGGCAAGGCGGTCGGGAATCACGCCCGCGAGGAAGCGGAGGCGTTCCGTGCGGAGCTGCGCTCGCTGCACGCGCGTTTCGACCACGTCGAGAACCTGATCCGGAACGGCGGTCCGCGCTCCCCCTCCTGAAACGGCGGCAGTCGCACCTACGCCTTCTCGCGGTTCTTTGTACGCCTAAAGTAGAGCCATGCCTGATTCTGACGACGTCCGTCGCATCGCCCTCTCCCTGCCGGAAACGGTGGAGAAGGAGGCCTGGGAGATACCCACGTTCCGGGTCGCCGGGAAGATGTTCATCACCATCCCCGACGATGAGACGTCATTCGCCGTACGCTGCCCGATCCATGAGCGTCAGGAACTGATCGCAGCGGAACCGAAGAAATTCTGGGTACCGCCGCACGAGGCCGGCTCCTCATGGGTGCGGGTCCGACTGGCCGAGCTGGAGGACATGACCGAACTGCGGGACATCCTCGTGGACTCCTGGCGGCAGGCAGCTCCTACGCGACTGCTGGACGCTTTCCCGGGGTCTCCCCCGTCGGACTGACCCGTGCTCACCCGTGATGGCGGCGCAGGTCGCTCCAGTCCAGGGCCTGGGATGCCTTCAGCTGGGAACGCTCCGCCGCCTCACGGGTCTCGGCGAGCACATCGCCGTGCTCCTTGACGAGCTTCTCGTAGATCGGCGTGGCGTTGGGCGTGTGCGTCGCGGTGTTCATGTCGATGGTCCCGTTCCCGTTGTGTTGATGGATGCGGCTCAGCAGGTGTCGCCGCCCCGGGATGAAGGGAGCACCTCAGTTGTCAGCTGAACTCTTGGTGCGCAAAGGGAGGTTGTCCCTACTCATGCGCCGCTCCCCCGTGCGGCGCGGGACATCCTGTCATGCGCGTGGCGAGCACGCAAAAGATCATCCCAATGCCTGAGACCGTTGATGAGTGTTGATGGATGTTGATAGGCGTTGATGAGTATTGATGGCCGTTGTCGACTGAACGCACGATTTGGATGCCACCCCATGCGGCATTTCCCCCCTTGGGTCACCAATGCAGCGGCATGCCGCACGCCACACCATTCGTACACCGTGCGCCCTCACTTCGACGCACGACCGGTGAGGGCCGGCGGTCGGCCCACGCTCGGCTCGGCGTAGCGGCCGTCCGACTCCTTCCAGTCGGGATTCGTCGCGCAGGGGGCCGAGCTGCCGCCGCTGAGGCGCCGGCGGTCGGTTTCCCAGGTGAGGGCGATGGTGTAGCCGCCGTCTCGTTCCGCTTTCAGGGTCCGCTCATGGCGCTGCGCACTGTCCCCGAATTCCGTGATGCGCCAGCCTGTACTGCTGAGGTGGTCACGGAGGCTGCGCAGGGCGGTGGATCCCTCGCGTGCGGCCACTTTCCCCACCGACCAACGGTGGTAGAGCCGGTATGCGCCCTCTTCGGGCTGGTCGGCGATGCTTTCCAGGCCGTCCGGATAGCAGAAGTCCGAGTCGAGGGTGTTCTCGTCGCCCCTGCGCATGTCGTAGACGTTCGATTCGAGAGTGCGGTCGAGACCGAGGGCCGCAAACGCGTCCGTCGAGTAGCCCGTGACCCGGCGCGCCATGGTTTCGGGCTTGACCTTGGGATAGTCCGCGGGGGTGGCGCGCTCGACAGAGAACGTGAGGATCACCCCGCCGACCACCAGAATCGGCAGCAGTACGGCCACCGCACAGCCGATTCCCCCGGCCTTGAGTGCCGCTCCGGACCTCGTCCTGCTCTCGATCATGTACCGGACACTACGAGCCCCCGATGGCCGTCCGAATCCGCTCGGCTGCTTATGCGGAATGAGTAGCCGAACGGAGTGCGGACTCCGCGTTCGGGATCGGGGCGGCCGCCGGCCTCTCGTGAGCCGACTCCGGACATGTCGCCGAAAAGCCTTCCGAGTTCGGCGAGTTCAGCGTGCCGACTGCTGGTTTCCGCCGCATTCCTCGACGGCCGGCCGGTCACGGAGGAACTCCAGGACGGAATCGCTCTGGCCGAGGATCGCGTGCCCGACCTCGGGCAGGACGTTCACGGTCGCGTGCGGGACGGACCGTCGCACAAGCCGGGCGGTGCCCTTGGAGTCGAACATGGCATCGCGGGCACCGACCACCACCAGTACGGGCATGGTCAGGCGGCGCAACGCATCGTCGGAGAACCGCGGCAGCTGCTCCGTACGCGGCTTGAAGTGCTGGAAGGTCAGCGCCACGGAATCGAGGATGTGCCGGACATCCGGCGACTCCAGGCCGGCGACGGAGGCGACCGACCGGCGCACCCCCGAGCGTCCCCATGGGTGCAGCAGCAGGGCCTTGACCAGCCAGCCCATCTTCTGCCGCCCCAGGCCGCCGGGGCACAGCAGGGCCAGCCGCGTCACCCGCTCCGGTCGGCGGGTGGCGTAGTCCAGCGCCACCCAGCCGCCGAGGGACGCCGCGACGACGGAGGCGCTCGTGATCCCCAGCCCCGCGAGCACATCGTCCAGCCACAGCGCGCAGGCGTCGGAGGACAGCGGCGGACGGGACGGCGCGCTCAGCCCCGGCTCGCCTATGAGGTCGACGGCGTAGGTGCGGAAGTGCCGTGCCCAGGAGGCGATGTCGTCCCGCCACATCATCGCGTTCGCCCCCGAGCCATGGAGCAGCAGCACGGGTGGTGCGTCCTCCGGGCCGGAGACGACGACGAAGGTCTCGCCCTCGCGGGTCGGCACCCGCACCTGCTCGGCGGGCACCGGCCAGGTGCCGAGCCCCTCCTGGTAGTGCCGCTGGAGCTCGCGCTCGCCGGCCTCGGACTTGTAGATCGTGCTCATGATGCGAGAACCCCTTCCATATAGGTGAACAGCCAGGCGGTGTCGGCCAGGCCGCCCAGGACGATGACCTTCATCCGCGCTCTCTCCTTGTCGTAGGCCGTCTCGATCCGCAGGGGCCCGTCACCCGGGCGGCGGTTGGCGGCCGAGGCCGTCAGCAGGGTGGTCAGCCGGTGGGCCATCGCGGCGTCGATCGCATCGATCTCCACGATGCTCGACACCTCGGTATGCCGCGGCCGTCCGGCCGATGCGTCCAGGGGCTCGGGCACCGGGCGGCCGGTGAACGCCTCCAGATCCTCGTGCGCGATCCGGTACTGCTTGCCGATGCGGACCGCGGCGAGCCGCCCGTCCCGCACGTAGTTGCGGACGGTGCGTACGTGCAGGCCCAGCCGTTCGGCGACGTGCTCCACGGAGTACAGACGATCACTCATGAAAATACCTTAACCTTCCCTACCCAAGGCAACAATAGGGAAGTTTGGGGAATCTGATGGGGCGCCAGGGGGCGAGGCTCGGCGGGTGGCGGGGAGCCGTGCCGCTGCGCCGCTCGGGCGACCGCGCGGCTCGGCGTCGCCGGGTGCGGGCACCGACTGTCGATACTGACGGGATGCCGGGAATCGCTGGGGCAGGTGTGCTGGTGGTGGGGGCCTGATGAGCCCACGGGATGTGGCCGTAACGGGGTTGGGGCTGGTCACGCCTGCGGGCGTGGGGGTCGCTGCGACCTGGCAGGGGGTGCTCGGCGGAGCGTCGACCGCGGCGCGCTATCCGGCGCTCGACGGCCTGCCGGTGGACTTCTGCTGCCGGGTGCCCGACTTCGATGCGGACCGGCGCTTGGGCCGGCGGCTGTCCTGGCGGCTGGACCGGTGTGCCGCGATGGCGCTGGTGGCGGCCCGTGAGGCGGTGGCGGATGCCGGTCTCGGCGAGGGGAGCTGGGATCCGGTGCGGGTGGGTGTCGTCCTGGGGGTCGGCACGGCGAGCATGGAGCGCTACGAGGAGGAGTTCGCCAAGATCTCCGGCGGGCGGGCCACCGAGATCTCGCCGCTGGCCATTCCCCGCAGCGTGCCGAACATGGTCGCCGGCGAGGTCGGGATGGATCTACAGGTGCGCGGACCGAACCTGACGGTCAGTACGGCATGCGCCTCGGGGGCGACGGCTCTGGGCACCGCCCGCCAACTACTGCTCGCCGATGTCTGCGATGTCGTGGTGGCGGGCGGCAGCGAATCGCTGTGCAGTCGCATTCCGGCGGCGTGCTTCCACCAGATGGGTGCGCTCTCGCGCCGCGGCGACGATCCCGCGGCCGCCTCCCGCCCCTTCGACGCCGACCGCGACGGGTTCGTCCTGGGCGAGGGTGCCGGGGTGCTGGTCCTGGAGCGGCTGGAGCACGCACGGGCGCGGGGAGCGCGCGTCCGGTCCTATCTGGCGGGGTACGGGGCGTCCTGCGACGCGTACCACTTCACCTCTCCGCACCCGGAAGGGCGGGGGGCGGCCGAGGCGCTGGCGGTCGCTCTGGACGACGCCGGGATGGAGCCGGGGGACATCGCGCACGTCAACGCCCATGGCACGGCCACGGTGTTGAACGACCGCGCCGAGGCGTCGGCGTTGCGCCAGGTGTTCCGCCGTCCGCCGCCGGTGACCGCGGTGAAGGGGGCGCTGGGGCATGCGGCCGGCGGCGCGGGAGCGATCGAGGCGGCCTGCACCGTGCTGTCCCTGGAGGAGCAGGTGGTCCCCCCGACGGCGAATCTGCACCGGCTGGATCCGGAGATCGAGCTGGATGTGGTCGGCAAGGCACCGCGACCGGTGCGGATGACGGCCGCGGTGAGCAATGCGTTCGGCTTCGGCGGGCAGAACGCGGTACTGGTACTCCGCTCGGCCCCCTGAGACGGGTCGGGGCAAGCCGGAACGACGACCGACAGCAGCGGCAACGTTCAACGGCAACGACGTCCGACGACGGTGAGTTCACGCGAATGCGCGCCTTTTCGCCCGTGCGCCCATGTGCCCGCCTCCTGACACTCCGACATACTGCGATGTACGGCGCATAAATCGGAAAATCATCCGTTGCGTGAGTGTGGTGGTGTGTGGCCCGGCCGAGCGGCCGGGCGGCGGCCGGCACACGATCGAAGGAGTGATTCGTTGATCACGGTCACCGGTGCCACCGGCTTCCTCGGAGCGCATCTGCTCGCCGGGCTGCTCCGCAGGGACGACCGCCCCGTCAGCGCCCTCGTACGGGATGATCCCAGCGCGGCCCGGGAGCGGCTGCTGCGGGCGGTACGCAGTACGGGTGCCCGGTGGGATGCCGCCGACTTCCATCGGCGGGTCACCCCCGTACGGATCGAGCTGGCCGCGCCCCGGCTCGGCCTCTCCCCCGAGGACCACCGTGCGCTGGCCCGACGCACGCAGGAACTGTGGCACTGCGCCGCGGACACCAGCCCGATGGGCCCGGCCACCGCACTGCACCGCACCAACGTGGCGGGCACCGAGCACGTCCTGGAGCTGCTGGACGCCGGTGAGCGCAGCGCGCGGCTGTTCCACGTCAGTACCGCGTTCGTCGCCGGCGAGCGGCGCGAGGGGACCGTGTTCGAGGACACCCTGGAGGAGGGGCGGTTCGGGTTCGCCACCTCGTACGAGGAGTCCAAGTTCCGCGCCGAGGCGCTGGTGCGCGGCTGGGCGCAGGACCGGGGCCGGCAGGTGGTCGTGATACGGCCGGGTGTGCTGGTGACGGACCGACCCGTGGAGCCGGGTGAACCCCGCCACTGGTTGGCGGTCCAGGCCGCGCGGGCCGCTGTGCTCGGGCGGCAGGACCCCTCGCACGTACTGCGGGCGGCCGGCCTGTCCCCCGAGGACATCCGCCTCCCCTATACGGCGCGGATGCCGGGCCGGCCCGATGCCGTGGTCAATCTGCTTCAGGTGGACTGGGCGGCGGCCGCGATGCTGCGGTGCGCCGACGCCCGTCTCCCGGAGCGGCCACGGCCGGCGAGCGGACCACTTTCCCCTGGCCATCTGGTGGCGACGTACCACCTGACGCACCCTCACGACTATCCGGTCCAGGAGCTGCTGCGGATCGCCCTGGAGCCGTGCGACTGGCTCGACTTCGCGCTGGATCCGGATCTCGCGCCGGAGGACGTCCGGCCGCTGGAGCGGTTCCTGACGCGACTCGCCGCCGGGCTGACGCCCTACTGGTGGGCCCGGCGCCGCTACGACCGCACTCGTCTGGACGCGGCCACGCCCGGTCTGGAGCCGCCGGCGGAACTGTCGGCGCAGTACGTGCGGTCGGGCATGGCGGTGTCCGCGCCGCTGTCCTGTTCATCTGCCGGCGCTGCATCCGCCGGCGCGGCAAGGAAGGGAGCCGTGACGGCTCATGTCTGAACTCGTGTCTGATCCCGTATCCGCTGTCGCAGCCGATCGCGTATCCGACCCCACGTCTGCCCCGGACTCCGGTTCCGGTGCCTATGCCGAGATCTGTGCGGTCCTGACGGAGATGTTCGGTGTCGAACCGGATGCGCTTCGGCCGAGCGCGACGTTGCAGGAACTCGACCTCGACTCGCTCGCGCTCATGGAGTTCGCCCTGGTGATGGGCGAGCGGCTCGGCGTGAGCGGCGGGGAAGCCGACCTGCGTCCGGCCATGACGCTCCGGGAGGCGAGCGCCCTCGTCGAGTCGCTCCGGCCGCCTTCCGACCGCGGGTGAGCTGGCCGTCCCGGGCGGCCCGCGTCATCCGGGGCGACCGGCTGCGCTCCGGTCCACAGCCGTGGGCTCTGTAGTTGACGGCATCTCGCCGGCCGCGCCCTCCGGGGCGGCGGCCCGTCCCCGGCGTGCGCGGATACGGGCGGGTGCCCACCAGTTGGCGCGCCCGGCGAGCCGCATCACGGACGGTACGAGCACCCCGCGTACCACCGTGGCATCGACGACCACGGCCAGCGCGAGGCCGAATCCCAGCTCCTTGAGCAACAGCACCCCTGAGGAGGCGAGCGCGCCCATCGCCACCGCCACGGTGAGCGCGGCCGCCGTGAACAGCCGGCCGGTCCGGGCGATGCCGTGCACGATCGAGGCGGTGGTGTCCCCGGTGGCCCGCCAGTGCTCCTGGATGCGGGAGAGCAGAAACAGCTCGTAGTCCACGGAGAGGCCGAACGCCACGCTGAACAGCAGCAGCGGAATGGTCATGTCCAGCGTGCCGGTGGTGGCGAAGTCGCCCAGCAGCCAGCGCAGATGACCGTCCTGGAAGACGAAGACGATGCCGCCGAGGGCCGCGGTCAGGCTCAGGCCCGCCACCGCGACCACCTTCAGCGGGATCACGACGCTGCGGGTGAACAGGAACAGCACCGCCGTGGTTCCCGCGGCGATCAGTGCCGCGGCCAGCGGCAGCCGGCTCAGCAAGGCGCTGCGGGCATCGACGACCTGCGCGGCCCAGCCGGCCAGGTGCGCGGGGCCGGGTGATGGCAGCGCCCGGACCGCGCGCACCACGTCGGCCGCGCGCTCGGACTGCGGATCCGGTGTCATCGTCAGCCTCACCACGGTCCCACGCTCCCCTCGACCGGGCGAGGAGTCCGCAGGCGGTCTGGGACGGGCCCGCGGCGCCGCGGCCCCCGCCGCCCCGACCGGACGTGCCCAGGTAGCCCTCGCGCCGCCCACATAGCGCCCCGTCTCCGTCTCCGCGCCGCGCACTCCGGGCAGTGCGGACAGCCTCCTGCCGTAGGCGTCCAGCTCCGCCCTGCCGGCAACCGGATCGGCCCGCGGAAGCACCACTGCCAGGGTGCGCTCCCCGGAGGTCCGCCACTCCCGGTGGATGAGTTCCCCCGTCGTCCGGGCCTCGGCGCCGCCGGGCAGGATCCGCTCGTCGGCAAGTCCCAGACGGCCGTGCCCGAACGGCAGCACCAGCACCGCCAGCAGCACCAGGCAGCCCGCTCCCCACCACAGCGGGCGCCGGGTGACCGCCGTGGCCACCGCACGCCACAACGGGCTGGCCGCGCCGATCGTCGGCGCCGGTACCCACCGCAGACGCCCGAGCGGATCCAGCGAGGCGACCCGCGGCCCCCAGCATGCGAGTACGGCCGGCAGCACGACCACCGCGGTCAGCGCCGCCAGCAAGGCCACCGCCATCCCCGCGTACGCCATGGAGCGCAGGAAGGAGAAGGGGAACACCAGCAGCGCGGCCAGGGCGGCGGTCACCGTACCGGCCGACACCGCGACCGTACGACCGGCCGTTGCCACGGTGACCCGCGCGGCCTCCGGCGGCGCCAGCCCCCGCGCCCGCTCCTCGCGGAACCGGGCGACGATGAACAGCGCGTAGTCCACCGCGAGGCCGAAGCCCAGCGCTCCGATGAGGTTGACGGCGAACACCGAGACGTCCGTGACGGCGGTGAGTACCCGCAGCACCGCCAGCGCGCCGACCGCCGACAGTCCGCCCACCACGACCGGCAGCAGCGCCGCCGCCAGTGACCGGAACGCCACGGACAGGATCGCGAAGGTCAGCGGGGCCGCGATCAGCTCCGCCCGGACCAGGTCCGTACGCGCCTGCTCGGTGGACTGCGCCAGGCTCCAGGCGGTCCCACCCACCCGGACCTCGAAGGGGCCGCTCCGTGGGGTGTAGTGCGGAACCAACCGCTGAGCCGTGCGGGCCGTGTCGGTCTCGCTGCCGTCCAGATCGACCTGGACGAGAGCGGAGCGGCCATCGGTCGAAGGGGGCGCCGCATCCGCGGCGGTCCAATAGGAGCGCGCCCGGGACACTCCTCGTTCGGCGGCCAGCCGCTCCGTGATACGGCGCCCCGCCGTCCGCACCGCCGGGCTGTCGAGCGAGAGCCGGGCGGATTTCGGGCGGAGTACCAGGAGCAGTTCCGGCCGGTCGGCCCCGTAGCGCGCGGCCCAGGTCTCGGCCCGTGCGGAGGGCGTCCCCGACGCGGCGAACCCCCCGACGGAGAGCCGCTCACCGAGCCCCAGCGCCACCCAGCCGAACAGCACGCACAGTATTCCGGCCGTGATCAGCACCCGCCTCGGATACCGCACACCCCAGTCGCCGAACGAGCGCTCCGACCGCCGACCGCTGTCGCCTCCGCTGCATTCCCTCCGCATCCGGCCATGTTCCGGCCACACTCCGGACGGCGTGACATGACGCGCCGCCAGATGAGCACCGGCCCCGTCCGGAACAGCACGACATGGGTCAGACGGGCGATCGCCACGGACGACCACGACGACGCGTCGCGGTCGGCGTCGCCCTGGCAGACTCCCCTCCCAGGATCGAAAAGTCGACCGATTCACCGGTCCAAGAGGAGGAACCTTCGTGGGAGAGGCGCTGTACGTGCGGTTTCAGGGGACCACACGCAGTCCGCACGGACACTTCCCCGGCATCTTCGCCCTCGCCAACGGCCTCGCCCGCGACGGCAGGCTCACCGACGAGCAGTACCGGTTCTGGCGCGCGGGCAACGACTGGTACGACACCCACTTCACCAACCCCTCCGACGTCGATCCCACCGTCTACGACCGCGATCTCCACCCGGGCGCGGTGGCCTGGTTCAAGGCCACCGCCGGGCACCTCCTCGAACGGGCGGAGGGCTATCTCGACCTGCTCGCCCAGCATGAAGTGCCGTGCGAGCGGGTCGAGTCCACCGACCCGGGACGGATCATCTACGAGGACGACGAGCAGGTCGTGGTGGTACCCGTCAGCCCGCTTCCGGATCACCCCGCAGCGGCGCCTCGCCCAGCGACCTGAGGGTGTGGTGCACGCTGCCGCCCGTACGGTGCGAGTCGATCAGCCCGGCCTCGCGGAGCATCGCGGTGTGGTGAGTCGCCGTGGCCGGTGAGACGTTCAGCCCGCGCCCGTCCAGCCGTACCTCACGGTCCGCGCTCGCGGTCCGCAGTTCCCGTACGGGCGACTGCCGGCGCAGCTGCGGGTGCAGGGTGCTCAGCAGCCGCTGCACCCCGCCGCACCGCAGGTCCCGGCTGCGCCTCGACCGGTCCGCCTCGTCTTCCCGGTCGACGAAACGGTCGCGTATGCAGTCAGGGAGCAGTTCGGAAACAGTCAGAAGGCAATTAAGGGACCGATGTCACGCGTCGGTGGCGGGGCGTGGACGGGGTGCGGTCGGGGGTGCGGTCGTACGCGCAGCCGGGAGCGGCCGGGGGCGGGGTGCCCCGGGCCCGGATTCCCGGGCCCGGCGGGCGGTTGGCTTCAGTGCGCGATGCCGTCGATCAGCTCGCGCGCGCCCTGCCGCAGCAGGGCGACCGCCACGGACGTGCCGAGCGTCTCCGGGGTGAGCGGTCCGGCCCATTCGTGCGCGTTCAGGACCGTCTTGCCGTCCGGGGTGAAGACGCAGGCCCGCAGGGAGAGTTCACCGCGCCGGTCGGTGGTGGCGTAGCCGGCGATCGGGCTGTTGCAGTGGCCCTGCAGAACGTGCAGCAGCATGCGCTCGGCGGTGGTCTCCTGATGCGTCTGGGGGTGACCCAGACCGCTCACGGCGTCGATGGTCTCGGTGTCGCCCTCGCGGCACTGGAGCGCCAGTACGCCCGCGCCGACGGGCGGGCACATCTCGTCCACGGACAGGGTCTGGGTGATCACATCCGTACGGCCGATGCGCTCCAGTCCCGAGACCGCCAGCAGCAGCGCATCCGCGTCGCCGGCCGCGAGCTTCTCCATGCGGCGGTTGGCGTTGCCGCGCATCGGTACGCACTGAAGATGCGGGTGGGAACCGGCCAGCTGGGCGATCCGGCGGACCGACGAGGTACCGATCCGGGTGCCCTCGGGAAGTTCGTCGAGGGTGAGCCCGCCCGGGTGGATCAGCGCGTCACGGACGTCGTCGCGCTTCAGGAAGGCGGCGAAGGTCGTGCCGGCCGGCAGCGGGCGGTCGCCGGGGATGTCCTTGACGCAGTGCACCGCGAGGTCCGCCTCACCGGCCAGGAGGGCGGCGTCGACCTCTTTGGTGAACGCCCCCTTGCCCTCGACCTGGGAGAGCGCGCCCATCCAGCGGTCGCCGGTCGTCTTGACCGGGATGACCTCGGTGGCGATGCCGGGATGGAGCGCGCCGAGTTCGGCGCGGACGCGCTCCACCTGGGCCAGAGCCATCGGCGAGTCGCGGGAGACGATGCGAATCAGTTCAGGGGCGGACATGCGCCCACGATAGACCGTCAGGTCCACGCCACGGTCACCAGCGGGCCACCCGCGCCGGACCAGTTGGCGAGGGAACCCGGACTCCGCCGATCAGGGACCGTCCGCCCCCCGATCCCCCGGACCGGTTCTCCTTCCCGCCCCTTGCGCCGACCGGGTGAGCGGGCGTCAGGCCGGGGCCACCGGGCGCGGCGGGCGCGCGGTCGTCTTCAGTGCCGCGCCCACGGGTGCCGCAGCCGGATCCAGACGTCCCTGGCCCGCCGCCCCGCCTCGGCGCGGCTCCTGGCGACCAGTTGGTGAGCCTGCTCCTCGGTCTCCACCATCGGGCCGGAGCCACGCAGCGGCTTGCCCGCCGTCTCGTGGAGGAAGAAGGTCGCGATCAGCCCGATGACCCCGGCGGCCATCAGGTAGTAGGCGGGGATCATGTCGCTGCCGGTCGCCTGCACCAGGGCGGACACGAACAGGGGCGTCGTACCGCCGAAGAGCGAAACCGAGATGTTGAAGGAGATCGACAACGCTCCGTAGCGCAGTCGGGTCGGGAACAGCGCGGGCAGCGTGGAGGCGGATGTGCCGGCGAAGCACACCAGCAGGAGCCCCAGGATCAGGCATCCGAAGGCCGGCGCCAGGATGCCGCCGACGCGGATGAGGAGCACCGCGGGCACCGCGAGGGCGATCAGGGCGGCACTGCCCGCCATGAAGACGGGTCGGCGGCCCCATCGGTCGGAGGTACGGCCCACCGTGGTGATGGTGAGCGCCACGACGATCATGGTGCCGAGTACGAGCAGCTGGGCGGTGAGGGCGTCCTCGCCGAGGGTCTCGGTCATGAACGTCGGCAGATACGACGTCACCATGTAGTTGGTGACGTTGTAGAGCAGTACCAGGCCCATGCAGATCAGCACCGCCTGCCAGTGCCGGGTGAAGATCTCCTTCAGCCGGCCCCGGCCGGACTGCCGGGCCTCCTCCACCGGGTCCTCGCCGCCCGCGGCGCGGACCTCCTCCGCATCGTGGTGGGCCTGCTCGGCCTCACGCTGGAAGGCCGGGGTCTCCTCCAGCCGCAGTCGCATGTACAGGCCGATCAGCCCCAGCGGGCCGGCGACCAGGAACGGCAGCCGCCAGCCCCAGTTCACCAGGCCGTCGTCGCCCAGCACGGCCGTGAGGACGGTCACCAGTCCGGAGCCGAGCGAGTAACCGACGAAGGTGCCGAAATCGAGCCAGCTGCCGAGGAAACCGCGCCGGGTGTCCGGTGCGTATTCGGCGATGTACGTGGTCGCTCCGGCGTATTCGCCACCGGTGGAGAAGCCCTGTACCAGACGGCAGATCAGCAGCAGAATCGGTGCGGCGAAGCCGATGGTGTTGTAAGAGGGCAGAAATCCGACGGCGAAGGTACTGATCGCCATCATGATCATGGTGGCCGCGAGTACCCGCTGACGCCCGATACGGTCGCCGAGCGGTCCGAATACCAGGCCGCCGAGCGGCCGGACGAGAAACGCCGCCGCAAATGTGGCGAACGTCGAGACCACCTGGGCCCCGGGTGAACTCGACGGAAAGAACACTTTGCCCAAGGTGCCCGCCAGATAGGCGTAGACACCGAAGTCGAACCACTCCATGGTGTTGCCCAGCGCGGCCGCCGACACCGCCCTGCGCACCGCGGGCCGATCGGTGACCGTCACGTCCTCGGCGCTCAGCGGCTGCTTGCGGCGCCGCAGCAGAATGCGGAGCATCCGATCGGTGGCGGCGGTACCTCCACGGGCCGGCTTCCGGTCCGGTCGGGGATTCGATGGTCTCTGGCCTCCGGCGCTCATTTCATCCCGTCAGCAGAGCGGATGCGGTACCTCATAAAAGGCGGTGTCAGCGATGACTCATCGCATTATTCCCTTGTTCACCGTGTATTCCGTAGAGGAAGGAGGACCGGTGCGCCGCGTGTCGCCTCCCTTCATGCCGTCTCCCTTCAAATCATCGCCCTTCTCCTCACCGCCCTTCTACTCACCGCCGTCTAAGGGCTGTCCCGTAATCCCTGGTGGATCAGCGGACGGCGTCAGATGCGGTGCATCGCAAGGCGGAGGGGCGTCCGGATACTGGGCGTATCCGGACGTTCCGACAACGGTGGGGGTCCCCCCGCGCCGTTCAGGCGTGGGGGAGAGGTGCCGTAGCTGTCGTCGTGCGCCCGCCAGGGATTGCGGGACAGCCCTTAGTCACCGCCCTTCTGCTCATCTCCTTTCAGGCCGCCGCCTTTCCGCCCGCCTCCTGTCAGGACATCTCCCTTCGAACCGTCTCCCTTCTTCAGGTCGTCTGCCGTCACGCGGTATGGCGATGCCCAGACCGGCGGGGTGCCGGCCTGGGCAGGTCCGCTTGCACCTGTGCGGAATCGAGGTGTGGCCTCCGGGTGCGAAAGGACTGGTGTCAGGCGTGTCTGTACGAGGAAAGGTGGGCGAAGACCACCACGTTGTCGACGTAGTCCCTGACCTTCCTGTCGTATGCGCCACCGCAGGTGATCACCCTGAGCAGAGCGCTCGGAGAGTCGGCATAGACCCGGTCGTTGGGGAACCGTGACTTGTTGAAGGTCTCGACGGAGTCGACCTTGAAGGTCGCGACCATACCGTCCTCGCGGGTGATGTTGATCGTGCTGCCGGGCTTGAGCGATTCGAGTTGCATGAACACCGCCGGTCCCGTCTTGGTGTCCACATGTCCGGCGATGATCGACGAGCCGCGCTCACCCGGTGTCGCGCCGTCCTTGAACCACCCCACGAGGTTCCTGTTGCCCGCGGGCGGTGCGTCGAGCTGGCCGGTCGCACCGATGCCCAGTTGGGTGAAGGGCGCGTCGACGGCGATCGCCGGAATCGTCACCCGCTTCGGCAAGGAGCGGGGCAGAGCCAGGCCGGCGGACTGATCGGCGGGGGCGGTCGCCCTGGGCGAGGCGGACGCGGCGACGGCGGTGGAGGACTGCGGCTTGGGATCTGCCGAGGTGTCCACGGAGTTGTAGACGAGGAGGGAGCCCAGCAGAAACGCTGCCGCGGACCACAGCAGACCGCGGCCGACAGGACGGGTCGCGGAGACGGCGGTGCGGGGTGGGTTCGTGTTCGGCTGGGGCGGCGACTGCTGGGCGGTCATGTGAGGGTGCCTTTCGTGAACGGGGCGGCGGCGAGGCGTGGAGGGGAAGCGGAACGCAATCGCCGCGGCCACCGTCCACGAGGAACGGTGGCCGCGACGGCGCAGCGGCCTCCGTACGGGGCAGCCTTGTCAGGCCGCCGCGGAGCCCGAGGCGTTACGACGGCGCAGCATGTAGGCACCGGCACCAAGACCACCGAGCATCAGCACCGAACCGGCTGCCAGGCCACTGTTGGTCGCCATGCCACCGCCACCGGTGTGGATGCCACCGCGCGGCTTGCGGTGGTCGCCGTAGCCGCCTCGACCGTGGTCGCCGTAGCCACCGCGGTCGTGGTCGCCGTAGCCACCGCGGTCGTGGTCGCGGCCGTAGCCGCCCCGGCCGTGGTCGCCGTAGCCACCGCGGTCGTGGTCGCGGCCGTAGCCGCCACCGTCACGGCCACCATCGCGGCCGTGGTCCCGGCCGCCGCCACGGCCGTGGTCGTCGTCATCCCAGTCGTTCACCACGGTCTTGGCCAGGAAGCCACCACCGGTGTGCACCCCACCGCTCGGACGGTGCCAGTGGCAGTAGCGGCCGTAGCCGCGGCCACCATCGCGCCCGTAGTCGCGGCCGTTGTCACGGTCGCGGTCACGGTCACGGCCACCATCGCGGCCGTTGTCACGACCGTTGTCGCGGCCGTTGTCACGACCGTTGTCGCGGCCGTTGTCGCGGCCGTTGTCGCGACCGCCATCACGGCCATGGTCACGACCGTTGTCGCGGCCACCATCGCGGCCATTGCCCCGGCCGTTGTCACGACCGTTGTCACGGCCGTTGTCGCGACCGCCTTCACGGCCATGGTCACGACCGTTGTCGCGGCCACCATCGCGGCCATTGCCCCGGCCGTTGTCGCGGCCGCCATCGCGGCCGTTGCCCCGGCCGTTGTCACGATCGCCATCACGGCCATTGTCACGCCCGTCGCGGCAGTGCCTGTCGCGGTCGTGGTCGCTGGAGGAGGAACCACCCGCGGCGTTGTCCTCCGTGATCATGGCATGTGCGGCTGGTGCAGAGATTGCAAGGACCGCCGTGATGGCGGCCGAAGCGAACAGTGTGCGAGCAGTGCGCATGAGGACATGTTCCTTTCGGCACGACTGCGAAGGCTGACTGTTTGTCGGCACATCGGAATCGCAGTAGCGACGTGATCACCGTCAGCCGAATCGGGGCCTCGCACCACCGGAGAACGTCGCATTCGAGGGAGCCCCTGGGCTCTTCGGGTGGCGGAAGGCAGCGGATTCACCCGTTGGATGGCGCGCGTCGTCGGCGTGTCGCGCAACGAGTGGGCTAAAGGGGCTCCGGGCCCCTTCCGAAGCGGCGCGAAGCCCGCCGCGCGTCCGCTTCCGGACGGCGCGCTCGGCGACACGCCCGGGACCTTGCCGGCGGGCGCCGGCCATGTTCGACGCGGCCGGTCGGTCATCGGCAGGAGGACGCCGGCATTACGCAGCTGGGGGCAGCGGGCAGCTCCCAGCCGGCGCGGGGGGCCGGAATGAGGGGACGGCCGCGGTCGGCGTGGGGGCCGGTAAGAGGCTCGGTAGGAGGGGAGGCGGGGCAGGGCTCGGTATGGGGGCAGGGCGGGGATCGGCATAGGGATCGATATGTGGATCGACCTAAGGGCTGTCCCGTAATCCCTGGTGGATCAGCGGACGGCGTCAGATGCGGTGCATCGCAAGGCGGAGGGGCGTCCGGATACTGGGCGTATCCGGGCGTTCCGACAACGGTGGGGGTCCCCCCGCGCCGTTCAGGCGTGGGGGAGAGGTGCCGTAGCTGTCGTCGTGCGCACGCCAGGGATTGCGGGACAGCCCTTAGGCACCGGCATCCGGGATCGGTGACCTCGCCAGCCGAGAGAGGCGCTCCACTGCCCGTCGAGCATCACCCGGATCCCGAACTCACCTCAGACAATGCCCGTTTACGAGCGTCCGTCACCGAGAACTCCTCACCTGATAAGCAATCAGCTTCCTTCAACAAAAGGATCCATCGGTCGAAGAATCGCCAAAACACCTTTACTGACGCGCAATTGGGCTGACATGGCCCACGCGGCCCGGCGCGCGAGACGGTGGCGATGCCGGTGGCGGCCGCGGCCGTTACCCCCCTCACTCCGGAATCGACACACGGACGTGCATTCCGACACATGGCCGTCGGCACGCAGCGTCGGCGGCACCTCCCCTCCTCCCCGTCCCCCGCCCGTCCTCCAGGGACCGACCTTCGTCACTCGGATCGGGGAATTCCTACGACTGACCGGACGCGCCGATATGCGGCGGCCCTCGATGCTTCAAAGGAAACACCGAGGGCCGCCGTTTCGCCCCGCCCCCGCCGATCAGGTGGCGCTGTCCCTGAGCGCCTTTTCGACGATCGCCTCCAGCCGGGAGTGGTGAGCGCCGCGCCAGTAGACACGGCCGCACGAGGTGCACTGCGCGAAGACGTCGTACGTACGCTGGGTGCCGTGCTCAAGGTGCTCGCGGACCGAGTCCTTGTCGGCGTCGGCCAGCGGGCCGTTGCAGGCGGTGCAGCGCGTCCATGGGGCGAGCGTGGGGGCGAAACGCTCCAGTACGTCCCGGAGTTGGTCATCGGGCCGGTCGCTGTAGATGAACGCGCCCGCCCAGATCTCCCGACGGCGCAGCAGGCCCCGGTCCCGGGAGAGCAGCACCCGCTGTTCCTTCGCCGAGAGCGCGGCCAGCGCCGCATCGCCGGGGTCCTCGTTCGTGTACATCGCGTCGACTCCGAGCAGCCGCAGCCTGCGCGCGAGCGTGCCGAGGTGGACATCGAGCAGGAACCGCAGCGGCGCGCCGGGGACCTGCTGCGGGCGCTCGACGCCGTACACCTCGATGCTCTCGCCCGCACCGGGGATATGGGAGGCGGAAACCTCGGTGCCGTCCACGACGAACCGCCCGACCTCGGTGAGTGGGACGCCCAGCGACTCCACGACATGGCCGAGCGTCGATGCCCCGTCGGTCACTACGGGCGTACGGGCGGCGCTGCGCTCTGCCGAAAGGAAAAGGTGCAGCTCAGGGGCGAAGCTGAAGGGGATTACGGGTCCGTTCACGCCGGACAGCATGTCATCGCCCGGACCGGCCCAGCCAGCGGATTCCCGCCCGTCGCAGGGAGTCGGGGCGGCCGGTCCTCGGGCGTCCCACGGACGGCCAGGTCGCCGGTCGGGGGGCCGCCGACTTCATGGACGGGGACCGCTCCGCTCGACAGGCAGACAGACAGGCGTAGGCGGGCAGGCGGACAGGCGGGCACCCCCGTCGGCGGCACACCATCGCCCTCCGAAGATCCTCCGCACCGGATCTGGCTACATACGGACCGTAGCGGTCCGTGCCCCGGATTGTGCACGGTGGAGCAGGCCCCACTCCCCCGCCGCCCCTAGCCTCACTGCCACCACATCACCACCATCACCATCACCATCACCACGAGGGGCGGTACCGGTGAACTGGCTCATCCATGACTACCGCGAGAAGGATCTCGCCGAAGTGGTCCACCTGATCGACTCCACCGCCGAGCTCGGCCAGGAGTCCGTCTTCTCGCTCGCCGAGTGCATCAGCGCGCTGACCTCGCGGCAGCCCGCCGTAGTGGCCGTCCACCAGGGTGCGCCCATCGGGGCCGCGCTCGCGTGTGTGGCGGGTGAGCGGGGCTGGGTCATGCGGATCGCGATCTCGTCGGCGTGGCGCGGCCGGGGGCTGGCGAGTGCGCTGCTGGTCGAGCTGGAGCGGCGGCTGATCGCCGCCCGGGTCAGCCGCATCGCCTACGTACTGCCGGAGGAGGACCTGCTCGGCGAGGGCCTGCTCAACGCGGGCTATACGCGCCAGCCGGCCGTGGCCTACTTCGAGAAGGTCGAACCGCACCACGGGCCAGCGGCGAGCCTCCTGGAGGACCTCGGCGGACGGTTCCTGCCCGCCGATCTGTGGGCCAAGGTCGCCGGCATGGAAGCGGAGAAGGACCTGATCGAACGGCGTGTCGTGCTGCCGCTGGCGGAACCGGAACGGGCCGCCCGGCACGGGGTCCGGCCGCCGCGGGCGATCGCCCTGTTCGGCCCACCGGGGACCGGGAAGACCACCTTCGCGCGGGGCATCGCCGCCAGGCTCGGCTGGCCGTTCGTCGAGCTGCTCCCGTCCCGGCTGGCCGATGAGGGCAACCTCGCGAACGCGCTGCGCAGCGCGTTCGCCCGGATCGCGGAGCTGGAGCGGGTGCTCGTCTTCATCGACGAGGTCGAGGAGATCGCGCCGGTCCGCAACGAGCCCGCGCGGCCGGGCGGACTGCACGGTGTGACCAACGAGCTGCTCAAGCTGATACCCGGCTTCCGGGAGCGGGACGAACGGCTGCTGGTGTGCGCGACCAACTCGATCCGCTCACTGGACCCGGCGTTCCTGCGCCCCGGCCGGTTCGACTACCTCATCCCGATCGGTACGCCGGACACGGCGGCCCGTTCGGCCATCTGGTCCCGGTACACGGACGGCCGGGCCGATGTGGATGTGGCGGCGCTGGTGGCGGCCAGTGAGCTGTTCACCCCGGCCGACATCGAACACGCCGCCCGTGTGGCGGCGCAGGCCTCGTTCGAGCGGGACCTGGAGGCGGGGTGCGTCGGCTCGGCCCTGCACGGGCGGCTCGGGGCGAGCACCGACGACTATCTCGCCGCCATCGCCCAGTGCCGGCCGACCGTCACCCCCGCGATGATCGACGAGTTCAGCGCGGACATCACCGCCCACGCCCGCTGCTGACGAAGACGCCCCCGCCCTGCCACTCCGGGGGCAACCACATCCGGAACGGGCACCGCGTCCGCAACGGGGACCGTGCCGCGGCGGGCACCGCGTCCGCAACGGCGCCCGCATCCGGTACGTCCGCCGCATTCGCCACGACGACAGAACGACGCCCGCGCACTGCATGCGGAGGACATGACGCGATGTGGCTCCTCCGCCGGGCGGATGCCGACAGCACCTGGTGTACGTACGGTGCTGAAGAGGGCCGGGCAACGGACTTCGCCGGAGTGCGTCGGAACGCGAGAGAGCGGGCAGGCATGCGGGACATCGTCGATCTGGGCGCCTTCGGCGCGGACTTCACCGCGGATCCATACAAGTACTACGCCAAACTGCACGCCCAGGGGCCGGTGCACCGTGTACGTATCCCTGATGGGCCGGAGGCGTGGCTGGTCGTCGGACACGAGGCGGTCAGGACCGCGCTGACCGACCCCCGCATCAGCAAGAACTGGCACGGGTCCGGCCTGCTGGGCGAGACCGGCGACGAAGCGGCACTGTTCACGAACATGCTGGACGCGGACCCGCCGCACCACACCCGCCTGCGGAAACTGGTGGCCAAGGAGTTCACGACCCGCCGTGTGGAGGCGCTCCGGCCGCGGGTGCAGCAGATCACCGATGAGCTGCTCGATGCGATGCTCGCCGCGCCGGACGGCCGTGCCGATCTCGTGGCGGCGCTCGCCTTCCCGCTGCCGATGACCGTCATCTGCGAGCTCCTCGGCGTTCCCAGCATCGACCGGGAGGCGTTTCGCCGCTGGTCGGACGAGCTGGTCGCGCCGACGAGTAACGAGGCGGTGCAGGCGGCGACTCTCGCGGTGTCCGAGTACCTCGTCGATCTCATCGAAGCCACCCGCAACAGCCCCGGCGACGGCCTGCTCAGTGCTCTGATCCGCACCAGCGACGAGGACGGCGACCAGCTCTCCCGCGAGGAGGTGGTCGGCACGGCGTTCCTGCTGCTGGTCGCCGGCCATGAGACGACCGTGAGCCTGCTGTCCAACGGCGTGCGCGCCCTGCTGCAGCACCCCGACCAACTGGCCGCCCTCCGTGCCGACTACTCGCTCCTCGACAACGCGGTGGAGGAGATGCTCCGCTACGACGGCCCGGTGGCCACGGCCACTTGGCGCTTCACCACGGAGCCGACCGACATCGCCGGAACGCAGATCCCCGCCGGCGAGAACGTGCTGGTCGCCCTGGCCTCCGCCTCCCGGGACAGCGAACGTTTCACGGCCGCCGACGACTTCGACATCACCCGCGACGCCCGCGGTCACGCCGCCTTCGGCCATGGCATCCACTTCTGCCTCGGAGCCCCACTGGCCCGTCTGGAGGCACGCGTCGCCATCCGGTCCCTTCTGGAGCGCTGCCCCGACCTCGCGATGGACGCCGACCCCGACGCCCTGACCTGGCGCACCGGGATGCTCATCCGGGGAACGGAGCGGTTGCCGGTGCGCTGGAAGGCGTAGGCAGGCGGCCGCCGCCCCCGGCCGGCGGCGGCCACGCTCCTCGCTTCTTCCGCTTCCACCCTCCCCGCCGCGATCCGCCTCACCACCGAGGAACGGCACTCGGTCCGCGACGACCTCATGCGCCTTGCGGAACTGCGCGCCAAGGACTTGTCCGACGCCCCCGGGCTTGGCCCTGTCCGACGAGCCCGGGGCCTTGGCTGCGCTTCAGCAGCTGAGGTTGTCGCCGGGCGTGGTCCCCAGGATCTCGACAAAGCTCTTGTAGCTGTTGATACGGCTCTGCACCTGCCCGGGATTGCCGCCGTTGCATTCCAGGGAGCCGTTGATGCTGCGAATGGTCTCACCGAATCCTGCGCCGGTGACCATCGCCTGGTGCGGGGTCATGGTGCCCGGCCCGGTCTGGGTGTTCCAGTACCAGAGCGCGGTCTTCCAGGCGACGGCGGGATCCTGCTCCACCAGATAGGGATTGTTCAGCAGATCGATGCCCAGTGCGTCACCCGCCGCCTTGTAGTTGAAGTTCCAGCTGAGCTGGATCGGTCCGCGCCCGTAGTAGGCGGCCTGACCGGCCGGGCACCCGTACGGCTGGGTGGCATCGCAGTAGTGGGGGTAGTTGCCGGTGTTCTGCTCCACCACGTAGACGAGGCCGCCGGTTTCATGGCTCACGTTCGCGAGGAAGGCCGCGGCCTCCTGGCGCTTCACGGTGTCGCTGCCGGTGTTCGCGAACTCCGGGTACGCGCTGAGCGCGGCGGTCAGACCGCTGTATGTGTAGAACGGATTCCGGTTCGGGAACATCTGGTTGAACTGCGCCTCGCTGACGACGAATCCCTCGGCTCGCGCCTCGGCGCCGGCCGGGGCCGCGGCGCACGAGGAGGAGCAGTTCGCCGTGGCAGCCGCGGTCGAGGTCGGCGCAACGAGGGCGACACCGGCGGCCAGGGCGGCGGCGCTCAGCAACGCGGCGGTACGAGATCTCATGGCAGGACTCCTTCGAGCGCGACCGGGCGCCGGACGGGCCGGCTGCAACGGCCGCTGTGGGGGGGGAAGCGGAGGAATCGCCTTACGCAGCACGCTTATTGACGTGCCACCGGGCACGGCCGACCGCGCTCTGCGACCACCAGCGAGATGCGGTCTAGACCAACCTCAGGCTATGGGCGGACAGTTGAGCATGTCCAGACCAATGCGCCGATCCATCGATCCACCGGCCCGCCAGCCCACCGATCCTCCATCCCCCCCTTCCCCCTTCCCCCTTCCCCCTTCCCCCGCGGGGAAGGCGCCGCCAGCTCCGTCGGCCTCGCGCCGGCACCGCAAATCACCAGGGAAAATCAGCGCACATGTGCGAGAGTGTCGCGATGATGCGAACTATCGGACTGCTCGGCGGCATGAGCTGGGAGTCCACGGCGGAGTACTACCGGCTGCTCAACGAGCTGACCCGCGAGCGCCTCGGCGGCCTGCACTCATCTCGCTGCGTGCTCTACTCCGTGGACTTCGCAGAGATCGAGAAGCTGCAGGTAGCAGGCGACTGGGAACAGGCCGCCAAGATCCTCGCCGAGGCGGCCAAGGCGCTGGAGGCAGCCGGCGCGGACCTGCTGCTGATCTGCACCAACACCATGCACAAGGTCGCCGACCAGGTGGCCGACGCCGTCACCATCCCCCTGCTGCACCTCGCCGACACCACGGCGGATGCGGTACGCGAAAACGGTCTGCGCCGCATCGGACTGCTCGGCACCGCCTTCACCATGGAGCAGGATTTCTACCGCGGCCGCCTGGAGAGCCACGGACTGGAGGTGCTGGTCCCGGACGCCGCCGGACGAAGCACGGTCCATCAGGTGATCTACCAAGAACTGTGCCTCGGCATTGTCCGCGAGGAATCCCGTGCGGCTTACAAGGCCGTCATCGACGACCTCGTAGCCGCGGGAGCCGAGGGCATCATCCTGGGCTGCACCGAGATCGAGCTGCTCATCGGCCCCGAGCACTCCCCGGTCCCGGTCTTCCCGACCACCCGACTGCACGCCGAAGCAGCCGTCACCCGGGCCCTCACCGACGTCCGGTAGTCGACATGACGACCACCAACTCCCCGAATTCCACACATTTTTGGGGTGGGGCCGAGGTTTGAACACACGACAGGTACGCTGACGTGGTGTCGCGCAGCGAGTTAGAACGTCTGGCCAGGATCCGGATACAGATCACCGGAGAGACGCTGGAACGCGCCATGGCCGTGCTCGGAGGGGAACTCACCCCTCCGAAGCCGGCGAACGAGCCCTCCCCCACCCCCGGACACGACTCCGAACCCGAGGCCGATCGCGACCGGCACGACGAGCCTGACACGACCGGTGCGACCGGCACGACCGGTGAGATCGACTCAGGCGCAGAGACCGACGGCGATGTCGCCCCCGACGGTCGACGGAAGCCCCGACGCCGCAATCACCTCCGCGGCCTCTGATCGCGATTCGCTGCTGGCCTCCACCGCGGAGCCCAGCAGCGGCGATCAAGTCACCCCGAAGCCAGACCACGAAAACATCTGACCGCAACCAACGGACAACGCTGCGTCACCACGACAGGCCCGCTCTCGCCACAGCACGAACGGCGGCCCGGCTCCGACAGCTGCGGCTGACCGCCAGGCTCACGTGACGAGGGGCCGCGCCAGCAGCGGTGTGCTGAGCACCTGGTGCCCCCCGCTGGCCAGCATGCGGACCTCGCCGCGGTCGCTGATCTCCGCGCGCACGATCCCCGACTCGTCCTCGTAGACCGGGTACCCGCCCGCTCCGGCCCGCTCGGTACGCCGGACGATCACCACGTCGTCCTCCACGGCGGAAGCTTGAAATACCAGCTCATAGCGTTCCGGGTAATCCATCGGGGCCTCCCGATACTGCTCGGCGGGTGCTCCGGGCATCGCTCCCCGCCGGCGCTGCACACGCGCCGCCGCACCTCGCTCTTCCATCGTCGCGCACGCACGCCCGAGGCGCCTCAGGAGGGGGCGGGAGGCGGTCGCTACCCGGCCAGGTCAGTGTGTCCCGAGTGACCGAAAGGCCATCCCTTTCCCCTGCCGTGCGGCTCAGCGGGCTGCCCCGAAGCTCCCTCGCACTGAGAAACCTGACATTTGTCATCTGGACTTGGGATCAAGGTCGTCCGGAAGGTTGACGGCCGGCCGCCGTACCGCCGCCAGAATCGAGAAAGCGAAGATCGAACAGCGGCCACAAGCCGTGAACTGACGGAGAAATCATGCCTGTTGCCCACCCCCCTCGCAGCCGTGTGCGGCTCGCCGGAACCGCCACCGCCGCCCTCCTCACGCTGACGATTCCGACCATCGCCCCGGCCGCCGCAGCCACTCCCGCTCCCGTCGCGCCGACCGCGGCCGACACACACACCGGCTCCGCGGTGCGCGCAGAGCAGGCCGGCCTCGACCGCACCGCCCTGGACTCGACGCTCAAGGCGTTCCACGACGCGGGGATGTACGGCGCCTACTCGGCGGTGCGCGACGGTTCCGAGGAGTGGCAGGGCGCGACGGGGGTCGCCGATGTCGGCACGGGTCGCCCCATCACCCCTCGGATGGAGCACCGCATCGGCAGCGTCACCAAGACGTTCACGGCCGTGGCCGTCCTTCAGGAGGTCGGCAGGGGACGCATCGCGCTGGACGCTCCCATAGGCCGCTATCTGCCCGACCTCATCCCCGGTGATCGCGGCCGAGCCATCACCGTCCGGATGCTGCTCAACCACACCAGCGGCATCGGCGAATACAGCCAAGCGATCTTCGCGACACCCAACAGCATGGAAGAGAACCGCTTCCGCCACTTCGCCCCCGATGAGCTGGCCCGACTCGGCCTCAAGGCAAAGCCGTTCGGCAAGCCGGGCGAGGCCCACCACTACTCCAACACCAATTACGTGATCGCGGGTCTCCTGCTGCGGAAGGTCACCGGCCAGGCACCGGAGTCGTACATCGCCCAGCACGTCATACGGAAGGCCGGGCTGCAGCACACCTACTTCCCGCAGACTCCGTACATCACCGGACCGCACGCCAAGATGTACGAGGCCGCGTACGGCGGATACAACCCGCCGCGCGACTTCAGCGTCTACAGCCCGTCCTGGGTCAGCACGGCCGGTGCGCTCATCTCGACGATGCCCGATCTGAATCGCTTCTATCGCGCACTGCTGGGCGGCGAACTGCTCCCCTCGGCCCAGCTGCGCCAGATGAAGACCACGGTGCCGATCGAGGGCAGTAGGGCGCGCTACGGCCTGGGCCTGCTCTGGACCAAGACACCCTGCGGCGAGTTCTGGGGGCACAACGGCCTGGTGCTCGGGGCCATGACCTGGACTCTGTCCAGCACGGACGGTCGCCGGCAGGTCTCCCTCGGCTTCAATTTGACGCGCTATCAGAAACTGGACGGAAACAACGTCCCCCAGGATGGTCCGATAGACGACGCCATGAACAAGCATCTCGCCCAGGGGGTGTGCGGGACCGCGCACCGACACTGAACGCGCCGACCGCACGCGACGCACCGAACGTCACACCCACGCCTGGGTGCGTGCCCGCTGGTGCCCCGCTCCCGTGCGCTGTCACGGGAGCGGGGCGGGTCCGAGAAGCGCCAGCAGCTCGGATAGTTACGGAACCACGGTACGGGTCACCACTGACAACGCCGCCTCCACACTGACGGCGATCCGTCCATGCGCCGCATGGGAACGCCACAATGGAGGGAGGTCAGGAGCACGGACCTCACCCGATCGGAGTACTCCGCAGCCTCGTGATCAACTCCCCGCCGTCTCACTGGAGAGAGCGTGTAGCCATGACACCTCGATTTTCGCTGGCGACGGTGGTCCTGGACTGCCTGGACGCTCATGCGCTCGCCGACTTCTACCGGCAGCTGCTCGGCTGGAAGGTGCAGGACAGCGAACCGGACTGGGTGCTGCTCAGCTGCCCGGACGGTGGAACGGGGCTCTCCTTCCAGTCCGAGCCGGGCTACCAGCCGCCGATGTGGCCCGAACGGGCCGCGGAGCAACAGAAGATGCTGCATCTCGACATACGGGTCGACGACCTCGCCGAGGCCGAGGCGTACGCGGTGACCATGGGCGCAGTCCGAGCCGAGTGCCAGCCGCAGGACGATGTGCGTGTGCTCTTCGATCCGGCGGGGCACCCCTTCTGCCTGTTCCTCCATTGAGGTAGTTCGCCGGCCACCGACCGCGGAGCGTGTGGGAATGGACACATGCAGGAAGCGAGGGGACGTAGAGGACCGACGGTCCTTGCTGGTCAGGCAGTTGCCGTGGTCTCGGGATCACCGCCCGGGTCAAGGACCGTGGACTCCGGGCCGTGCACGCCGGGAGGCGTTGTCAGTGTCTGCCCCTAACATTGCTCATATGTCCCCAACTCCTCCTGCCCATACGGGCATGCCTGTTCCTGCTGCCGAGGCGAACGAATCGATTCGCCGTTTTGTGCGTGCCCGGCGCGGTCTGGCGTGGACGGCCCAGGACATGGCGGAGTATGCGGTGCTGCTGGAGATCTGGACGCTGGCCGTACGCAACGAGGTCGTAGAGGCGGCATAGCCCTAGAGGCGACATGGCCGTAGAGGCGGCATGGTCGTAGAGGCGGCATGGTCGTAGCGACATGGCCGCGAAAGGATCCGTGCGGATGGATCGTGTCTACGACGAGCGCCTGGCCGGCGCCTATGAGCGCGGCAACGAGATGCCCGAAGCCTCTCTTCGGGCCTGGGTTGAGCTGATCGCTTCCGCTGTGCACTGCCGGTCACCGGCCATTGTCGAGATCGGCGCCGGGACCGGTAGGTTCTCCGCCGCGATGGCGCACTGGATCGACGGTTCCAGTGTGCTGGCCGTGGACACCTCCGAACCGATGCCGGCCGAAGCCCGCCGCCATCACGCACATCCCGCGGTGCGCTACGTGTCGGGGTCTGCCGAGAACGTGCCCGCCGATGACGACGCGTTCGACATGGCCTTCCTCTCCCGCGTGATTCATCACCTTCCCGATCGCACAAGGTCTCCGAAGGGCTACAGCGCCTCGCCCTCGCGGCCCAGGCCGAACCCGTCGAGCGGCCGGTACCCGTCGTCGAACGCTACGACGTAGCCGTGTTCTCCCGCAGGTGAGGCATGAGCAGTCCTCGCCGGTCAGCCATCGGGCTTCGTCTCCGTCCCCCGTGCTGACCGCCCCGCCGGTCCTTCCTGGGTGATCGTGCCGCGGCGGGTGGGTCTGCGCGGCCGGCCCAGTCCGGTGGCGGCTGGTTCGGGCCGGGTGTCCACCAGGTCACGGACGAGAGCGTGGTCCGGGGACAGCCGGCAGGCGGGATCGGTGGCCGCGGCGTCGCCGGTGAGCGCGAAGGCCTGGCAGCGGCAGCCGCCGAAGTCCTTCTCCCGCAGGTCACAGCTGCGGCAGGGGTCGCGCATCCACTCCGTGCCCCGATAGCGCTGGAAAGCCGGGGACCGGTCCCAGATCCACTCCAGGCGGTGATCGCGGGCATTGGGGGCACCGAGGCCGGGGATCGAGGCGGCGGCCGTGCAGGGCAGCACCGTGCCGTCGGGAGCGACGGTGAGCGAGAGGGCACCCCAACCACCCATACAGGGCTTGGCCTTTCCGTCGAAGTAGTCGGGGACGACCCAGATCACTTCGAGGGATCCGGCGAGCTCCGTCCGTCGGAGCCGTACGGTCCGCTGGGCCCGATCGAGTTGCTCGCGGGTGGGCAGCAGCTCGGCGCGGTTGTGCAATGCCCAGCCGTAGAACTGGGTGTTGGCGAGTTCGACGCGATCCGCACCCCATGCGAGGCCGAGGTTGATCAGGGCGTCCAGCGCATCGAGGTTGTGGCGGTGCAGAACGACGTTGAGGCCGAGCGGCAGTCCGGAGTCCCGGACCAGGGCGGCGGCCCGCTCCTTGGCGGCGAAGGAACGACGTCCGGCGATCAGGTCGGAGGGGCTCGGTTCGGCGTGCTGGACGGAGAGCTGCACACTGCGCAGTCCGGCTGCGACGAGCCGGCCGAGCCGGGCCCGGGTGAGGCCGACGCCGCTGGTGATGAGCTGGGTGTGGATCCCGGCTCCGTCGGCCGCCGCGACGATCGCATCGAGGTCGGGGCGCAGCAGCGGTTCGCCGCCGGAGAGGTGTGCGCTGACCACTCCGATGTCGGCGGCTTGGCGGAGTACGTCCTCCCATTCCCCGGTCGTCAACTCCGCCTTCTTCTGGATGAGTTCGAGTGGGTTGGAGCAGTAGGTGCAGTGCAGGGGGCAGCCGTGGGTGAGTTCGGCGAGCAGGGCCCAGGGGCGCGGCGGCCCAGGCGTAGACGAAGGCGGGGCCGTGCGGGACGGGTGCGCGGGCTCCGCGGCGTGCGCCGGATCCTGTGCGGAGGAACTGGACGATCTGGTCACCGCAGCCACCCTTCCTCTCGTATCCGCCCGAGGAACTCCGGAACTTCCGTCGACACCGGCGCGTCCGGATACCGGCGGCTCAGTTCTGCGACGATCGCCGGTACGTCACGTCGGCCGTCGCACAGCCGCAGCACCTCGCCCGCGTTCCCCTCCAGCACCACGACGCGTTCGGGGAGGAGCAGCAGATCGGTGTCGCGTACCCGGTCATGGCGCAGGTGGACGCCGGGGGCCGGTTCCGGGCACCAGGGCGTCACGGCCCCTCACCTCGCTCGACCGCGTCCAGCAGCGCCCACAGCACCTGGCATTTGAACGTCAGCGCGGCGACCGCCAGGTCCTGCTCGGTCTCCGTTCGCGCCCAGTCCAGCACCAGTGCCAGCGCCTCCTTGCTGTCCCGTCGCCCCTGGCTCTGTCGGCCACGGAAGTAGGCCAGACCGTCGGCCTCGATCCAGCGGTAGTGCTTCTCGAAGGCGTCGATCCGGGTGCGCATGATGTCCGGCGCGGACAGTTCGGTGAGTGAGGCCGCCACCGCCTCCAGCGGCGAGCGCAGCCGGCAGAAGTTGACGTAGCCGTCGACGGCGAGTCGGACTCCTGGCAGGACACCGGCCTCGTCCAGCAGCAGCGACCGGTCGATTCCGGCCGCCTCGCCGAGCCGCAGCCAGCGCTCGATTCCGCCCTCGCCCTCCTGCTGCCCGTCATGGTCCTGGATCCGTCGCAGCCACATCCGGCGCAGTTCCGGGGTGTGCAGCTTCGCCAGGATCAGGGCGTCCTTGATGGGGATATGGCGCTGGTAGTGGAAGCGGTTGCGGATCCACCTTCGCAGCTCCTCGGGCGTCAACTCGCCTTGGTGCATACGCACGTTGAAGGGGTGGCGGTCGTGGTAGCTGTCGCGGGCCACGGCTCGCAGTCGCTCCTCGAACGGCGTGCTCATAGATCGATCTCCATGCCTTCCGAAGCCACCGCGAGCCCCAACTCCGCCAGCTGCTTGTGCTGTGGCGCGGCGGGGTCGACGAGCGGGTTGGTGTTGTTGAGGTGGGTGTAGAGGCAGCGGGCGGCGAGCGGCGCCAGGCGGACGGCGGTCCCGTCCGGTCCGTCGATGGGCAGATGCCCCATGCCGTGCGCGGTACGCGTGGAGAACCCGCTGCGGCGGGGTTCGTCGTCGTCCCAGAAGGTGCCGTCGAGCAGGACGGCATCGGCACCGGCCAGCGCCTCGTGGAACGCCTCGGGCCAGGCGGCGAGGGCCGGGGCGTAGAGCAGGGTGCCCCCGGTCCGGCGGTCGTGCAACCGGATGGCGACGACCCAGGGGTCGTTGTCCCGTCGCTTGTCGCTGTGCTGACCACTGTCCTGGTCACCGCCCGTGTCACGAGCGGCGTACCGGGGCCGTTTCGCGGAGAGCGGGATGGCGCTGATCTCGACGTCGGACCCCTCGCTCAGCGGTACCGGCGCGGAGCCCAACTCCCGCCATTCGAGCTGGATATAGGGCGTGAGAACGTCATCGAGGTGCGCACGGTCGCATAGCGCGGCACGGACCGGTCCGGTGGCGAGCACTTCGATCCGGTCGGCCTCGCGGAGCCGTGCGATGCCGAGCGTGTGGTCGAGTTCGGCGTCGGTGAGCGCGATTCCCGCCACGGGGGTCCGACGTGCCGCGGGGCCCGGGTGGAGGGCGGGTGTGCTCTCTATCTGGTCGGCGATGTCGGGTGTGGCGTTGATCAGGTACCAGTGGTCGTCATCGGCTCGTACGGCGAGCGAGGCGTGGCGGCGGCGCCGATCGGGGTGCGCGCGTGCCCCGGAGCACCCGGGGCACGCACAGTTCCACTGCGGCACTCCGCCGCCCGCCGCGGTGCCGAGCACCTGCAGCAGCACGGCGGGGCGGTCAGCGGGTGGTGAGGGAATAGGCGGTGACTTCCAGCGCGGTCTCGATGACCGTATAGCCCGGCTTCCGCCAGACGTCGGCCGGCCGGCGGCGCGGAACGGCGGGCCGGCGGGCGGCCGCGTCGCGACCGCTCACGTTATGCGAGACATCCTTATTGCTGCGGAATTTCATGCCGATTCCAGCCTTTCGTAGGGAGGCGGGGCGTGGAAGTGTGCGGAGTACCGGGCGCCGGGGCCACCGCCGAGGGACAGTAGCCATTGCTCGCCACGCTAGAGGGAACGGAACGGGGAACGCGGTCGTTTCACCAACGGTTCCAGGGCGCCGGCCGTTGACGGATCGTTGACCACGTGGCGTCGTATCGTCGCCTCGTTACGCTCCTTGTGTTGCTTTGCAGAATCCTCAGCCGTCGGGCCACGGTCAAGAGCGGGACGCAAAAATGGTCCGACCTATGGGGCGATTGCGTCGTCCCCCAAGAGTCTCAGCAGCCACAACTTCCCTGCTCATTAAGGGAATCTGCGGAATGCTCCCCTCGACCAAGGAACTTCGCACCTCAACTCCGCGCTCGACAACGGGAATACCTCCCATGTCCCCATGCCTTGACCCGACCCCTGAAGCGCAGTACTTTCCGAAGCTCCCCGAACCAACAGGAAACTTTCCTATCAGCCCGGCGCCGCTGATGCTCGTCCGCTCGTCCCGAGGGAACGCCCATCGCATCTCCCTGACCGGAGGACCCCCCATGCGCATCCGCACCAGAGCCGCGCGCCACACCACACTGACCGTCATCGCCGCTACCGCCCTGGCCGCCGGACTCCTCCTCTCGACCGCCGGTACGGGCGGCGCCGCCGGCACCTCCGCTCCCGCCTCCGAGCCCGGCACCCCTCGGACGGTGTCGGCGGGCTGGTCCATCCCCTGGGGCCTGAGCTGGTTGCCCGACGGCTCCGCCCTGATCACCGAGCGCGATTCGTTCAAGGTCTTCACGCTCACCCAGGACGGCACGAAGACGGAGATCGGCGAGGTCCCCGACGTCGTCACGACGGGTGGCGAGGGCGGACTGCTGAGCATCGCCGTATCGCCGTCCTGGAAGACCGACCACTACGTGTACGTGATGCACACCGCCGCCGAAGGCAACCGCATCGCTCGCCTGACCTTCGACGGCAGCACGCTCGGCGACTACAAGGTGCTGGTGGACGGCATCAAGAAGAACACGTACCACAATGGCGGCCGCATCAAGTTCGGCCCCGACGGCTATCTCTATGCCACCACGGGCGATGCCCGGGAATCCGACCTGGCCCAGGACAGGAATTCGCTCAACGGCAAGATCCTCCGGATGACCCCCGACGGAAAACCGGCCCCCGGCAACCCCTTCGACTCGCTGATCTACTCCTACGGCCACCGCAACCCGCAGGGCATCACCTGGGACGCCCAGGGGCGCCTGTGGGAAGGCGAGCTGGGCAACAGCAAGTACGACGAGCTGAACCTCATCGAGCCGGGTGAGAACTATGGCTGGCCGGAGTGCGAGGGCGAGTGCTCGGTCTCCGGGATGACCAATCCGAAGCGTCAGTGGCCGGTCGCGGAGGCGTCGCCCAGCGCGGTCGCATACGCCGACGGGGCGATCTACATGGCAGCGCTACGGGGCGAGCGCCTGTGGCGCATACCCGTCGACGGGACGACCGCCGGCACCCCCAAGGCGTACTACACCAACGACTACGGGCGGCTGCGTACGGTCGAGTCCGTCCCCGGCACGAAGTCCCTGTGGCTGACCACCACCAATGCCGACAACAACGGGGACGGCGGGCCGGGCTCGGACAAGGTGTTCCAGGTCGACCTGAAGTAGACCTCGGGATGGCTGCGGCGGCCGGCCACCTGTGTGGGGAGGCGGCCGGCCACCGTGACGTCTGATTTCCGCCAGCCGCGGCGCCGTCGAAGCCGCAGACTCAGAGAGCGGCGGCAGCACCGGCCACGGCTGCGGGCGGCCGTGCAGTACCAACTGGCAGAACCAACGGACAGAACCAGACGCACGACCAAGGACGCACCGTGACCTCTCCCCTCCTCCCCCGCACGGAGGCGTCCGCGTACGGCGACCTCCCCTCCCCCGCCCCCCACCGCGCTGCCGAACTCGGCGCCCTACTGGGCCTGTTGACCGCCCCGCGTACCCGTATCAGCACAGTGGTCGTCGGCCACAGCCGGGACGCGGCGTCCCGTTGCGCAGCCGCGGCGTTCATCGAGGCGTGGCGTGCGACGGGCGATAGGACCGTTCTCGCCAGGGTTGACTGGCCGGAGACCGCCGCATCCTGGTTGCGGGCGGCCGTGCGCTTCACTACCGAGGAGCCGGACGCCTGGGTGGTGGCCGCCGCCCCACTCGGCTGGGCCCAAATGAGTCGTCGGCTCCGCCACAGCACTGACTGGGACCCGGCCCGCACCTACGGCTTCGCCTCGCTCGGGGACTCCCGCCTCCCCGCGCTGGCCGGGCCGGCCACGCTGCAGGGCATGCGCGGGGCCACGGCCGAGGGAGCGATCTGGACGATCGACCGCGGCTGGGTCACCCACCAGGTCACGGCGCCGCCAGCCGGCGACGTCGGCCGTGGCACGCTGTAGGGAGGCAGCGCGAACCGGCCGTCGGGGGAATCAGCGATCACGCGCATCAGCGGTCGCGCGCATCAAAAGTCGGCAAGGGTCACGCGAGCGGTGTCGGCGCGACGAGGCAGGAGCAGATGAGCACGCCCCTCCCAGGTTTCGAGGGCTTCACCACGGCGGCGGAGCACGCCCGCGCTGCCCGTACGGACAGCGACCAGTGCACCCCAGATGCGGGCCGGGGCCGCCGGGAACTCGCCCCCGGCGCCGTGCATGTCCCCGGCTGGCTCTCCCTGGCCCAGCAGCGCGAGCTGGTCGCCGCCTGCCGCGACTGGGCGCGCGGCCCGGCCCCTATCAGGCACACCAAGCTCCCACGCGGGGGCGTGATGTCCGTCCAGACGGTGTGCATCGGCTGGCACTGGCAGCCGTACGCGTACACCCGCACCGCCGACGATGTGAACGGCGCCCGGGTCGCCGCATTCCCGGACTGGATGGTCGCGCTGGGCCGCCGTGCACTGGTCGAGGCGTACCAGAACGCCACCGCGGGTGACACCTACACTCCGGACACCGCGCTGATCAACTTCTACGACGGCCAGGCGAAACTCGGTATGCACCAGGACAAGGAGGAGCGCTCCGACGCGCCGGTGGTCTCCCTCAGCATCGGCGACACCTGCGTCTTCCGGTTCGGCAACACCGAGACCCGCACCAAGCCGTACACCGACATCGAGCTGGCCTCCGGCGATCTCTTCGTCTTCGGCGGCCCGTCCCGCTTCGCGTACCACGGCGTGCCCAAGGTCCGCCCGGGCACCGGCGACCCGGCAACCGGGCTGAGCAGCGGCCGCCTCAACATCACCATGCGGGTGACCGGGCTCGACGGCTGACGCCGGTCGCTCTCAGCGGCGATGTCAGTGCCGGGGGGCACACTGGAGTCATGTGCCGCAGCATCAAGACACTCCGTCCGCCCACCACCCCCATGGTCACCGACGAGGACATCCGGGCCGCGGCCCTGCAGTACGTCCGCAAGGTCTCCGGCTTCCGTGCGCCCGCCGCGCACAACCGCGCGGTGTTCGATGACGCCGTGGACGCCGTGGCGGCCGCGACCCGGGAACTCCTCGACGGCCTGCAGATCCGCGGCTCCGCCGCCGCCCGCCAGCACTCCCCCTGAGAGGCGGCGCCACCAGCACGGACAGCGAGACCTCGCCGCCACTCCGGGACAGCGCCGCAACAAGAAGGGGGCGCCGCGACTCCCCCGCCTCCCCTCACCTCACCACTCGACCAGCGCCTGCACCGGTAGGTGATCGCTCGGAAACTGACCGTGCGCGGAGTAGGTGTTGATCGTCGCCCGCCGCGTACGCACTCCCGGCGAGGTGAGGATCCAGTCGATGCGGTCCCCGTCCCGCACCAGCGGCCGGTATCCGTGAAAGGTGGCGTACTGGGCACTGCGCTCGTCCGCCGTGTCCCAGCTGTCGACGAGCGCCCCGCCATTGAGCATCGCCTCGTACACGGGGTTCTTGTGCGCCGCGACATTGAAGTCGCCGGTGACGATCCGGGGCAGGCCGGCATCCAGTCCGCCCAACCGCTGTGTGATCAGAGCGGCGGACCGCTCCCGCGAATACTGGTTCAGATGATCGAGGTGCGTATTGAGCGCAGAGAACTCGCCGCCCGTCCGCAGATCCCGGAAGCGCACCCAGGTCGCCATCCGGATGACGGTGTTTCCCCAGGTCGCCGACGCGATCAGATAGGGCGTGTCGGACAGCCAGAAGTGGTCGTACTCGACCGGAGCCAGCCGCCGCACATCGTAGAAGACCGCCGCGAACTCGTCCTTGCTCCCGCCGCCCCGCCCCGTCCCCACCCAGTCGTACGTCGGCCCGAGATCCGCTGCGATGTCGCGCAGCTGTCCGTACAGCCCTTCCTGGGTACCGAGCAGGTGCGGGGCCTCGTGACGGAGCAGGGACCGCATCACGGGCCGGCGCTCGGCCCAGGAGTTCGGCCGGCTGTCCGAGGCGTACCGCAGGTTGAAGGTCATCACCCGCAGCGCCCGCCCGCCGTCGGCGGCGTACGCGGTCCCCGGCCCGTACGCCGCCACCATCGGCGCGGCAGCCGCCGTGGCGGCCACCGCCCGCAAGGCAACCCGCCGACTGAACGGCGCGGACTCAGCGCACTCATGCGAAGCGGAAGCGAGACCAGTCACGGCAACTCCAGTCAGTCGGCCAGGCAGGCAGGCATCCATCCGGCTATCCGGCCATCAAAGCCGGACACTCCAGCCGCCAGGGCCTCAATCCCGCCCAAGGCCCCAACCCCGACAGAGTCTCGGACACCCCGGCAATCCGGAAGTAGCCCACAAAGGAACCCACTTGGAACTACGGGGAACCTGCTGGAGTTCGCGCGACCCGGTTCCGCTCCCCCTCCGTCCCCCTACCGGTCGCCGGCCGGCCCCTGCCAGTCCGCGTATTGGATACGGGCGAGGTCCCGTACATCGCCGACCGTGGCCCACTCGTTCTTGCCCATCCGCGACAACGGCTTCAGCCGGGAAACCTCGGGGTGCCCGTCGACCATCACGTCCTGCGACACCACCGCATGCACCACCCGCCCGAAGACGACGGTGGAATCCCCGATCCCGACCGTGCTGTGCACCTCGCACTCCAACGCCACGGGCGAAGCAGCCACCCGCAAGGGCTTGACCCGCAGACTCGGCTCGGAATCGATGCCGGCTGCCTCGAATTCGCTCATACCATGCGGGAAATCGGCCCCGGTGTCATTGATCTGCGCCATGAGCCCCTCCGGCGAAAAATTCACCACGAACTGCCCGGTCGCCTCGACATTGCGCAGGGTGTCCTTGCGCCCGACGGAACTGAACTGCACAACGGGCGGTGCGACACTCGCGATCGAGAAGAACGAGTGCGGTGCGAGGTTGTGCGTCCCGTCCGCCGAGACCGTGGACACCCAGGCGATCGGCCGCGGCACCACCGTCGAGGTCAGCAGCCGGTAGAAGTCGTCGCGGGACATGGCAGCAGGATCAAAGTCAGTACGCATGGTGATCAGTATCCACACAGGCGGCCGCGGATCCTACAGCGGATCCACGGCACCACCAAACCCCTGAATTCGACGGAAAGTGCCCGGTATCGGGAGTCACCGAGCACCAGGAGCCGACACCGTGCCCACAGCAGCAACCACCGTCTGGGAGGACTTCGAGGTCCCCGCCCTGCCCGCGGCGGCCAGGTCACCCTCAACCTCCACGACCACCTGGCCGCCTACGCCCCCAAACGCCCCGGCGCCTACCTGCGCATCTCCTCCGACCGCTTCGGCCTCGAAGCCGGTGTCGACCGCCGGCTCGAAGACGCCGAAGACACCCGCGCCCGACTGCGCTGGGGCTCCTTCGCCAAGGTCTACCGGGAAAACGACACCTCGGCCTTCAAAAAGCGCAAGGTCATCAAGCCCGACGGCTCCATCGACTGGATCGTCCTGCGCCCCGAGTTCCGCCACCTCCTGGCCGATCTCGCCAACGGTGTCATCGACGGAGTGATCTCCTACGACCTCGACCGGCTCGTCCGTCAGCCCCGGGACCTCGAAGACCTCATCGACATCGTCGAATACGTCAAGCGCCCGGTCACCGGCGCCACCGGCGGCCGCATGAACCTCATCAACGACAGCGACCGCCACATGGCCCGCATGATGTGCGTGATGGCACTCAAGTCCTCCGAGGACACCGCCCGCCGCGTCGCCCGCCAACACCTCTCCGCCGCCCAGAACGGACTCGCCCAAGGCCGCATCGCCTACGGCTGGGTCCGTGAAGGCGAGCGCAAGGGCCAGCTTGTCCCGGATGAGGCCGACGTGGTCGTGCGGATCTTCCAGGACTTCATGTCGGGTGAATCGGCCTACAGCATCGCCAGGACCTTCAACGCCGAAGGGATCGAGCCTCCTGCCGCCCGCACCTGGTCGTCCACGATGGTCGCCAAGATGCTCCGCAATCCGCGCTACGCGGGCATGGTCTCCTACGCGGGGAAACATCGCGTCCAAGCCGCTACTGCCGGGGACGGCTGGTCACTGGTCCTCTTCGATGACGAGGGACGCCCCTTGCTCGGCTCGTGGGAACCCATCGTTACCCCCAAGCTCTGGTCCCAGGTCCAGTTCGAGTGGCAACGCCGCCGCCAAAAGGCAGGCATCAAGCCTGGCGAGTCCGGCACCGCACCGGTCAGCAGGTACCTGCTCTCCGGAATTCTGCGGTGCAGCAAATGCCATCGAGGTCTGGTGGGGCACCGCTACCGGCGCAGGTCAGGAAAGGTAGTACACAACTACGTCTGTCCCTCCTCCGAGCGAGGCGGCTGTGGGCGATTCCCCATCTCGGCGCCCGCCGCTGACACAGCGGTCGAGGAAGCCATGAATGCGTTCCTGCGTAGGCAGCTTCAGACATCGCAGACCGGCTTGGATCAATCCGCCGGCACTATCACGGCTTTGCAGGCGCGGTTGGATCAGGAACTTGCCCGGAAGAGCGAACTCATCCACCGGTGGTCCGAGGGGTCCTTGCATGAGGCCGATTTGACCGAGGAGGACTACTTCACCATGCTGGCGGCCCTCAATCGCAAGATTTCCAGCCTCAGGGAATCGATCGCCACCCTGGAGGGCACTCCTCCGCCGAGGGTCGCCCCTGAGGAGCTCCTCACCAATTGGACAACGGGGTCGCTGCTCCAGAGGCGCGCAGTCCTCAAGCGCTACCTGCGCTCCATCACGGTGCAACCGCCCCTTCCATCATCGGAGTTCGACCGCTCCGAGCTCGTGAAGGCGCGTCTCGCTCCACACTGGAAGACCACCGCAGAAATATCCACGTAGAAAATAGGCGTCCCCAGCCGATCGTTCGGCTGGGGACGCCTTGCATCTCACCGCCCCATATATTCCAAGAGCTTCCATATTCGCACGGCTTCAGCCTCCGCCAGGACCGGACTCTCTTCGAGAAACCTCTCCACCCAATCACTCTCGCACTCACTATCCCCTCGACTCTTCAACACAGCTCCCACATCCACGCCCGTCACACGATGCAATGCCCGATCACGCGCCATAGTATTTTCCTACCCGACGATTTGGATGACCGCACAACGCACGCTCACCAGGAGCCCTCCATAACACCTGGAAGTCGTCCGTCGGCGTGCATAGGAGCAAGGTAGAAAATAATTCCGGCCGCACCAAATGACGCACACGCCCTCCTCACCGTCAATCCGTAAAGCCAAGTTTGAGCTGGGTTACGGGGCGCGTCAGGGAGATCTGGTGACACTCCAAGTCGACCAACAGCTCACTTCCGTAGAAGTGTGGGGCGTTCGGCCACGCGTCCTGGGTTCTTCCCTGCCCTTCGCATCACCGTTGCACGGGACGGCGGGGTGGCGACCCTCATCGGCTTCGGCACGTGCCGGAATAAATACCTCCCGGCCTTGATTGTTCGTTCACGTGATCAAGGCGGAGTCGGGGGAGGCCGATGTCCAAGCTAAAAGCGTTCAGGGTGAGCGGCGGGCAAGTCGCGGAGATTCCGGGCTCGTCCGTGGCGCTGGAGCGCCAGTTGCAGACGCTGATCGAGGGCAATATGGAGGCGATGCTCGGCATCCGTTTCCTGGCGAGCGAGTACGCGACGGGCCGGCACCGGGGCCCGATCGACTCACTGGGCCTGGATGAGAACGGAACGCCGGTCATTGTGGAATACAAGCGCTTTCGCGACCAAAACGTCATGAATCAGGCACTGTCATACCTGTCGTGGCTCCACGACCACCACCACGAGTTCGAGAACCTGGTCAAAGAGAAGCTGGGTACCGAGGTGGCCGAGGCCATCGACTGGAGCAATCCCCGACTCGTCTGCATCGCCGGGGGCTTCACGCACCACGACATGGTGGCCATCGAGATGATCGGCCGCCGCATCGACCTGGTGAGCTATCGGATCTTCGACGATGCGCTGACGCTGCAGCTGGTCGCCTCCGTTGCCGGCGCCGCCTCTCCTGCTCGGGGAAAGTCACCCACCACGTCCCGAGTCGCCAATGCGGCTTCGCCGAAGTCGGTGCAGCAGTACCTGGACGAGTCGCCGCAAGACCTTCAGGATCTGTACGCGGAACTCGACGACGTGCTCCTGTCGCACGAGGACGTGCAGAAGGAGACCCAGCTGCACTACATCGCGTACCGGCGGATCAAGAATGTCGCCACGGTGCGCGTCCAGCCGCGGAACCGCATGCTCGTGGTCAACCTGAAGCTGGATCCGGATGCCGTGGAGCTGGAGGAGAGTTTCTCCCGGGACGTCCGCGGCCTGGGGTGCTTGGGAATCAAGGATGGGGTCGAGGTGCGGATCAGATCGCGCGAGGATCTCGCTCGGGCCGGTGACCTCATCCGGCAGAGCGTCGAAGCGGTCTGACTGGACAGTCAAGGGCGGTTGCGTCATCGGGTTTTCGATGACGCAACCGCCCTTGTTCTGTGTTCCGGCCCGGTCTGCCGAGGTGTGTCGCTCTCATTCTTCGGGCCCGGCGAGTGCGAAGTCGTCCTGGGTGAGGACACTGCGGAGGCGCTGTTCGGCGATGTCGGCGTAATGGTTGGACAGTTCGACGCCGACGAAGTTGCGGCCTTCCTTCACTGCGGCGAGGCGGCATCGGCATCACGCCCATCCTGCCCATGATCCGCGCAGCGGCGGCCGCCGACCGGGAGTGGCGTCTGCTCTACGGCGGCCGGTCCCGGGCCGCCATGGCCTTCGCGGACGAACTCCTCTCCGTCGGCGGCCACCGGGTCCGCCTGGTGCCCGAGGACACCGAGGGACTGCCCGACCTCGCCGGGGCACTGGCCGCGGCCCGACCCGGCACCGCGGTCTACTGCTGCGGACCCGACGCACTGATCACCACCGTAGAACAGACCATGGCGGAAGCCGTCCCCGACCGGCATCTGCGCCTGCACACCGAACGCTTCGCCGCCGCCCGCACTGCGCCAAAGAGGCCCCAGACGCCGAAGACGACGCAGTCGTCGTTCACGCCGGAAGCCCGGGAATTCCAGGTCGAATTGCGAGGCAGCGGATACGTACTGCCGGTCGCCGCCGACCGCACCCTGTTGGAGGTGATCCGGGAAGCCGCCCCCGGCACGCCCGCCTCCTGCGAGGAGGGGTTCTGCGGCACCTGCGAGCTACGTGTCCTGGACGGCATCCCCGATCACCGCGACACCGTCCTGCCCAGCGGCGAGCGGGACCGTCGCGATGTCATCTATCCCTGTGTCTCCAGGGCGCACAGCCCGAATCTCGTGGTCGATCTCTGAACATGACCGATGGCCCGGCCGGAAGCGCTTCCCGGCCGGGCCATCGCCACGAGCACGCCCTCGTCAGTCAGTCAGAGCCAGGTGTCAGTTGGCGACGCGTGCCGTGTAGTCCCCGGCCCCTTCCACCGCCGCAACGAGCGCGGTGGGGTCCCTGTCGGCACCATCCTCCAGCCGTACGACGCTGCGTCCGGAGCGTACGTCGGTGCTGGACGAACGGACGCCAGGCAGGTCCTCCAGTTCGTCGTCGATCAGCAGAGCACAGCTGTTGCAGTGCATGCCCTCGATCTCCAGAACCACCCGCGTCCCGGTTTCCATCTCGTCGTTCTCGTCCTTCTTACGGCTGAACAGCTTCATGGCGCTTCTCTCTACTGGAAGGTGATGGAGCCGGTCTTCATGCCCATGGCGCAGGAGAAGCGGAGCGTGCCCGGCTTTCGCTTGCCCAGGTCGATCTTGGTATCGCCGTCCTGCTCGACGATCTCCCGGACCCCGAGCTCGGGAATGGTGAAGGCCCTGGCGCACCCGTTCGCGCCCTGGCCGTGCAGCACCAGCGTGGTGGGCAGGCCGGCCTTCGCCGTGAACTGGCTGGGGACGTAGACGTCGGTCACGGTCAGGGTGACGATCTGCCGCCCGGAGCCGTCGGTCCGTACCGGCGCGCCGGGTCCCGGATTCCCCCCGTCACCGGGTCCGCTCTGAGACCCGCCCTCGACGGTGAAGGGCTGGCTCGCCGCGGCCGGCTTGTCGTCCTGGAACGAGACCCAGCCGCCGGCCTGCAGCGCCGAGGCCATCGTCCAGACGGCGACGGCGAGCACCACCACACCCGTGAGCGCGGCAAGGCTGCCCGAGCGCGCCCGGCTGGTACGGCGGAACACGTAGCCGAGGGCTGCGAACAGCGGCGAGGTTCCCAGCACGAACCCGGCCATCACCGCAGCTCCCGCCACCGGCGATCCGGAGGAGACCGCGAGCAGTTCCATCGACAAGGTCACCCCGCACGGCACCAGGACGGTGGCAAGGCCGATCAGGGCCGGGGTGACGACCGAGTCGCTCCTGGCACTGCGGCGCAACAGCCGGCCGAAGGAGGCCGGTGGACGCGGCACCAGCCGCCCCACCGCCTTGACCCCGAACAGGTCCAGCGCGAACAGCACCATGAGCGCCCCGGCAACGAGCAGCAGTACAGCCTGGGTACGAGGGCTGGGCTGCAACGCATCACCGAAGACACCCAGCAGTGCACCGAGCACGGTGTGCGAGAGCAGCTTCCCGGCCAGGAACGCGCCGACGGGAGCCAGCGGCCTCGGCTCCGGTGAAGACTCCGCAACTGCGGGCCGGGTCTTGGTAAGGGTCGCGGTTGTCCCCCGAGCTGCGGACGGAGACGACGGCTTGGAGGCTGATGCAGAGGCTTTGGAGGTTGATGAGGCAGCGGGGGCGCGGCGGCGGCTCACCGCACCGGCCAGCAGACCCCCCTGAACGGCGGCGCACGAGGCACCGCCGGCGAGCAGACCGGTGCTCACACCGGTCACGAGCAAAGCGATGGACGACGGCATGCGTCGACAACTCCTGATCAGTCAGGACGGCACGCTCACAGGGGCGCGCCGAGGCGGACATGAAGAAGAACACGACGTTCCGTAAGACAAGACTTACGGACGGTGCACTCTCACGTCCGTGACACGCACAACCGCTGCGGATCAGGAGGAGGCGGCGCCGGAGGCAGCGCATTGGGCCGCGACATCAAGGCCGCCGGAGAACAGGACATCGCCCGCGGCAGCTCAGCTGTCACCTGACCACCCGACGGGCCGTCCTGGCCGAGGGCAACCTTCGAGCCTGCACAGTGCTGCCCAACCATCGGGCATTGGCTATCAGGGGCGGACGACTCGGCGACTTTCGCCCTCGGTCCGGCCGCGTCCTGAGCACCCGCCTCAGGCGTCTGGACGGCCGCCGTGGACATCGGCTCGTGCGCATGCCGGTTGCCCGCATCGTGGGAGGCCATCCCCAGCATCGGTCCCGGCATCGCCATCGCAGGACGCGCCAGCCCCGACAGGCAGACCACAACCGCGCACACCACCAGAACCCCGGACCACGCCCGGAGCGGCAGCAGCACGCGTCGCACCATGCGCGCCATGCTAAGGCACGCACACTGCCGAGACCGGGGCGGTAGAAAGCCGACCGCCAAACCGCTCACGCCCCGCTACCGGGGAACCGCCACAAGGCATGGACCGCCCTACGGCTTCACTCCCCTATTCCCCTTCCGAGAACTTGTAGCTGTTCGGCACGTGGACCTTCTGTCCTACCGGCCCGTAGACAAGCGCGACCTCGTCATGCGCCCTGAACTCGATCGCGGCCGGGTTCCCCAGACGCTCCTTGCCGTTGACGTAAGCGTGGAACGTGTTGCCACCGCCAGCCTTGAGCCCGCCGACGGAGTTCTGACCGAGGGCAACGTTCCACTCCGTCATGAACTGCCCCAGGGAGAAGGTGGCCTTGACCGGAGCCTCGATGTGGATCACACCGCTGGAGTCGTGCGTGTGCAGCGGACTGATCTTCTGGGCCTTCAGGTCGATGCCGACGTCCGCAGGAACAGCGACGGGCTTGCCGTTCACGATGACATCCAGGTGCGCGTGGATGTGCTCGACGTTGCCCTCCGCTCCGAGCATCGGCAGGCCGGCAGCCTTGACCCGCGCGGAGGGATCACTCGGCGCGTCCCACGGCGGGCTGGTCGTATGGCCCGAGGCGGTCTTCATAGGGGCGGCGGGGATACCGGCCTCGGTCGGCGCCTTGGACGCCCCCCCTGACGAGAGCACCGCGACCGTGATCCCGGCGACCACCGCGAGCACGACGACACTCACGGCCAGCAGGAGCAGCACACGACGCCGCCGCCCTTCGCACGCAGCCCGCTCACGCAACACCCCAGCACGGCACGCCGCCCCTCCGGAACCTTCTTGCCGGGCTCACGGGACATGCGGCGACCTCCCCTCTCCCCTCCACGCCAGAGCGATGACGCCAACACCTAAGCCAGTATTCGCACAAAATCCCTATAGCGGACAACACAGGGACAAGCCCAGCATCCCCACGCCTTGACCGTGCCCCCAGGGAAAGGTTCTAGCGTCGTCGGCATAGGCACGAAACGGGAATACGGGAAGGGGCGCGGCCATCACTCTCGGCGCGGCCGGCTACGCCCAGCTCGCGGGCGTAGCCACCGACCGGATGCTGAACAGCCAAGGCCCCCTCCCCCGGCCCTTCACCGTGCCTCTGCCGATACCACCGGTACTGCGTCCGGTGAGCACCGCCCGCGGCACCGACTACTACGAACTCGACCAGCGCGAAGGCCACATCGAGATCCTGCCCGGCCGCACCACCACCGTCTGGGGCTACGACGGGATCTTCCCCGGCCCCACCTTCACCGCGCGCTCCGGACGCCGCACCGTCGTACGCGTCAGCAACAACCTCACCGTGCCCACCGCGATGCACCTGCACGGCGGTGTCACCCCGGCCGACTCCGACGGCTACCCCACCGACCTCGTCCTGCCCGAGCGGTGCGCCCCCGGACAACCACGCCCCAGTACCCAGAAGGGGCACCGGATGCCGATGCACGCGGAAGGGAAGACGACCTTCGCCTACCGCACGTACGCGTACCCGCTGCCCCAGCAGGCCGCCACCCTCTGGTACCACGACCATCGCATGGACTTCACCGGCCCCCAGGTGTGGCGCGGCCTGGCAGGCATGTTCCTCGTCCGCGACGACGAAGAAGACCGCCTGCCCCTGCCCACGGGCGACCGCGAGATCCCCCTGATGCTCTGCGACCGGGCCTTCACGGAGAACGGCGCCTTCCGGTACCCGGCCCTGGACCCCAGCTGTACGGGCCGACCAGGCGTCCAGGCGCCCTATATGAACGGCGTCCTCGGCGACGTCCAACTCGTCAACGGCGCACCCTGGCCCCACCTGGAAGTCTCCAACACCCGCTACCGGCTCCGCCTCCTCAACGCAGCCAACGCCCGCCGCTACCACCTACGCCTGGAAACCGACGACGGCCGCCCCGCGCCCGTTACCCAGATCGGAAGCGACGGCGGCCTCCTCGCCGCCCCACAACGGATGGACAGCATCCCGATGGCACCGGCCGAACGCTTCGACGTCATCGTCGACTTCGCCCGCCACCCCGTCGGCAGCCACCTCACCCTCGTCAACACCGCCGCCCGGGGTCGAATGCGCGACATCATGCGCTTCCACATCGTCCGCACTGCCAAGGACGACACCCGTATCCCCACCCGCCTCACCCGGTTCGGCAAGCTCATCCCGACCGCGCAGATGCCCGTGCGCCGCTTCGACTTCCGCCGCACCCAGCAGGACGGCGAACACCCGATGTGGACCATCAACGGCCGCCCCTTCTCCACCTCGGAAGTGCTGGCCACGCCACGCTTGAACACCGTCGAACGCTGGCGCTTCAGCAGCGACTTCCACCACCCCGTCCACCTGCACCTGGCCCAGTTCCAGGTCATCGCCCGTGGGAACAAGCCACCCGACCCCAGCGACGCGGGCTGGAAGGACACCGTCGACGTCCGCCCCTACGAAACCGTCGAGACCCTCGTCCGGTGCACCGGATACCGAGGCCGCTACATGCTCCACTGCCACAACCTCGAACACGAAGACATGGCCATGATGGCCACCTTCCACGTCGTTTGAACCACAGGCATCGCCGCCTTCCCAAGGGACGCGCCTTACCGTCATGCGCGGCTCAAGGCGAATACCTGTACCGATCGGCACGAAGCCACAGAACCCTGCTGGGAGCCATGTGGGAGCCGACCCACTCCCGAAAACCTTTCGACGCCGCCCGAGACCAACCCGCATCACACCTCTGGCCTGGGCAAACGTCATCCGCGCAGGCAAGATCAGTCTCCGGACCTCATTCGGGACGAAGAGGTCGCCGGTTCAAGGGCGCCACGCTACTGCTGCTGGCTACCGGTCCCCCGACCGCAAGAATCTGGCAGCTCCTCGTAACCCGGCCAAAGCGGTGCTGGCGCTCAACCCGATACGCCACGGCGAAGCCGCCCGCTCCACCCAGTTGGGTAGCGATCACGCGGCACCACGGGCAAGGGAGGCGAACCCCCGAGTGGCTGGCGTCACGATGAGGCTGTACGGGCGGTCCGGTCGCAATCCCGGAGACCGGGCCGCCCGTGCGGCGTCGGTGTGACCTGTCGGCGGTGCGGTCAGCCGGCCAGTTCGCGGGCGGCCAGGGCGGTGCCCTCGATCCGCGCGCGGATCTTGGCGAAGGCGGTGTCGCGGGAGGTGGAGTCGTCGTCCGCGAAGGGCGAGAACCCGCAGTCGTCGCTTGTGCCCAGGCGGTCGACAGGCAGATGCCGGGCGGCGGCCAGGACCCGGTCGCGGACCTGCTCGGGGGTCTCAATACGCGGGTCGATCGGGTCGGTGACTCCGATGAACACACGGGCGTGGCCTGGCAGATGGTCGGCGAGGACGTTGAGGACCTTATCCGGTTCCGGTTCGCTGGCCAGCTGGAGGTAGAAGGTCCCGGCTTTGAGCCGTAGCAGTCCGGGCAGCAGGGCGGCGTAGTCCACGTCGAGGCTGTGAGTGGAGTCCTGGTCGCCGCCGGGGCAGGTGTGCACGCCGATCCTGTCCTGTTCGGCTGCGGAGAAGCGGTCCAGGACACGGTTGTTGAGCGTGATGAACTGCTCCAGCAGGCCACCGCTAGGGTCCAGCTTCAGCGCGAGGCGGGCCTCGGTGAAGTCGAGCTGGACGATGTGTGCGCCGGCGTCCAGGCAGCCGCGGATATCGGCCTCGGCTTCGGCGGTGAGATCGTCGAGGAAAGCCTCGCGGGAATAGCCGTCGATGCCGTTCGGCGGGTAGAGCAGGCTGAGCGCCGAGGGGGCGATGACGGCCTGTTTGACCGGAACGGTCGCGTGCCGGCGGGCGGCACGCAAATAGCTGTCGGCGTGCACGGCGTAGCGCAGCGGTCCGGCCGTCAGGCGGGGAAGCTGCCGCTGGTGTCCGTCGGCGAAGGGGATGGCGACACCGTCGGGGGCCAGCCGGTCCAGCCCGGCGAGGGGGTAGGTGGCGAAGCTGGGCTTGGACTGTTCGCCGTCGGTGACGACTGGTGAGCCGATCTCCTCCAGGCGGCGGACGGTGTCGCGGACCGCGCGGTCCTGGGCGGTGGCGAGTTCGTCGTCGCCGATCCGGCCGGCGGCATGGGCCGCCATGGCCGCGAGCAGGTCGGAGGACCGGGGGATGCTGCCGATGGGTTCGGTGGGAATTCCCACAAAGGCATTGGTCATGGCTGGATCTCCAGCTGCGCCCAGCCGCTGCTGCCCGTTAGGCCGGAGGAGAGGCACTGCGTGGGCAGCTGATCGGGCAGCGCGGCCACAGTCCGCTGCGCCGGCTGTCCCTCGCTGCGGCCGTTGGTGACCTCGCCCGTCAGCCGCACGATGAGAAGGCCGGCGACACGGGCGGTGGTGCTGTTGTCGTAGGTGATCAACGACCGCGCGCCGTCGGCATACTGCACGGTTTCCGTGAGGCGGGAGTTGGTCAAAGCGACACAGGACGCCGCCGGCGATACGCCGTCCAGAACACCGGTGGCCGTTACGGTCCGGCCGGGTGTGACGGTGCATGTGTACCGGGCTTTGGTGTGGACGCGGGCCGTGCGTGGCTCAAGGGTCAGGGGCGGGTCGTACTCGCTTTCGCTGGTGCCCGTGCACAACACGCCCTCTGTGTCTCTGTGCCTGTCCGAGTCGGCCTGACCGGCTGGAGCCCACGCCCACGATGAGCCCATCAGGACCAGGGAACTCAACACCACCGCCGCACCACGCCTGCCGACCATGCACCCTCCAGGGACTCCGGATCCGTTACCGGCCCTTCACTACCCCGGGCATCTCCCACCACCCCGGCTCCTGGCAGCACATCACCGCGCACGTCCCGCTCTGTGCGCGGGAGATGCGCCACGTACACCACATCACCGCGGCGCAAGCTGCATCGGAAGCGTTGAACCCCGGGGTGCCGGGTAGGGACAGCCGAACGACAAACGAGAAGATAGCTCTCACGAGCGAACAAATCCGATGGAAGGGACTTCGGTGGACGACATCACCGCGAAGCGACTTGTCTTTGCCATGCTGGACGCGGACGGGGACGGGGTCATCTCGAAGGACGAATACTCCGCGCGAGCCGAGCGGGTGGTGCAGGCCACAGGTCGCACCGAGGACGATCCCCTGGTCGTCACCGCCCGCACAGCCGGCGAGCGGGCGTGGGCAGAAATGGACGCAAACGGCGACGGAGGAGTCACCTTCGACGAGTACGCCGCGTGGGCGGGCGCCGAGGCGTTCGACACCGTCTGCGAACCCGTACTCGGCGCACTGTTCGACCTCGTCGACGCTGACAGGGACGGCGCCTTGGACCTGCTGGAGTTCACCAAGCTGCGCACGGCACTGGGCAACCCGGTCAGCAACATCGAATCTGCCTTCGCCGCACTGGACACCAACGGTGACGGACACATCAGCCGTGACGACTACCTGGCTTCGGTCCGCGCACACGTCTCCGGGGAGAGCTCCCCCGTGGGTGAGGCTCTGTACAGGACGCAGTAGGGGCCACGTGGGATCCCCGGTGCTGCTGTGCGGGGCACGCCTCGGTCGCCCGTCAACCGTGGCCGAGGAGCAAGGTCCGCAGCCACTCCCCCGCAGCGGGCACGAGACCCGCACGGCCAAGGACGACTTGTAGATCGGATTCGACCCCGATGGGTCTGGCCCAAGGCAGTGTGGCTGCCCGCTGGCGGTCAGGCTTGTCGTACGAGGTGTTGCTGAGCGGCCGTTTTCTGGCGCGTAGCGCGTACCTTCGCGACTTCCTGTTGCCGCTCGTCGTCGGAGTGCTGGTAGATCAGCGCTGCCACCCAGCTCGCGCCCTCGAATCTCCCGTTCGCCACAAGGTGCCGACAGCCCTGCCCCGCATTCAGGTAGCTGACACCAAGATCCGGACCATTCACGGACCAACGCTCTCCCGACGGCAATCACAGCCGCTATTTCAGCAGCTCAGCACCAGCATGAGCGCTGTACCACCAACAGACGAAGAACCTGCTGTCAGGGCCCATCAGGGAACACAGCTCGACGTCAGCCGTTGCTGGGACTCTCTGACCTGGGCTAACGTCCGCCGAACCGATACCACTCTCCTCAGAACTCCGCAGGTGCGAGGTTGTGCGTCCCGTCCGCCGAAGTCGTGGACACCCAGGCACCAACTGCCCTCGGCTGCCGCGTCAAGCGTCACCCTGCTCGATGTCCAGATGGATCGGACCGCGAAGAACGGGGCTGGGCCGGTACGGCGGCGGGTCGGCGACCAGCCTGGGGCGGTCGAGCCGGCGTACCAACTCGGTCAGCGCGATCTGGGTTTCCCGCCGGGCCAGCGGGCCGCCGAAACACAGGTGGATGCCACTGCCGAACCCCAGGTGCTGGTTGTCCTGCCGATCCGGGTCGAAGCGGTCCGGATCGTGGAAGCGCTTCGGGTCACGGCTGCCCGAGGCCAGCACGAGCATGATCTGCGAGCCCTGGGGGATGACGGTGTCGGCGACGGTGACGTCGCTGTACGCCGTCCGCCAGGGAATGATGTGCACGGGTGGCTCGTAGCGCAGCAGTTCCTCGACCAATGGCACGACGAGGTCCGGTTCGTCGCGCAGTCGTTGGAGCACCTGCGGGTGGCGCAGCAGTGTCAGCATGCCGTTGGTGATGAGGTTGACGACGGTCTCATGGCCGGCGATGAGGAGCAGTCTGGCGGTGGCGACGATTTCGGCGTCGGCCATCCGACCGTCGGGCCCGTCGTCGTTGGCCAGCCGTGACAGCAGGCCGTCTCCCGGCCGGCCGTGGCGCTGTTCCACCAGTTCGCCGAGGCACTGGCGCAAGTCCTTGCGGGCCTGTATGCCCTTGTCCAGTTTGTTCTTCGGGTCGGTCTCGGGGTTGTAGTCGATCGAGTTCATGATGTCGTTCACCCAGAGGTGGAACCTCGGCTCGTCCTCGCGCGGCACGCCGAGCAAGTGACAGGTCACGGTTACGGGGAACGGGAAGGCGAAATCGTCGACGACGTCGATCTGCTCCTTGCCCGCCAAATCGTCGATCAGGTTGCCGACGGTGGCGGTCAGGAAGCCTTCAAGTCCGGTCACCAGCCCAGGGGTGTGCGGGGGGCCGAAGTGACGCATCGCCATACGCCGCAGGCGATCGTGCTCGGGCGAGTCCATGTGGATGAACGACGACGTGGCCCCTTCCTCGGGTGGAGGCGGCGGACGCGACAGATTGCGCAGGTCGGAACTCAGATGCGGGTCGTTCAGTACGTCCGTGATCTCGCGATAGGTGCTGATGACGTAGCTGCCGTCCTCCTGCCGAGCCACCGGCGTCTTGCGCAACTCGGCATACAGCGGGTAGGGGTCGGCCCGGGCGGAGTAGTCGAAGATCCGTTGCAGCGTGCCGGGCGTCCCGGACGTGGTCGTCTGGCCCTCCTCCTGCCGATGCTGCTGCACGGCCGTGACGCGGCGCTCACCCGGGTCTTGGCCTGTGACGAGCGCCGTGGCGCCCTGCGCGAGCAGGGCGGGGCCGGGCAAGTCGACGGGCACCGGCTTCATGTCGGCCGGCTGGTCCGGCGTGGGGCAGGGGGGCGGGAACGGTGCGGCCGCCTCGATCAACCGTCGGTAGTGGCCCAGCCACTTACCGTTGTTGAAGCCCACGGCAGCGGTGACGCGGCCCCGATAGCCATATGCGGTGACGAAACGGTGGTCGGCCAGCGATCCCTGGGTGACGACCACCTCGTCGGCGAAGGTCGGTACGCCGACGGACTTGATGTTGACACCGAACTGGATCGACCAGAACAGCGGGATGGACAGGTGGGGCCGGTGGTCCGCCTGGGCACTGACCATGTTGTGTGCCGCGACCCCTGCTTGCTCCACGGCGTTGGCCCAGTGCTCCTGTGAGATGAGCCGGTGTTCGTAGATGGGGTTCGGGCAACGTGCCACGTCTCCCGCGGCGAAGACGTCGTCGGTGGCGCGGCCATTGATGTCGAGGGCGCGGCAGCCCGTGTCGCAGGTGATTCCCCACACGCCCGCCGCCAGTCCCGACTCCCGTAGCCACTCGGTGTTGCGGATGCTCCCGAGTGCCACCACCGCCACATCGGCCTCGACCGTGCTGCCGTCGTCGAAGTGAGCACGGCGAAACCGTCCCTGCGCGTCGCCCTCCAGCCGGGCGACCTTGACACCGCACCGCAGGTCGACACCGTGAGCGCGCTGCATGTCGGCCGCAACCTCGCCGATCATGGCGCCGAGCGCCCCGACCAGCGGGGCCGGCGCGAGTTCGGCGACGGTCACCGGGATGTCCCGCTCGCGGCAGACGGAGGCGATCTCGGAGCCGATGAATCCCGCACCGATGACCAGCACACGGGAGGGACCGGCGGCGAGGGCCCGCTGCAGGCTCTCGGCATGCTCGCGTGTACGCACGACGAACACCCCGTCCAGGGCCGCCTCGGGCTCGACGAACCACGGCCGGGCCCGTACCCCGGTAGAGATCAGCACCCGGTCGAAGGGAACCTCACGTCCGTCGGCGAGACGCACGTGGTGCGTCGCGAGGTCCAGCCCGCTGGCGGGCACGCCCAGCAGCCACTCCGCGTCGATGTCGCGACGGCGGGGCAAAGTGGTGCCTCCGGCCGGCACCCACCCGGTCAGGACTTGCTTGGACAGGGGAGGCCGATCGTAGGGCTCGCCCAACTCGTCACCGATCATGGTCAACGATCCGGTGAAACCCTCGTCGCGCAGAGCCTCTGCGGCCCTCAACCCCGCCAGCGAAGCCCCGACGACCACGATGCGGCCATCGCGCTTGAACGCACGCAGGTTGTCGGCACTGGTCATGACGGCGACGCCTCCGCCGGCGCCTGCCGCGCCTCCAGCTGGTCGACCAGGATCGCCTGGACCGGACAGGCCGCCACGGCGCGTAGCACCTGGTCGCGCTGGGCGTCGTCGGAGTTCGGGGCGTACATGAGCGCTTCCTCACCGTGCATCCGGAACACCTCCGGAGCCAGGAACGCGCACTGCGCATACCCCTCACATCGGGAAAGATCAACGACGACTTTCACCCCGACCTCCACAGGGAGTGGGAGCTGCAGACCCTCAAACCGGGGCCACTCCGGCACGGAACGAGGAAGGATCCGGCCGCTGCCCACCCCTGCGAACTGCGACGGGGCGCATCGCGCTCGTCGGATCTCCATGTCTCCATGGAAGGAATTGGTCATCGCGGTTAAGGCGATCGGCGCCTGACTAGGAACGTATCGCGGGTTGCGGCTGCATTTTGGTTGCGCAAGCGACGCTCTTTTAGATTGCCGTTTCGACGGAAACCGTGTGGCACGGTGCGTCGGAATACCGTCCCAGAATCAGCCTAACAGCGGCCCCGATACCGGCGAGTCCGATGGCCCGGTAGGCAAACGCCTGATCTCCAACGTTGACATCAACGACGCTGGATAGCGGCGTACCTTGGTCGAGAACCGGCGTACGCGGCACGGCAGCGAGAAGCCGAGTCTGCAGACGTCGGACGAATTCCTGAAGCAGTGACCGGCGGCAGCCCGATGCCCTTCGCGTGCCCACTCGGTCCGAAGAGCAGTGGCGCGGCAGCACCGGCACGCCCCTCGCTGACGCAGTCGGACGTGCGCCCGCTGCGCGACCCCGCTGCTCCGGACGAGGGCGACGATCAGCGGTGAGACGGAGCACGGGGGGCAACATCTGCCTCGGCGTGCCTGTCGGCCTCGCGCGCACAGCAGCGTGATCAAATAGGGCATGGCATCGTCCTGGACCGGTAATCGGGTACGCCTGCGCGCTGTCGAGCCCGACGACTGGACGGAGTTCGCGCGTTTCGCCGACGATGACGGGCAGCGAAGGGGCCGGCTGGATCTGCCGCGGTCCGCCGAGAGCTACCGCGCCTGGGCGAAGGAGCAGGCCGTTGCCGAGTGCGATGACGACCACTTCCGGTTGGCGGTCGAAGCGACGGCCACGGGAGAGCTGGTCGGTACAGTCGGCTCATATCGCACCGGCCCTCGCTCAGGCTGGTTCGAGTGCGATATCACCATCGGCGCCGACCACCGGCACAAGGGCTACGGGACGGAAGCCGTGGTGCTGCTGCTGCGCTTCATGTTCGCCGAGCGGCGCTATCACAAATGCCTGGCGGCGGTTTTGGCCCACAACCGGGCATCGCTGGCGCTTTTTCGTGGGCTCGGCTTCACCGAGGAGGGGTGCTTGCGGGAACACGTTTTCTTCGCCGGCCAGCACCACGACCTCGTCATGATGGGCATGCTCGTCAACGAGTTCGACCGGCGACACACGATGAGCGAACCATGAGCCGGTGATCCGAGCGCGTGTGGAACGGCACTCGGACGTGATCGACGTTCGTTGTTCGCGGGCGGAGACGGCCTGCCACCGAAAGCAGGACCGTCCTAAGCCGCGCAAGGTGGCACGCAGGTGCAGGCCGGCGGTTGCGAGACCTTCGAAAGTGGTGACCCGGTAGCCGGGTTCCGAGCCGGGCGGCTCGCTCAAGTGGTAGAGGCGGGCGGTCTGCGCGGTCATGAGCGTGAGCATGGCCATGGCAAGAGAGGCGCCCTCGCAACCGTGCGGCCCGGTACCGAAGGCTAGGAAGACCCCGGCTTTCGCCGGCGAGCCCGAATCGTCGAGCCAGCGTTCGGGCCGGAACCGGTCCGGCTCGGGGTGTTCCCGTGCGTCGCGGTGGGCGGTGTAGGGGCAGACGAGAACGGTGGACCCGGCGTCGATGGTGTAGTCGGCGAGCTGAGTCTGCCGCGTGGCGCGCCGGGTGAGCAGCCAGCTCGGGGGGTGCAGTCGGAGCACTTCGCGTACCAGCGCCTGGGTGTATTGCAGGTTGTCGAGGTGGGCGCTGGTCGTCGTGGCCGGGTCGGCGGGCAGCAGGGCGGCTTCGGCCGCGACGCGGTCCGCGGCCTGGGGGTATCGGGCCAGGTGGAGCAGGATCCATCCGGCTGCCCGGGAGGGTGTCTCGAAGGTGGCGACGGTGATTCCGGGGAGGGTGTCGAGGACGGCTTCTTCCGACAGCGGGCCGTAGCGGGAGGAGGGCCGGAGCATCTGTCCCAGCACGTCGTCACCGAGCCGGCCCGATGAACGGCGTCGGCGGACGACGGGCCGCAAAGCGTTGGTGAAGGCGACTTGCCGCCGTGTGCGGAACCGCCGTGCCGGTGTGGGGATCCAGCGCGGCCACACCCAGCGCGAGGGGCGTACGAGCACCTCCCGGGCCACGAAGAGCTGCCAGGCGAAGGGCAGCAGGGCGGGAGCGTCTTCGGAGAAGAGGTAGCGCACGCCGATCTCTGCCAGGACGGGCCGGACCAGCGGCAGAATCTCGACGTCGCGGCCCGTGGGCCACTGGTCGGCAAATCGAGCGGTCCCGGACGCGATCTCACCGACACGGGCCGCAACCGCCTGCGGGCGCAGTCCGCGCATGCGGGCGGCGCGAGCGTGCGCACGCTCCTCGGGCGTCGGCGCTCCGCCGGCCCGCTTCAACGGCGGGAAGAGGGGCGAGGACGGCTTGGGGAAGTCCTGCGCGCGGCGCAGGACCGCTTCACACACCCCGGCCGAAGCGGCTACGTAGACACCCGGCTCCAGCTGCCAGACGTCCCCGCACTCGTCAGCGCCACGGCGCGCCAGCGCCAGCCGGTCGCGGCTCCAGGCCGCGAAGCTGCCCTCGGGCAGCCGTGGCGGCTCATTCACTCGGCCCATGGGATCGCCCCCGACTTCTCGTACCGGTCAGGGCGATATCGTCGGCAGCGCGGCCAGGAGCCGGCGGGAACCTGGGGGCGCCCGCCGACCGTGTGGTCACACCCTGTCGTCGCCGGTGTGCGTGCCCCAGTCGTGGGCCCCGTACGCACCGTAGTTACGGGTGAAGGACAACTTGGCGAGCAGCTTGGCGATCATGGGGCACTCCTCTCGCTTGCCTTCAGCGCCATGTGCCGTACATTCATTTGTACCGTACATTCATTTCTTCTCACACATAGCACGTATGTCGCATTTTAGAGCATTGGCGGCATGCTTGGATGCATGGCGCATGCTTGCGGGCCGGGCCCGCAGCCGGCCAACGTCGCCCCGGTGCCGGCGGTCGATGCCGCCCCCAGCCGCGAGGTGCGGCGGCGCCGGGCACCTCAAGACCGGCGGCACCAACGCCCCGAAGGAACGGAACGGCTTTCGCGCGAACCAGTCACCGGAACCGAGCACGTCGCGAACAGCGCTCCCCTACGGCCCGGGTCGCCACTGCGCACTCTCGCAGAGGCCGCTGGCCAACTACACCTCGGGCCTACGCTCGAAAATGGTGAAATGGACCTGACCTGGTGTCAGGTGAGCGTCTCGTCGGGCTCGATGCGTCGGTACAAGGGGCACTGAGATGACTCGTCGCTGCACATCTTCACGGTGTCCTTGTCGACCACGGTGACCAGGACCCGATGCGTCTGGAAGTATCACCGTTTTCCCTGTTTGTAGACGTAGACAGCGATGCCCTCGTAGCGGGCCTTCAGCGGGCGGATCCGGGCCTCCGACGGGTCGACCGCGGGCCCGTAGTCCTGTTGGCAGCCCTGCGCGGTCATGCCGTGGCTGCCTTCGATGGTGCCGGTGAGCGTGTACTCCTCGTCGTCACCCACCGGGTCGAAGCGCAGATGGAGCTGAGGGCCGGCGTAGGTGCCGGCGAGTCCGCCTCCCGCTGTCTGCTCTTCGCGGGCGTCGACGACTTCGTCTGCCTTATGGCCGCCGCCTCGCCAGGACAGCCCCCCTTGGCCTTTGACGGTGATGCGGACCGCTTCGACGTCACTGCCGATGGACACCTGTCGCTTCTCGACTGCCGGCCTGTTTTTGATCGTCCCCGTCTTCATCCCAGCCTTTTGGGTTTCTTCGGAAGCTGGTCTCCTAGGCCGGGTCCGGTGGTGTGTCATTCGCGGCCCAGTGCGGCGTCACCGACGAAACCTCTGGTCCATTCGGTGAGGAATTTCCGGCCCTTGTCTCTGTCGGCGTTGCCCGCCAGTTCGAAAGCTTCCGTGTTGGTCTCCTGGTGCATCATCCCGTCGATGGTCGCCCAGGGTTCGTTGTAGCCGTCGAGGGTGGTGTCCAGCTGAGCGTAGTAGCCCACCGCGTCGTAGCTTCTGGCCCATACGGTCTGTGCGCGATCCCGGGGGTTGAGGGTGTAGGAGTGGAAGCACTCCGGCCATTCCGTCCCGGGGGATACCGTGTTCGCGCCCTCGTACGCGTACATCGCGCCGGCCCATTCGGCCGCTCCTTCGGCGATCCAGTCCGCCATGAGATCGCACTTCCGTACATCGACCTCCTTTCAGTTCACGGCAGTGTGTCCACGTGCCGGCCGTGACGCACTCGAAGGCCCGGCGTTGCCTACCGTCTGCTACAACGGGCGCCCTCGCGGTCGGCCGGCTCATGGCCGTCCAAGAGCGAGGCCGACCAGACCTCCGGCCCCTCTCACACCCTCCGGCAATGTCTGACACGAGCGAACGACTGCACAGCCGCCTCCATCCGGCGCCCCATTTGCCTCCTACTGGCTTGTGGGCAGGCAGGTCTCGGAACGAGGCGAAGAAAAGGAGCCTGCGTCCAAGTCGAGAATGGTGCCAGCGCTTCAACTCCGACGCCAGACATTGCCGGAGCTCTCTGACCTGGATTAACCTCGGGCTTTCACGTGGCTGGGTGTCCGATGCATGACCGGAAACGCGAAGAGTGCTCCTGACCTGCAACGATGGGACTTGTCTAGGGTCCAGGTCGTCGCGTGGAAAGAAGCACTCCTCAGGTGAAGAAGCGTATCGGGTCCTATTGGCGTGTCCGCATCGAGGGCGGTGGCCGGGCGGTGGTCTCCCAGGCCGGAGGGGTGCTGCTGGTCGAGACGGTCGGCAAGAGCGGCCTGGACACCGCGATATCGGCGGCGCTCGCGCCGTGGCGGCGGCCACGGGCGGTGCATGATCCGGGAAGATCCTGCTGGACGTGGCCCTGGCGGTCGCGCTGGGCGGGGACTGCCTGGCGGATGTCGCGATGCTGCGGGCCGAGCCGACCGTGTCCGGGCCGGTGGCCTCCGACCCGACCGTCTCCCGGCTCATCGACAAGCTCGCTGCGGACGGACCGAAGACTCTGACCGCGATCCGGTCGGCGCGGGCTGAAGTACGGGAGCGGGCCTGGAAGTTGGCCGGCACCTCGTCACCGGACGCCACCGGACAGGTGACCGTGGACATCGACGGGGTACTCGTCCTGGCCCACTCCGACAAGCAGGACGCTGCCGCGACCTGGAAGAAGACCTACGGACATCATCCGCTGATGGGCTTCGTCGACCATGGACGCGGCGGCACCGGAGAGCCAGTGGCCGCGCTGTTGCGACCCGGGAACGCGGGCAGCAACACCGCCGCCGATCACATCACCGCCACCCAGCTCGCCCTGGCCCAGCTTCCCAAGCGATATCGACGAGGCCGCTCCACCCTGATTCGCACCGACTCCGGCGGCGGCACCCACGAGTTCGTGGCCTGGCTCACGAAACGCGGGAGGTGGCTGTCGTACTCGGTCGGGATGACCATCACCGACGCCATCCACCAGACTGTCCTGAAGGTTCCCGCCTCCGCCTGGACGCCCGCCGTCGAACCGGGTGGCGAGATCCGCGACGGCGCCTGGACCGCCGAATTCGACGGTGACGTCCTGAAGGGCTGGCCGAGAGGGATACGGCTGATCGTCCGCAAGGAACGTCCCCACCCAGGCGCCCAGTTGCGCTTCACCGACGCCGACGGACTGCGGCTGACCTGCTTCGCCACCAACACCACTGATGTCCCGATCGCCGCACTCGGACTAGGGCACCGCCAGCGAGCCCGCGCCGAGGACCGTATCCGCAATGCGCGCCGACGGCTCGTCATGAAAGATCGAGGCTAATCGGTGATTATGCAAATCGTAATCGTCATCCTCTGCACCACCGTGGTGGGATGCGCATTGAGAACTGAGAAATTCAAATTCAGGCCACCGGGCAAAGGATTTGTCACAACATGGAAGTCCCGGACCTCAACAGCGTAAACCTCCTGTAGGCTCCCCGGTTCCGCATGAGCTGTGGCACTAATTGATATGTTGTCACCGAGGCCCCCAACAAGGATCCCGGTAGAGAAGACCGCACTTTCCCCTGGCTTCAACTCTGTGGACGGAGTACCCTCCCAGTGAATGTTCTCAAATCGGATGTTAGCCATAACAATCCTTCTCTGTGGGGTCGAATGTCATACCTCCAGGCAAGCACGGGTGCGCTCATCCTGCATCTGGGCCTTCTCAGGTGAAGGAATCGTGACCCTTCGCACGCGGACTGCGGTGGCGCTCTACACCCGGGCCGTCTGCAAGGGCAGGCCAGGAATGGTCACAGTGAGGTAACGGCCGGAGGTGCCTCTCCTGCCCAGGTAGGAACTGGGGCTCCGGCCGATACCGGCCCGGACACAAACGATCACAAAGCCCGGATCCCGCCCTAGCCTCTCGCCTTCACGAGCGTGCTCGTCCATGTCTTGATCAAATAAGCGGAGAGTGCTTCTGACCTGCAACGATGGGACTTGTCTAGGGTCCCGTTGGCTGCACGGAAGGAAGCACTCTCCAGGTGAGCAAGCGTATCGGGTGGTACCCGCGTGTCCGCGTCGAGGACGGTGGCAGCGGGGTCATCTCGCAGGCCGGAGGGGTGCTGTTGGTCGAGATGGTTCGCAAGTCCGGCCTGGACAGTGCGATGTCGGCGGCAATGGCGCCGTGGCGCAAGCCGCGGGCGGTGCACGACCCCGGCAAGGTCCTGTTGGATATCGCGCTCGCGACGGCCCTGGGCGGGGACTGCCTCGCCGATGTCGCCATGCTGCGGGCCGAGGCCGACGTATTCGGCCCGGTGGCATCCGACCCGACGGTCTCCCGGCTCATCGACGCTCTCGCCGCGTCCGGACCGAAGGCCCTCACCGCGATCCGGTCGGCTCGGGCCGACGTGCGCCAGCGGGTCTGGGAGTTGGCCGGGGCGAACGGCCCGGCCGCCGACGGGCAGGTGATCGTGGACATCGACGGCGTGCTGGTGCTTGCGCACTCCGAGAAGCAGGACGCCACCGCGACGTGGAAGAAGACCTTCGGCCATCATCCCCTCGTCGCGTTCGTCGACCACGGCCAGGCCGGGTCCGGGGAGCCGGTGGCCGCCCTGCTGCGGCCCGGCAATGCGGGCTCCAACACCGCGAGCGATCACATCGAAACCACCCGGCTCGCCCTGACCCAACTGCCCAGAGCCCTGCGGCGAGGGCGGCAGACGCTGATCCGTACCGACTCCGCTGGCGGCACCCATGCCTTCCTCGACTGGATGTCCCAGCGGGGCCGGTGGCTGTCGTATTCCGTCGGAATGACCATCACTGACACCATCCACCAGGCCGTCCTGAAGATCCCGAAGAAGGCATGGACGCCGGCCTACGACGCCGAAGGGACCGAGCGGCCCGGGGCCTGGGTCGCGGAGATCACGGACATGCCCGACCTGAGCACCTGGCCCAAGGGCATGAGACTGATCGTCCGCAAGGAACGGCCGCATCCCGGAGCCCAGTTGCGCTTCACCGACCTCGACGGACTGCGGCTGACCTGCTTCGCGACCAACAGCAAGGGCGGCCAGCTCGCCGACCTCGAACTACGTCACCGCAGGCGGGCACGCTGCGAGGACCGCATCCGAGGCGCCCGCGACACCGGTCTGCGCAATCTGCCCCTGCACGACACCGCACAGAACCGGATCTGGCTGGAGATCGTCTCCCTCGCACTCGACCTCCTCGCCTGGATGCCGATGCTCGCCCTGACCGGCACGACCCGCCGCTGGGAGCCCAAGAAGCTCCGCCTGCGGCTGTTCTCCGCCGCCGCGCAACTGGTGAACACCGGCCGCCGCCGCTGGCTCCGTTTCACTACCCGATGGCCCTGGACCGACGAGATCACCCGGGCAATCGGCCGGCTCGAAGCCTTGCCGAGCCCAGGCTGACCAGCCACTTCAACCGCCCCAACGATCCGCACCGCCACACCGGGAAAGTGGAACCCGGCGCCCACCCGACGCGACAACCGGGCCGTCAACGTGCTCCGGCCCTGAAAAGACCGCACCCCCAAACGCAGAGTCCCCGTTAGCACACCGACGAGGACTCATGAACGATCGAGGTTAACGTCCCATCCCCCGTACCACTTTCCTCAGAACTTCGCAGGTGCGAGGTTGTGCGTCCCGTCCGCCGAGACCGTGGACACCCAGGCGATCGGCCGCGGCACCACCGTCGAGGTCAGCAGCTTGTAGAAGTCGTCGCGGGACATGGCAGCAGGATCAAAGTCAGTACGCATGGTGATCAGTATCCACACGGAAGCCCACGAACCCTAGGGCGGATCCACGGTGGGGGCACCGGTACCTCCTCCCTGGCGAACAGCTTGGCCAGCAGCGGTCACGACGGCGCAGGCATCTCAGATTTCGACGACGAGTAGGCCGCTGCGGCGGACTTCCTGGAGCGCAAGCCTCTAGTCGAACCCGAAGGGCTAAGGCACCACCTGCTGTGCAGGCAGCAGGGCAGCCTGCTACGGCCTACCAACCCGGGTGGTAGTTGATGAATCTCTTGAAACGGCCGAGGAGGGTGGCGGACTCAGCCAGGTCGATGCGGCAGATCGCGCAGTGCAGTCCGTCGGCCGGCGGCGCGTCCTCCTCTTCGATACCGCGGGGGTAGGTGGTCGATTCCAGCGGGCCGCCACATTGCTGGCAGGTGGGCTTGGACCTGGCAGCTGCCTTCTTACGGGCCTGCTCCTCCGCCTCCCGTCGCGCCAGGTCGCGGTCCCGCTTGGCCTCCTTCTCCCGTTGCTCCCTCTCCCGTCGCTGCTGCCTCTCCCTGCGCCGTACGTCCTCACGGCGTTCGTAAGCGGCCATGTCGTCGGGGTTGTGCAGGGCGTCGACGAGGGTCTCCCAAGCGTCGTGGCCGGCACGCCACCACACCGCGCCCAGCGGCCCGTACTGTTGGAGGCGGTCGAGGGTGGTGAGCAGCAGCGGCACGGCGTCGTCGTAGCGGGTGTAGCCGTCTTCCCCCTCGTTCCCGTAGGAACTCCGGCGGTGGTACCTGCCTTCCCAATGGATCTTGGCCAGGCGCATCACTTGGCCGATGCGGTTGTTCATCGCGGTAGTGCCGACCTTCTTGGTGAACACGATGGCCGGCGGAGGGTGCGGTTCATCCTGGTAGCCGTCTCGGGTGTTCGCGTTGGCGGGGTCGAACATCAACTGCCACAGCGGCACGCGCGCGTCTATCTGCCAGTCGGGGCCGGGGGCGGGGTGTTTGACATCACGGCGGAAGAAGTCGCGGTACCGGCTGACCTTGGAGGCGAGGGTCGCGGGATTCTCGGTGCCGTTGTCGACCTCTACGAACAGCACCGGCAGGCGGTGTTCCGGTGCGGTCAGCACAGCGTCCGCGCGCGGGCTGCCTTTCGCGGGCGTCGTCTGTGTCCCGGCCACCGGCAACACCACCTCAGTGGCCCAGGACTCGATGCGTCCGACACCGGCAGGACGCTGCTGCGCAGCGGGCCTTGCAGTGTCGTCTGACGGGGTGCTGACGGGCGCTGTGGCGGCCGTCTGGAGGCGTTTGCGGGGTACACGGCGGTGGGCTCGGGCGGGGTCTGCAGGAACGCTGCGATGGTGTCAGTGACCTTCACAGCGTGCTTGGCACCCGCGCGTGCCGCACCGCGAGCGGTGCCGCCCATCTCCTTCTCCGGCCGGTCGAGCAAGGTGGCTGCGGCCTTCAGGCCGGGGCCAGTCAGGTTCCACAGTTTCTCGGTGACCTGGTTGCCGTTCGAGTTGATGCGGCCTGTCGATCCCACCGACTCAACCAGGCCCTCGCGGGCCAGGTCGAGGCAGCCGTTACGCACAGTCTGCGCGCCGGCCGTGCCCGGACACATCAACTGCCGAATCTGGTCGGCCGTAGCTACCTTCACCACCCCAAGCGCAGCCAGCACCATCTGCCGGGTCTTGGCCGTCGATCCATACGGCCGTCGCGCTGTCCCACCCATCTCTCTCCCTCCCGCACCGGCCGCCCGGCGGCTGGTGCGCTCTCCCGGCCCCGCGGCCCGAGCACGCCCCGAAAGCCGACGCCCCGACCCACGCTCATCACCCACAAATAACACCCACCTCTGACAGGGAGAGGGAAAGGAGGATGTCGAAGCGGAGACAGCCCTTTGGTAAAGGTCCTGACCTGCGGATTTAATTGCCGCGCCCCGGCAGCGCGGCGTAGGGGATTCCATAGGGAACGGCGTAGGACACACCGTAGGGGCCAATCCACATGAGCAGCTCCAACCGCCCCCCTCACCACAGCGCTTACCACCGACACAGGGCGGGCGTCCCGAGGCTTCAAACGACCTTGACGCAACCATCGGCGCCTTCACCTAATTCCGGGCGGCGCAGGACCGTGACACCGAAACCGCTGCGGGGCCGCCAGACCCGAGTCGCGGATTCCCGCACTGCTCGCAGAAGTCGCCGAGCTCGTCGTCGTCCCGTTCACCGCGTTTCCCAGCCTGGACGCGGATATGCCATGCGTGGACGCCTTCGTCCTGGAGGCTCTCGGGCAGGTCTTCGTGAACACCCTGCGCACCTGGGAGCAGGCAGGGCCAGACGCTGCAGTTGGCGTGGCCAGCACCGTCCACGGCTTTGCCCCGCAGATCCTTACCGAAGAACGCGAGGACATCGCCGATGTCCTCCGGCAGCTGTGGGCCACCGGCGTGGGCCAGGCCCTCGGTACGCACCCAGCACCGGCCGGTGCGGCACCAGGTGCGCACCAATGGTGGGTAGTGCGCGCACCACGTAACGGCTTGCCGACCGCCAAAGGATCACCGGTGCGCCCCATGCGTGTGCGTGCAAGGCATCGTCACGACAGCCAGACGGTGGAGCGCCTCATCCGGGACAGATCCCATGCATAGTGCGTGGGGTGGCTGTGTCGATCCGGATCGCCCGGGGCCGGATTCGGCGAGACTGCCCCGAGGCGAGGCTGCGTTGCCCGGCCGCGGACCGGGGCCGTGGGCAAGGCGCGCTCCCGCATGCCGTGCTGAAGCTCGACGGCGATCTTGGCGGTTGCCTCGATCAGGTGGTGAGTCGCCTCCACCATGGCGACATCGGTCCCTGCTCCTCGCCCCGGCCGGCCTTCCCGACCATGCGTTCGCCAGCCCGCCGCTGGCCGCGGCCGCCACCGGGGCAGTGGCTTGCTGCCCCAGAATCGAGCCCCCACAAACACGGGCCGATGTCGGGGCGTGGGGAGCAACCCTGACGGCGAATGATAGATTCTCAACAAGCGTTTATTTTTGAGAATTCGGCCGTGAAGTCCGCGGTGGGGCCCACAACTTGGGGTCTGCACCGCATCGTGGAGAGCGAGCATCATGCGCATCCTCATCACCGCACAGGCAATCTATTCACACCTCGCGCCGCTGGTTCTGCCAGTGGCGGAACGAGCCCGAGAGGCGGGCCATGAAGTGGCCGTCGCCACTGGGGCCGGCGTTGTCCAGCACATCGAGAAGCGCGGGCTCACCGCGCTGACGCTGCCCCGTCTCCAGTCGATGGGGGAAGCCCTGCAGGGCGGTAAGATCCAGCCCCCGCCGGGCATGGACAAGGTCGGCTCCGCGACGGTCGAGATGGCGCCGGAGTTCTTCGCAGCGGCCTTCGTCGGGCATCTCGCCGGGTCCAGCGTCCACGACCTTCTGGACGTGGCGAGGGACTGGCAGCCGGACCTGATCCTCCACGAGTCGACCGAGTACGGCGGCTATCTGGCGGCAGAGAGCCTAGGCATACCCCATGGCGTTCTGGACATCGCGCCGATGGCTCCTTACGCCCATCCCGCCGTGCAGAAGGAGCTGAACCGGCAGCGGGAGAAGCTCGGTCTGGCGCCGGTCAGCGACCCCTGGCACCCGTTCCGCGCCTTCCGCGCCGGAGTCGTTCCGGAGGACTTCTACCCCGCGGACAGCCGACTGCCCAGCGCCCGCTACTACCAGGTCCCCGCCCAGACGACCGCGGGTGGCCTTGACCCGGAAATCGCCCAACTCCCCACGGAGCGGCCGCTCGTCCTCGCCACCCTCGGTTCGAACGCCCCCCGTCTCCCCGGCGGAGCCCTCGCACTGCTGGAGACCATCATCGAGGCGCTCGGAGACCTGCCGGTCACCGGTGTCGTGGCCTTGGGGGCCGAGCGTGACCCACAGCAGTGGGGCGGTGCGCGCCCCGACAACGTCCATCTGACATCGTTCGTCCAGCAGGAGCTGCTGCTCCGGTCCAGCGATCTGTTCCTCACGCATGCCGGTTTCAATGGAACCCGGGAGGCGCTGACATACGGAGTCCCCATGGTGGCCGTGCCGTTGTTCGCCGAGCAGTCGCACAACGCCAGTCGACTGCAGCAGTTGGGCGTCGGAACGCGGATCGACGCCCAGGACGCCACGCGCGAGGCGCTGGCGGCAGCGGTGCACAACGTACTGGAGGACCGCTCCTACCGGTCCCGTGCCCAAGGGCTCCAGCGCCGGACCCACGCGCTGCCGGACCTCGGCCAACTGGTGGCGGACGCGGCGGCCCTGGCCACCTGAGCCGGACGGCTGTCGCCCGCACATCACCCTCGTCAACGGTTCGCCGAACCGTTCCGCCGCGCTCCGACCGTGGGACTCCACTGGCTGGAGCGCGGCGGTGCTGAGTCCGCCCCTTGTCCGTGCAGCCGCGTCGGCTTCTCCCCCAGGGGCCCCTCTGTGATCCGTCGTCCGTCCGAGGCTCTGGCGCCGTGCGGAGGTGCTTGTAGCATCAGGGCCGACACCGGAGAGGAGACCGACTTTGACCTGCGCGGATGCAGTGACACCTGTGCCGCCCGGAGAGGGCGCACAGCGGACGCCCGGTGCAGCGGGCCCGGGGAAGGATTCCGGTTCAGTGGTGTTGGGCGAAGAATCGGGTTCCGTAGGCTCGGGCCGGGCGCCAGCCCTGGGCGAGCGCAAGGGAGAGCGCACACGTCGACGCATCCTGACGGCCGCACGGCGGAAGTTCGCGGAGGTCGGCTACGAGCGCGCCACCATCCGCGCCATTGCCACCGAAGCCGACGTGGACAAGTCCTCCGTGATCCAGTACTTCGGCAGCAAGCAGGACCTGTTCCGCGAGGCCGTCCGATGGCAGATCCCCCATGACGAGCTCACCACCAGCGACCCCGGCCAGACCGTGGAGAACCGCCTGCGCGGCATGCTGGGCACCTGGGCGGCGGATCCGGACAGCCCCATGGCCGTGCTCCTACGGACCAGCATGACGAGCGACGAAGCCGCAGAGCTGCTGCGCCGACATCTCACCACCGAGGTCACCGATCACATCGCCGGGACCATCGAGGCCCCCGACGCACGGCTGCGGGCCGCATTGTTCAGCGCGATCATGATGGGCATCGCCGCCCAGCGCTTTCTGCTGCGCATGCCCGACCTGGCCGAGGCGGACGTGGAGGACATCGTACGGATCGCCACTCCCCTGCTGCGCAGTCTCGTCGCTCCGGAGGCGTGAGCTCCCCGGGCCCCGTCTCGGCCAAACCCACTCGTCCAGCTCGTGACGAGGCTCTCGACTCCGCACGCGGATGAGACGCCCGTCCGTCGCGACAGCATCGATGCCCGCGACTCGGCCCGGCGCGGCTCTGATGCGACACTTCACCGTCAACCAGCCTGCGGTGAGGCCGAGTTACCCGAGTCGGGTTGAGCCGGCCGAGCCAAGGCGGGGCATGACCCGGATACGCCGGAAACCCGCCACGAGATGATCTTGGGTTGTTGAGCCCCTTGCCCCGTCACCCGTTCGGCTCGGTGTCGCTGGTGGTGATGCTGCTGCCCCGCGAGGTCGACGCCGAGCTGGTGCCGGCGATGTGGAAGCGCGCGGTGTTCTCCAACGCCAAGCTGCCTCAGGGCGCGGTCGACCGCGACGCGTACGTGGTGTGCGTGCTGGAGCAGCTGCACCGCGTCCTGAACCGGCGCGACGTGTTCGCCTACCCGTCCAACCGGTGGGCCGACCCGCGCGCCCGGCTGCTGGACGGCCCGCGGTGGGAGGCGATGCGCGCGGACGTGCTGGCGGGCCTGTCCCTGACCGAGGACGCCGACGAGCACCTGGCCCAGCTCACCCGGGGGCCGGACGCGGCAAACGCGGCGTGACCTGGCTCAATGCTGTCAACGACCAGGTCGCCGGGATCGGCTCGATGGTCGTAGGCGGCACTCCGCGCGACAGCCTCTACACGCTGGACTACGGCAGGGGAGGGAAGTCCGCGCCGCGCGAGGTGGTCTCGTAGGCGCGCAGCTCTTCGAGCATGTCTTCCAGCTGGCCGTGGACGGTGTCGTAGCCGGATGCGCCCAGAACCAGCCGGTGGGGAGGGGTGTCCTGCTCCATTGCGCTGACGACGGCCCGCACTCCTCGATGGGGATCGCCGGGCTGTCGGCCGTCCTGGTCGACCATGGAGGCGCGGACGGACTCGACGAACGGGAGATAGGCGTCAACTGTCTCGGACACGGGTTCGTCGGCGAAGGCGGAGTACGCGCGGGTGCGGAAGGCGCCGGGTTCGACGGCCAGGACGTTGATGCCGAAGGGGGCTACTTCGTGCCGCAGCACCTCGGTGAGGCCCTCGACGGCGAACTTCGCGGCGCTGTAGTAGCCGAAGCCGGGCACGCCCCGCAGGCCGGCGACCGAGGACATGTTGATGATCCATCCGGCGCCACGGGCTCGCATACCCGGGAGGACTGCGCGCAGGAGTTCGGTGACGGAGAAGAAGTTCAGTTCGAAGGACCGCCGGAGGTCGGTGTCGGCCGTGCCTTCGATGGAGCCGTACCAGCCCCGGCCCGCGTTGTTGACCAGGACGTCGATGCCTCCGAAGCGTTCCTCGGCCGCACGGACGGCATCATGGATCTGCCTCGTGTCGGTGACGTCGAGCGGTAGGACGAGCGCTCTGTCACCGTGGCGGCCGGCCCAGTCGTCGAGCAGGTGCGGGCGGCGGGCGGTCAGGGCGACGTTGTCGCCGCGCTCCAGCGCGACGTCGGCGTAGGCCGGGCCGAAACCGCCCGGAGTCCCGCCGGTGATGAACCAGGTCTTCATTTTTCCTCGCGATCCTTTGGTGGCGGCCCGATGAACTCCGTGACGGGCCGGGGTCGTCAGGGGGCGATGACGAGCCGGCTGATCCGTCTCTGCCCGTCGAGGACGAAGCGGTAGCGCAGGTCAACCTGCCCGCCGGGGAAGTCGCCTTCGAGGTGCTGGACTGCGGTGTACCGGTCAGGGCCGTGTCGCTCGGCTCCGACGAGCGTGGCGGTGTAGGTGTACTGGATGCTGGTCTGCTCCAGCCAGCCGCGGATGGCGGCCGCGCCGCGGTAGGTACGGCCGTCGTCGGTGACGGTGGCCTCGGGTGCGAGCGTGTCCACGGCGGTGGCGACGTCTTTCGCGTCGTGGGCCCGTAGGTAGCGTGTGACGGCCTCCGGCAGGTCGGCGACGTCGACGGGGTCGGTGCGTTCGGTCATGTCTGCCTCACAGATGCGCTGGATGCCGCCGCGGCCGGGCGCCCGGCGGCGGGGGCCGGATGTGGTGTCCGGGCTGTTCCGCGCGGCCGTACGAAGCACGCCCTTGGCAACTGCTAAAATAGAAGCAAGTTACTTTCACTTTAGCAGTAACTCGGGAGGGTGCCATGCCGAGCCGGATCCGGCTGGAGGATCGTGAGTGCCCACTGTCGACCACGGTGCAGCACGTCGGCGAGTGGTGGACGCTGCTGATCCTCCATGACGCCTTCGACGGCTATACGCGCTTCGACCAGTTCCAGCAGAGCCTGGGCATCTCCACCAGCATGCTCACGGCACGGTTGAAGGCCCTGGTCGCCGACGGCCTGCTGGAGCGGCGGCCCTACCAGACGAACCCCGTCCGCCACGAGTACGTCCTCACCGAGCGCGGGCACTCCCTGCGCCCCGTGATCGTCGCCTTGGCCGCCTGGGGAAACCGGCACCTGGCCCCGCAGGACCGATCCATGATCCTCGTCGACGCCGAGACCGGCCAGGAAGCGGAGCCGGTCGTGGTCGATGCTCGCACCGGGAAGAGCCTCGACGACAATGACGCGTACGTGTTCAGCGCTGGGCCGGCGGCCGGCGCGGCGATGCGCGCGCGCTATGCCGAACTCGATCGGCAGCGGCGATCACGAAGCGCCGACCCTGAGCCGGGCGCGCCGTAACCGCTCCGCCTGCCGAGTAGAGCTCGCTGCGCAGGTAGGCCCAGGCGAGATGGGCGAGGGCGGCGACCCGCTCGGGGTTCTCGTCCGTGGTTTCGGCGACGTCGTATCCGGAGACCCCTCCGAGTCCGTGCTCCGCGTCGAACAGGGTGAGCAGGGACTTGGGGCCTGGGGAGAGGACGTAGGGGTCGGTGTGCCAGTCCGGGCCGCTGACCGTCAGGAAGGCGGAGTCGTCCTTGTCGCCGGCGACCACGAGCGCGGGCGTCGTCATCGTGGAGAAGTCAGTGGTCAGGAAGAAGGAGTAGTTCTCGACCGTGAACTCGGTGAGGGCGCCACCGCCCCGGCCGGGCGCGGCGAGCAAGACGCCCGGCGAGCTGCGGGACGGCGTCCTCGATCACGTCGAGCTGGTCGAGGACGCGCGTCATGTCCTCGGCCCGGGTGCGCCAGTGCGCGGCGGCACCGGGGGCGTCGGAGTCCAGGCTCAGCGTCCTGGAGTCCAGGTGAGTGGGCTGGATGACGACGAAGCCACGTGCGGCCCAGAAGTTCGCGAGCGGGGCGTAGCCGTTCAGCGAAGAGAGATTGTTGGAGAAGCCGAGACCGTGCGAGAGGAGGATGACCGGCAGCTCGCTCCCGGTCACCGCCGCGGAGGTGTTCGTGACCTCGGGGATCGACGCACCGATTCGCCAGATCGCGGCCCGGGCGGGCGTCGGGCTGGGGACGCTCTACCGCCACTTCCCCACCCGGGCGGACCTGGTCACCGCCGTCTATCGCCATCAGATCGAGGCCTGCGCCGAAGCCGGCCCGAAGCCGCTGGCCGATGCCACCTCCCCGTTCGACGCGCTGCGCCAGTGGGTCGACCTCTTCACCGACTTCCTGGTCACCAAGCACGGACTTGCCGACGCCCTCCAGTCCGACAGTGACCGCTTCGCCGCGCTGCACACCCACTTCCTCGACCGCTTGATGCCCGTCTGCGCCCAGTTGCTCGACGCCGCCGTCGGCGCCGGCGAGATCAGGCCCGGCATGCAGCCCTACGAACTCATGCGGGGCATCGGCAACCTCTGCATCGGACGCGACAGCGACCCCCGCTACGACCCTCGAAGGCTGATCGAACTGCTCCTTCAGGGGCTGCGGCTCTCATAGACGGTCCTTTGCGCGAGCAAGATCAATAACGAGCCGCCGGACCCGCGCCGATCCCGGATTCGTTCGCAGAACCCGTTCTCACTCAAGAACGGGACGGGCTCCCTTGTGAGACTTGCATTGTCCGAAAATCCGGCCCCATGACGGACCCTCAACAGCCCTCCCCGGCCGACCGCGGGCCCGGGGCCGGCCGTGGCGGCCGGGCACCCCGCCCCCGGCGCCGATCGACCCGGACCTGCCGGGCGCGGACATCCGCATCGGGTACGCGCGGTGCTCGGGTCCTGATGGGTCAGCTGGCGAGGGAGACGGCGAAGGGCTTGAAGCCGTGTCGGCGCAGGATGTGGGGAACCACGAGGATCATGGCCTCGGTGGCGCGGGCCGTGGTGATGCCGCCGAGGTCCTCGATCCATGCGGGCTGCCAGCCCAGGTCGCCGAGCAGGCCGGTGACGGTCTTCTTCGCGTTCTGGTCATCGCCCGAGAGGTAGGCGGTCGGTGGGGTGGCCAGGGTTTCGGGAGCGGTCATGACCATGAACAGCATGGTGTTGAGGGTCTTGACCACATGGGTGTCAGGGAGGGCGGCCTGGAGTTGCTCGGCGAGGCTACTGCCCGGATAGCACAGGGCGCCGGGCAGGCCGTCATCGGCGTCGCGGGTGGCGTTGGAGACATCGACGAGGAGTTTTCCGGAGAGCTCGGTGCGCAGGTCGGCCAGGCGGTCCAGAGAGGTGTGGCCGGGCGTCGCGTTGATCACGATGTCCGCGGTGCGGGCGGTGGTGCGCTGGTCGGCGAAGGCAATCTGCGGGGCGATGCCGGCGGCAAGGGTTGCGGTCTCTTCCGGTTTCCGGACGCCGAGGGTGACACGGTGTCCGGCTGCGGAGAGCTTGCCGGCGAGGTTGGCGCCGACGCGGCCGGCGCCCAGGATGCCGATGCTGGTCATGGGGTGATGCTCCTTGCGGTGTGAGGTGGGTGGAGCGGAAATGTCCGGTCAGGCGATCGGCGACAGGACCTTGAGAGCGGCGGTGTGGATGCCGGGGGCGGCGGCCAGGAAGTCGCGGCTGCCCGTGTGCCAGGGCTCGCCCGCCAGGTCGGTGACGGTGCCTCCGGCCTCGGAGGCCAGCAGTGCACCGGCGACCAGACCGGAGCGAACGTCGGAGAACTGCCAGAAGGCGTCCGTGCGTCCGGCCGCGACGTGGATGAGCTGCATCGTGGCGGGAACGGAGACGCGCACGACCAGGCCGTTGATGAGCATGGCGGTGACCGAGTCACCGATCCGCCGGAAGGTGCGCTCGTCCTCGCCGGGCCTGGCCTGGCCGGTGCCGACGAGCGCGGCGCCCAGATCGGTCTTGGCGGACACCTTCAGGGGCCGGTCGTTGAGGCGGGCACCGCCGCCGGCGACAGCGGTGTAGGTGTCGCCGGTCAGTGGCAGGTGGACGACGGTGAGCACCGGCTGGTTGTCGCGGACCAGGGTGGCGGTCACGGCCCAGTCCTCCATGCCGTGAACGTGGTTGATGTTGCCCTCGGCGGGGTCGACGACCCACCACTCCCCCGACGGGAGCGCACCGCCGGCCAGCTCGTCCTCGGCCCACTGCGATCCCCGCCGGGCCCGCAGCAGCGGCTCCCGCAGCACGTCCAGCACCGCGTCGTCGTTGGCGAGGATCTCAGCGACGACCTCCTCCAGAGTCACGCCCCGGGCGTGCGGGGTGTGGCGGTCGCGCAGGGTGAGCCCTGCGGTCTTCACCGCGGCGGTCACCTCGGGCAGGAGCGTCGTGCCGGTGGCGAAAGGCATGGCTGTGCTCATGGTTGGGCTCCCTGAGTTCGATGTGTGCGGGCGGCTCGTCTCGCGCCTGCACTTCGAAGGTAGGTCTCCCGACCATTAACAACAAGTGCATGCTATTCAGCTATAGAATTACTCGCATGCAACTGGATCTGAACCTGCTCACGGCCCTGGACGCACTACTGGAAGAGGGCAGCGTCGCCGGCGCCGCAGCACGCCTCCACGTCACCGCACCGGCGATGAGCCGCTCCCTGGGCCGTATCCGCAAGGCCACCGGTGACCAGATCCTGGTCCGCACCGGCCGCAGCATGGTTCCCACCACCCGCGCACTGGCCATGCGCGCCCAGGTCCACGCCCTCGTACAGCAAGCCCACCACCTTCTGTCCACGCAAGCGGAACTCGACCTGACAGCTCTGGACCGGGTGTTCACCCTGCGCTGGCACGACGCCCTGGCTGCCGCCTGCGGCACCGCCCTGATCACCGCCGTCCACCACCAGGCCCCCGGCGTCCGACTGCGCCTGTCGGCCGAACCCGGGACGGACGACGCCGAGCTGCGCCGGGGTGAGGTCGACCTCGAATCGAGCTCCAGCACTCCGACGCTCCCCGACATCCGCCACCGCCTCGTCGGCAGGGATCGGCTGGTCGTCGCCGTCCGACCGGGCCACCCCCTCACCGAAGGCCCGCTGAGCACCGAGCGCTACGCAGCCGCCGAACACCTCACCGTTTCGCGACGCGGAAGCCTGCGCGACCCGATCGACGACGCCCTGACCACCCGCGGCCTCGATCGGCGCGTCGTCGCCGCCGGGCCCACGGCCGCCTTCGCTCTGCAACTCGCCCTCGACAGCGACCTGGTGGTGACCCTTCCCGACGCGGTCACCCGCGCGGCCCGGCACCAACTCGGCCTGACCACACTGGCGCTGCCACTGCCACTGCCCTTGCCCGAGGTCCCCCTGTACCTGCTGTGGCACCAGCGCTACGACGACGACCGCGCCCACACCTGGCTACGAGACCTGGCCACCGAAACCGTCCAAGCACTCTTTGCACCACCGACCGCCTCACAACAGCCCCTCACCAACCGGACCGGGCAGTGACGGATACGCCGGGCGACCAGGACGGGGCGGGCCGGCCCCGAGGCGGCGATGATCCCCCGCGCCGCCCGCGCGCGGATCGCCGTGGAGAAGTCGCAGCACTTCGTGGAGGTGCTGCGGAAACTGACGGAGCGGGGGGAATGCCAGGCGCAGGCGCTGGAGCGGCTAGTTTGTGTGCAGGACTGGTACGCAGGTCCGTGGTGGCAGAGGTGCACGGGGGACGGGAGGTCGGGAAGAGTGTCGCTGCGCGAAGGTGATCCAGCCGAGATCGGTGGTTATCCACTTGAGGCCCGGCTCGGTTCGGGTGGCATGGGCACGGTCTTTCTGGCCCGTACGAGTTCAGGGCGACCGGTCGCGGTCAAACTGATCCACCCGCAGTTCGCGGCGGACGACGAGTTCCGTATCCGCTTCCGGCGGGAGGTGGCGGCAGCGAGACGGGTGAGCGGCGCGTTCACCGCCGCCGTGGTCGACGCCGCCCCCGAGGCCGAGCAGCCGTGGATGGCGACCACCTACATCCAGGGGCACACGCTCTCCCGGCGCATAGCCACGAAGGGCCCGCTGGGCGGAGCGGAACTGAGGAGGCTCGCCATTGGGCTGGCGGAGGCGCTGCGGGACATCCATCGGGTGGGGGTCGTCCACCGTGACCTGAAGCCCTCGAACGTCGTGCTCTCGCCCGAGGGTCCACGCGTCATCGACTTCGGCATCTCGCGCGCCGTGGACCAGCAGACGCTGACGATCACAGGGCGGGTCATCGGTACGCCGCCCTTCATGTCGCCGGAGCAGTTGCAGGCGCCGCGCGATGTGGGGCCGCGGTCCGACGTCTTCTCGCTGGGGACGCTGGTTGCGTACGCAGCGACGGGCCACGGGCCCTTCGACGCGGACAGCCCGTACATCGCCGCATATCAGGTGGTGCACGGGGAGCCGTCGCTGGAGGACGTGCCGGTGGCCTTGCGCGCGGTCGTCGAGTCGTGCCTGGCCAAGGAGCCCAACGGGCGCCCCTCGGCGGACGAACTCCTCGTGCTGCTACGGGACCTGCCGGCCGACCTCGGCCAGACCGACGCGTGGGGAGTCGACGCGGGCCGCACCCGCGACATGATCACCCAGCACCACGTCGCGACGCCGGCCACCCCGGCACCGACTGCCCCGACCAGCGCCCCGACCACCGTCCCGGCCGGTCCCGATACGGGGAGCGCCGACACCCCCATCGGCCGCCGACCGCGTCGCCGATGGCGTCCCGTGCTCGCGGCCGCGGTCGCGGTCACGGTGGCAGCGATCTGCGGCGGAGTCGCCGCACTGACGGCGGGCGGCTTCGGGGGGAACGGCGGCGGCGACAAGGGCCACAACCTTGCGGCCCCGGGTGCCGCACTTCCGGACGGCTTCAAGCCGTGGCACAAGACCGTGCCGGGCGGTCGCGAGGACATACCCGACGAGCTGCGGTGCGTCGCGCACGGCGACGCGCTGTTCTGCGGGGGCGGCAGTGTTGTCGCGACCCGTATCAGGGCCAGGGACGGCTCGCGGGTGTGGACGGCGAAGAGCCCCGGCGTCCCCGTCCACGGCATGCACCTGGTGGGCGCCACCGACGACACGGTGCTCGGTTACCGCTTCGCCGCCCAGGACGCCCCGCAGGACCCTCCCAGCGAGGTGGTGGCCATCGACGCGGACAGCGGCCGGGAGCTGTGGTCCGTGCCGTCCGGCGGACAGTCGACGGCCGTCATGGGTCGGGCCCAGGACGCCGTTGTGGTCGGCTCCGACGTCGTGACGGTCGACGCCTCCAACTCCCGCTTCGAGGCCCGCAACGCGCACAGCGGTCAGGTCACATGGACGTCGCCATTCCCCGCGGGAACGCAGTGCTCACCCGTCCCGGTGGGCCCCCAGCTCGTCGCGATGTGCGCGACGCATGCGGAGGTGAATGCCTTCGCGGTGCGCCACCCCACCCTGCGCCCGGTCGACCGCGCGTCGGGGAGACTGGGCAGGCCCATCGCGATCAACGGCCCCGCCGTGCCGATGGGCATCGCCGACGGCAGGCTCGTCCTCCTGCAAGTACACCTGGGAGGAACGGAGTTGGACCGCTACAACGGGGTGGCACGGGTCGACACGGCCTCGCGGAAGGTCACGTACTCCCGACTGGCCAAGACATACACCGGGACGCCCGGCATGACGGACAGCACCGTCTACGTGAGCGGGCAGACCGGTCTCGTCACCGCACTCGACCCCGCGACCGGCCGGAAGAAGTGGTCGCGGCAGACTGGCGTGGAGGGCGCGTCGGGTCCGGTCGCGGGAGCCGGCGCACTGTATTTCAGCTCGGCCACCGGCCGGGTGGTCGCACTCTCGCCGAACGACGGCAAACCTCTGTGGACCACATATCCGCAGGCCGATGGGTTGACGGGCGAGCTGGACGTGAGCCCGCGGGTGACTCTTGCGGGGCGTGCGGTGATCGTGGCCGCGGCCAAGAACACTCTCTTCGCCTTCGACGCGCAGAAGCCGCCGAAGTCGGGGTGACCCGGGCGGACATCAACGGTGTCCCTGACGGTCGGCCGACGGCCGAGGAGCGGCCCGCGTCAATGGCGGACCGGAAGCAGCGTCGGCCGTACCCACCCGCGCCCGTGCCGACGCGGCCGCGTCGTCCTTGAACGCCCAGGACATCTTCGGCTCCATCACGTATCGGAACACCCGCCGTACCGGCCGCGTGCACAGCAGCGTGATCAGCGTGACGGCCAGCACCGTCACCACGACCTCGCCGACCGGCGTGCGCACCCAGGGGAGGGTGTCGTACCAACCGGACCAGCGGGACATCTTGATCGCGAAACCGTGCAGCAGATAGCCGTACAGCGTGCCCGCGCCCAGCTTCGTGAACCACGTCCGCCGACGCGGCACCAGGGCCAGGAAGCACACGGTGAGCACCATGGCGCAGCCGAACAGCGCGAGTTCCATGACCGGGGAGACCCACGCCGGCATGCCCAGGTCCTGTACGGCGTCGTTCTGCCGGAGCCATGCGACGTTCATGCGCGGCGCCGCCCAGTACGCGAAGAGGACGGCGCCCACCATCACCGGCGCTGCCGCGACGCGGACCGCGCGCTGCCGCAGCAGGTCGAAGTGGGCCGGCTTCAGGTGCAGTCCGAGGACGAAGAACGGCAGGAACTGCAGTACCCGCCGCATGGCGAAGTCGTTGCCGACCTCAGGTGAGGCCGCCGCGAGCACGGCGATGACCAGCGCCAGCGGGACGGGCCAACGCACGAGCTTCCAGACAGGGGTGGTCAACCGCCAGATGAAGAGAGCTGCCAGGAACCAGTCCAGGTAGTACGGGCTGGTGAGGTTGATCGGCTCGTTCGGAGTGTCGTTGACCCAGCGCTGGAAGTAGGCGTAGAGCACCTCGAACACCACGTACGGCACGGCGACACTGGTGAGGAGCCGCTTGAGCTTGGCCGGGCTGAGGTCGAATCCGCGGGAGAAATAGCCGGAGATGAGGACGAACGCCGGTATGTGGAAGGTGTAGACGGTCATGTACAGCGCCATCGCCACCCGGCCGCCGTGGGTGAGCGGCTCCCACGTATGCCCCATGGCGACGAGGACGACCGCCAGGTACTTCGCGTTGTCGAAGAACGCATCTCTGCCGCCGGACTCGGGCTCGATGCGGGGGACGGGATCCTGCCGCCCCTCGGGCGCCGGGTCCACAGTACGTTCGGGGGGTATGGCCGCGCGGAACATTTGAGGCACCCTAGTCGCACAGCTGTAATGGGTAAAACCGTCGACACGACTGAACCATCGTCCGTCCGTCGCTTCGGCTCAACGACAGGCCAATTCATGCGTTCCGCCTGCTTGATGGCTCATGATCTGCCTCAATGAAGGCATGTACGCGGCGAACTAGGCAGGCCGTTGTCGCGCTACGGCGGAAGAGCCGCTCCGGGCATCGGAAGCCGACCGACCAACGGTGCCGCCGCGAGATCCCACTGGCCCCCTTCGCCGTGACCGGCATGGGCTTGAAGCTGCGGGTCCACCCGCTGGCTCAAGGTCCGGAAGGCGCAGGGACCAGCGCTCCGCCGATGTCAGTCACAACGTTTCAGCAGGTCAACACAATCATAAGGTTCGTACCAACAGACGAAGCATCTGCTGGCAGGCGTCTGGCCGAGAAGGGCGGACTCGCGTACGTCCTCACGGCGTTCGTAAGCGGCCACGTCGTCGGGGTTGTGCAGGGCGTCGACGAGGGTCTCCCAAGCGTCGTGGCCGCCCCCAGCTCCGGCCGGCGCAACCGGGTTACGCGACCTTGGGGCCGCAGCGCATCCCGATGTACACGCAGGCGGTGCCATCCTGCAGCGTGGAGAAGATCACGGGCATGTAGTCCTCGCTGAACGCCGCGCCTACCCCTGTACCGGCGAAGACCGTCTCCGTCACCGGCACCAGATCGATCTCCAGGGGTTCGGAGAAGTCCTTCATGCCGTCGACGAACTCGTACACCATGTGCCCCGCACCGTCCCGCTCGGTCACGGTGATGACCACGCCCGCGCGCCGGTACGTGCCGACGAGAGGCGCGAAGTCGACCACGGGAGGCTCGGTCGGCGGGGCGAAGGCGTCCGGCATCGTCACCCCGGCCAGTTCGGCGAGGAGTTCTCGGTAGAGCGCCGCATACAGCTCACGCGCACCGCCGCCGTTGGTGAGCAGCGCGACCACGACGCCCGCCGACGGGACGACGCGCAGATAGCCGTACTGCCCGATGGAGGCGCCGTCGTGGCCGTAGCCCTGGACGCCGTTCCATTCGTAGAGGGTCCAGCCCAGGCCCCAACCATCCGCGCTGACCGACCACTTGTCGAGGGAGTCCACGACCCGGCGCTGCATCAGCGCGACGGCCTCTTCGGAGAGCACCCGGGTGCCGTCCTCCGCGACTCCGCCCGCGAGGTGCATCCGCGCAAGCCGCGCGAGGTCCCCGGCCGTGGCGATGACCCGGCCGTACGGGCCCGCCGAGCGCGGCATCAGGTCCCACGACGGCGCCGGGTCCGGGTCCTGGCCCGGCTCGCCCAGGTGGCTCATCGCTGCGCGGAACCGCAGCGCCTCCTCGGGCAGCGTCATCGTGTGGTCAAGGCCGAGCGGGGTGAAGAGCAGGTCCTTGAGCGCCTCGTCCCAGACCTTGCCGGTCAGCACCTCGATGATGCGGCCGAGCACGTTGTACCCGATGCCGCTGTACGAGAGCGCCTCGCCGGGCGGGCAGTCGAGTGCCACGCCCTTCGCGGCCTCGACGTACTTGGCGAGGCAGTCGTCGCCGCGCCCGCTGTCATAGGTGAAGTCGCAGGTGAGGCCGCTCGTGTGGCTGAGCAGCTGGCGCGTGGTGATCGCCCTGGTCACCTCGGGGTCGGCGACCGAGAACTCCGGCAGTACGTCCACGACCGGTGCGTCCAGATCCAGTTGTCCCGAATCGACGAGCTGCATGATCAGGGTGGCGGTGTAGATCTTGGCGATCGAGCCCATCTGGAAGACCGAGTCGGTCGTCGCCTCGACGCCCGTTCCGCGGTGGAGGACGCCGCTGGCCAGCTCGTGGACGGCTCCGTCGACGAGGACCGCCAGCGACGCACCCGGGACGTGGTGCTTGGCGCGCAGCTCATCGAGCCGAGACTGCCAGTGGGCGAGGTCCAGCTTCCGGCCCTCCGAGTCCCGGGTCCCCCACGAGCCCTTGGCATCCCAGTTGCCCTGCTCGTCCCAGTTCACGTTCTTCGACATGCCCACTCCCACTCGATGCGTACGGCGTTCTCTCGATGCGAACACTGTACGCATCATGTAACGCCGTACGCAAGGTGCGTACGGCGTGCGCTACCGTGGAGGGGAAATCACGGACCGAGCAGGGATGAGGGACGTATGCCAGCCGACGAGAAGCCGATCGCATCGGTGTGGACCCGTCCGCGCCGCCCGCAGCGGGAGCAGCTGACCCGCGAGCAGATCGTGGCCGCGGCGATCGAACTGCTGGACCTGGAGGGCATCGAGGCGCTCAGCATGCGCAAGCTCGGCACGCGTCTGAACGCTGCGGCCACGTCTCTCTACCGGCACGTGGCCAACAAGGACGAGCTGATCGAGCTGGTCGTGGACGACGTCTACGGAGAGCTGGAGGTACCGGTCGTCACCGACCGCGCCGGGTGGCGCGCGGCCGTCACCCGCAGCGCGGCCGACCTGCGGGCGATGACCCTTCGCCACCCGTGGATCGCCCCTGAGCTGGGCCAGGTGGGCCTCGTCCACATCGGCCCGAACGCCATGCGGATGTCGTCCGGGCTGCTCGCACAGTTCGAGGCGGCGGGCTTCACCGCGGACGAGAAGGACCGGGTCGCGGGGACGCTCATGGCGTACGTCATCGGGATCGCGACCTCCGAGGCCGCGTACCTCTCGCAGATCGCCCGCAGCGGCAAGACCGAGCAGGAGTGGGTGGCAGGTCTGCGGTCGGCCTTCGAGGCGGCATCGCAGGAGCACCCACGGCTGCGCGAGGGAAGCTCCGCCCGGCAGGACGTACACCCACAGCAGATCCGCGACGCCGACTTCGCGTACGGGCTCGACCGCGTTCTCGACGGCCTGGCAGCCCGGCTCGACGCCTGAACCCACACGCCTGGTGTGCGTGTTCGTTCACCACACCCTGAGGACCGGGGTTCGGACGACCCCTCGCAAGCGGCCCTTGGTCCGACACGTGCCCACCCCCCGCCGACCGCGAGCCCGGCCAACCGTGGCGCCCGGCGCCACCGTCCCTGCCCCGGCTGCCGGAGAAAACTCAGCCGGCGCCCCACTCCCGGACCGGAAATGGAGACGAGCGCGGCGGACACTGTGTGTGCCGTGCACGCCGCCCTGGCTCCCTCCCCGGCCCGCGGTCCTGTGCCCACCATCCGTTCCAGGGACCATGGTGGGGCACAGGACCGACAGTGAAGGTCGATGGCATCGTGGTCAGCCGGAATATCGGTCAGCTGAGGTAATCCGCGTGTCCCTCGTCGTCGAGCTCGAAGGGGCCCTCGGGGAGGATGCAGAACTCATTGCCCTCGGGGTCGGCCATCACCAGAAACCCGCCGTCGGCGTACTGCTCCAGCCTGCGTCCGCCGAGAGCCACGACCCGCTGCTGCTCGGCGGCCGGGTCGGGCGAGGTGACGTCGAAGTGCATACGGTTCTTTCCCGACTTCGATTCGGCGGTCTGCTGGAAGCCCCGGCCCAGGCCGTTCTCCCGCCGCAGTCATACGTACGGTCCCGTGCGGCCCGCGACCGGCCGGCCAAGCAACTCCGACCAGATCGCGGCAAGCCGCTCGGGGTCGGCGGCATCGACGATGAGGGCGTTGATGTGCATAGGCGAGTCCGCCATGCCCTGATCCTCTCAGGGCATGGCAAGGCGCCCGCTCAACCGCGCCGCGCACAGCTGGAGAACCAGTCGCCCGTGAGTCGGGCAGCTCGATCTCCACGTCGTACCACCACACCCCGGAGCAGCCCCGGCGCAATCGGCTCCCCTGGCGCATCGGGATCGACCACCCGCTGCGCCCCGGGGAACTGTGCACCGTCGTCACCGGACGCAACCTGGCCGTCGCCACTTCGGGCACCGCCGAGCGGGGCGCCCACATCCTCGATCCGCATACCGGCGCCCCCGTCCGAGGGCCCGCCTCGGTCACCGTCGTGAGCCGCCACCTGACCACGACGGACGCCTACGCCACCGCGGCCTTCGCCATGGGCGCCGGCGCCAGGCACCGGCTGGCCGGGCTCGACGGTTACGAGGGGTTCGCCGTCACGCGGGACGGCGGTGTCTGGCACACCCCGAGGTTCCCGGGAACGCCGCGCTACGGCGTCGGCCTCCGGCTGCCGTCCGACGAGCCGTGTGACTGAGCCGGTCGGTACCGATGCCCGCTGGGTACTTACACGTCATATCGCCCTCGTGCATCGGTGAGGACAGAGCAGAGGCGTTCGACGAGCGGGTTGGTGTCATCGGCCCGCCGGACCAGGTGCAGGTCGGTCGAGGTCTCGGCCAATGGCCGGGGGGTCACTCCCATGCGGCGCAGCACACGGTGCGAATCTGCCAGCACCGCGGCGCCGAACTTGGCTGCGACCAGGGCCAACAGTGTCTGCACGCTACGGCCTTCTGCGTTGATCTGCGGCACGATGCCGGCGCCGTGGCAGAGAGCGATGATCTCGTCGTAGGACCGAGGTGAGACGTCCCGGGGCCAGATGACCAGGGGGATCTGGCCAAGTGCCGTGAGCGGGGCGGGTTCGGAGGGATAGGCCAGCGGATGGCCGGCGGGCAGGAACAGGGTCAGCGGTTCGCGCCACCACACCTGGGTGGCCAGCCGGGCATCGCGCATCGGGAGGCGCTGGACCGCGAGGTCGTAACGGCCGTCCAGCACGCCCTTCGACATCTCGGCATCGTTGAAGCTTTCCTCCAACTGCAGGTGCACTCGCGGAAGTTCACGCCTCACCCGGCCCAGTGCTGCACCGAGTGGTCCGTTGATGCCCGAACCGGCGAAGGTCACGACCAGCCGTCCGGTCATACCCTGCCCGGCCAGCCGCACGTCCTTCAGGGCGGCCTCCGCCTCGGCGAGCACAGTGGCCGCACGCCGCACCAGCACCTGGCCGGCCTGCGTCGGTGCCAGTCCGCGCCCTCCCCTGACGAAGAGCTTGGTCCCCAACTGCCTTTCCATTTCCCGGAGTTGACGGCTGAGTGTGGGCTGCGTCAGATGCAGTCGCCGCGCCGCGCCGCTGATGCTGCCCTCCTCCGCGATCGCGACTGCGTAGCCGAGTAGCCTTAGCTCCATCCATACCTCCCAGGCATGGGAAGTATAGACAGTAATGCCCATGGAGCAGATCTGGGCAGTCCTCAGGCCAGGCTGGAATCAGCGCACCGGACGGACCGGAGCGCACACCACGCCCTGAGGAGAATCCATGAACCGCGAAGACCGCTACGGGTACGGCATGAAGGTGCTGGAGCAGGTCGACGGCGAAGCAGGACAGCGGATCGTCGACTCCCTCGCAGACACCTCACCCGAGTTGGGCCACCAGGTGGTGGCATGGGCATTCGGCGACATGTACGCCCGTCCCGAGCTGGCCCCGCGTGATCGGCAGCTGGTCACTCTGGGCGTGCTCACCGCACTCGGTGGCTGCGAAATCGAGCTGGAGGTACACATCAACGCCGCGCTCAACGTCGGCCTGGCCGCGACCGAAATCACCGAGGCGCTGCTGCACTCGGCCGTCTACTGCGGCATGCCACGGTCGATCAACGCCACTCTCGTCGCCAAGAAGGTCTTCGCCGAGCGTGGCCTGCTCCCGCTCACCAACCTCAGCTGACCGTTGCCATGCTGCACCCTCGATACGCCGGGCGGTGCTGTTCGCCGAAGCCGTATCACGAGCGGCTCTCCAAGTCGCCACGGAAGCAGCTGATCCATGTGCGTCCGCACCTTGGATCCCAGGCGAAGCGCACGGCAGCGCCCGCACCCTCGGCGACCGCATCCCCCCTGACGCCAGGCTCACGCCAACCCGTTCTGCCTCACTTGGACTTCGGCAGTACGTCTTCGGCCCCGGCGTGGGCGCGACCGTCGCCCGCGACTCCGGACCCGACCTGCACGTCCACATCGTCACCCACGAAGAAGCCGCCGAGGGACGCGGGCGTACGGGGCAGCGCAAGATCACACAGACGGAGAATTCCGCCGTACCCGAAGCCGACCTACCGCGCCCTGCCTGAGCGGTGAAGACCTTCTCACGTATGGGAGCCAGTGAGAGGGTTCCAGCCTGAAGGAGTCGGCTGGCTGGGGTGTGGGGGCGTTGGTTGCGATGAGGGTAATGGGTGGCAGGGAGGGGCGTCCTAGGGCCTGTCCGATGGGTCAGGGTCGGGAAGCTCGCGGCGTCTGGTGCGGTGCATCGCAAGGCGCCGGAGCGTCTCGATAGCGGAGCTATCGGGATGATTCGGCAACGCCGCGAGGTGCCGTGCCAGGCGTCGCGAGCCCGGCCATGACCCATCGGACAGGCCCTAGCACAGGGTCCTGGCGAGATGGGCGTTGCGGGACCTGATCAATCTGGGCATGTACCAGCCCAGGACGGTGGTGTCGGCGAGCTGCCCGAGTACTCCGAGGGGTGAGGCGAAGTCGATGACGTCCGTCATGACGGTGCCGCCGGTGCCGTCCGACTCGAAGTGGTGCGCGTGACGCCACTGCTTGAACGGGCCGGCTTCCTGCTCGTCCACGAAGTGCCAGGGCGGGTCCCACGAGGTGATGCGAGCGGTCAATCGCCAGCTCAGACCGAAGTGGCGGGCCTGGAATGTCACCGCCTCTCCGAGCGCGAGAACGCCTTGGGTCCTGCCGCCCACGGCCTGCTCCGAGGAAGCCCCCATCGATCGGGTGTGCTCTTCCACGTCGAGGCAGATATCGAACACCCGCTTTGGAGAGGCCGCCAGAACGGTAGTGATCTCGAAGTGCTGCACTGATCCTCCTCCAGCGTGACGGAACGCCAGAGCGAGTGCGGAGCCTGGCTATACGAAGAGACGAAGCTCCTGGTAGATGGGTTCACGGCCAAGATCATCCATACTCGCCAGGAGTTTCGGTGCTTGTCTACCCATCCTCGATTGATCTGTCCAGTCCAACCCCGTGCTACCTGGCGCGCCACCTGGCCGCCCGCCGCGAACGGATCGGCACCCGGTGGCGACGGCTCGCCGCCGGACGCCAAACCCTGCTCGCCCTCGCCCTCGCCCACCTACGCTGCGGGGGACACGTACGCCCAACCCACCACGGCGTTCCGCGTCGGCATCGCCACCATGTACCGCTACATCCGCCGTTGCGCTGGGCGTCTGGATGCCGGATGCTGTCTCAGCCGATCTGGTCCGGCTACGCCGTCGTCCTCGAGACTGACCGCCGCTCCGCCAAGCGGCCATCGCCCACCCTCCGGAAGGCCGATGGCAAGCGCCGAACGCCCCGGCAGGATCGGCCGCATGACCACGCACCCCACCATTGGCCCTCCCCGCTGGGCGGTCTGGGCCGCGCGCCTCACCACGCTGGTGGTGCTGCCGTCCGGGCTCTGGCGCATCGCCCTGGTCCTCGGCTATCCGTCCGGCTATCACGAGGCGGGCTTTGTGCCGTTCCAGACGCCCGGTGCGAAGATCTGGATGCTGGCGCTGAGCGTGCTCTGCGAGCTGCTGGCCTTTTTGACGATCGGTCTGGTACGGCCATGGGGAGAGAACGTCCCCGACTGGATCCCGCTGATCGGTGGCCGCCCCGTACACCCCCTGGCTGCCACGGTCCCGGCCGCCCTCGGCGCAGTGGCTCTGACCTTCATGTGGGCCACCATGCCCTGGTGGTGGACCCACCCGCACACCGACATGACCGAAACCGGACGTCTTGTGGTGGGCATCCTCTACCAGCCGCTGGCCCTTTGGGGACCGCTGCTCGCCGCCGTCACCGTCTCGTACTACCGGCGTCGGTGCCTCGTGGACGGGGATCAGATCCTTGGAGACGGGACAGGAGAGCAGTCGGGCGCACCGAGTCGGCGGGTGATGGCGCGAAGTGTGGGATGGGTGGTGTCGTTGCCGTCGCGTCAATGAGGGCCGCAGGCTGAAGTGGTGGATGAACGGCGCATCGTGTTTGTGGTTTTCGAGGGGTTCCAGTCACTCGACCTCGCCGGACCGTTCAAGGTATTCCAGCAGGCGGGTCGGCTCCGACCCGGATACGTCTGCGAATTCGTGGGCCCTGCGAGGGCGACCGAGGTGCGGGATTCACCGGACACAGCCGAGACCCAGGTCAGCTGACCACCACAAACCTGCGGCGCACAACGAAATCGAGAAATCTGCAGATGGAAGTCCACGAAATGAAACTCCCGAATACCGCGCACACCTCCCGGCCCTGGCGGATCCACGAGATCACGCCCGACTTCCGCCTCTATGACGTGTGGGCGCTGCCGACGCCCGGAGGTCCTGACGACTTCCCGCACCTGGTGCGGCAGACAGCCGTCGGCGACACGTCGGACAACCCGTCCTGGGTCGCCCGCACGCTCTTCGCGATCCGCTGGAAACTCGGGAAGCTACTCGGCTGGGACAACCCCGACTCCGGAGTCGGCGCCCGGGTGCCGACGCTGCGCGACCGGCTGCCGGCCGATCTGCGTGACGGTCGGTTCGGGCCCGAGTTCAGCCGCCTGCCCTTCCGCTCGATCTACCTGACGGACAACGAGTGGGCGTCGGAGATGAGCAACCGGACCATGCACGGGGTGATGCACATGAGTTGGGTCCCAGACGGAGCCGGCGGCTACCGCGGCCAGATGGCCGTGCTGGTAAAGCCGAACGGCCTGTTCGGGAAGGCGTACATGGCCGCGATCGCGCCGTTCCGGCACCTGCTCGTGTACCCGCCGCTGATGAGGGGCATCGCATCCGAGTGGCGAGCCGACCCACCCCAGAACGCCGCGCCCGTGACCTGAGAACTGCCCGCGATCGGATCATCGGGCCTTGGTCAGTCATGTGCGCGACCTGCGGCACCCATGGACGTCAGTGGCTGCCTCGTCGATCACTGCTGCCTGTAAGGGCGCTGAACGAATCGGGCACCCGGGCGGGTGAGGAAGCTGGCAGTCGCTGAGGTCGACAGGGGCCGAGGTTGCTACAACATGACCCCCCACCCGGGCCGGTGCACGAGGCTCCGGCGTACCGTTCGCCCGCGCACCCGCGCGGTACGGCACTCCGCCGCCCTCTGCTCCGACGGGGATTGCTCACAGATCTCGCCGAACGGGCGGACTCCCCGGGCTTCCGTGGCCGCCTTCACCACCCCGGGCGCAGCCAGCACCCTCTGTCGCGTGTCGGCCGTCGATCCCTACGGCCGTCGCGTCGTGCCGCCCATCTGGCCAAGGCTCCCTCGACGCAGTCACACGCGCCATTTCGGCAGGTCGGCACAGTACGAGCGCTGTACCACCGGCGGACGAAGAGCCTGCTGGTGTCGTACGCGCCGAAGAAGCTCGGCTTCTTCCGGACGCCCGGGACAAGGGCCTGACCTGGGCTTCGCCCGTCAGGCTCGGTCCGCGATGCCCGCGCCCTAAGGACGGACTAAGGCAACGCACAGAGTCGTGAGCACCATGACGGGCAAGGGAGCTCGACCCACGATCCCTCAGGAAGGGGGTACTCAGGCAATGGACGGTCCGGCCGATGCCACGACGGCTCCGAAGCCCGGCTCCACCGGTCCCAGGGACGTCATCTGGGACCTCACCTACGCGTGCCCGCTGCGCTGCACCCACTGCTACTCGGAGTCGGGCCGGCGCCCCGCCCAGCAGCCGGGTCATGAGGAGTTGCTGCGGATCGCGGATGCCCTCATCGCGCTGCGGCCCGGTGTGGTCTCCCTGGCCGGTGGCGAGCCCCTCCTGGTGCCCGGGATCGCCGAGATCGCGGCGCGGCTGACGAACGCCGGTGTCCAGGTGGTGCTGTACACCGGCGGATGGCGACTGACTCCCGGCATGCTGGACGATCTCGCGGACGTGTGCCACCGCATCGTCGTGAGCCTGGACGGCGCCACCGCGGAGGTGCACGACCGGATCCGGGGCAGGGTGGGGTCCTTCGAGCGGGCGCTCGACGCACTCGACCTCCTCGACCGGACCTCGCGTGCCCGCCGCGAACAAGGCGTGCGTCCCGTCCAGTTCGGTGTGGACTGCGTGGTGGTCCGCAGCAACTTCGACCGGCTCGAAGAGTTCTGCACCCGGATCGCGCCGCGCTTCCCCGAGATGCGGATCCTGTCGTTCGGCGCGGTGATCCCGGCCGGACTCGCGAGTCGGACCGGCTTCGCGGACCATGAGCTGCTCTCCGACGCTCAGATGGCCCAGCTCTCCGGCGAGCCGCTCCACCAGCGGCTCACCGCGCTGGCCCCCGCGTCCGTACTCGTCCTGGTCACCGACAATCTGCATCTGCAGATGCACCCGAGCCAGATCGCGCGGGGCCTCGGCTTCCAGGCCATCCAGGTGGAGCCCGACGGCGCGGTGCGGGCCATGCCGGTCTACGAAGGCACGGTCGGCAACCTCCTCACGGACCCCGCGGACGTGCTCTGGCAGCGCGCGGTCTCCCGGTGGAGCGACCCGTTCGTGGTCCGGACGCTCACCCCGGTACGGACCGTGCGCGACTGGGCGGAGGCCGCCCGGCAGATCGACTACCGCTTCGGCTCGGACGCGGTCCGTGCCCGTATCGACCGGCGGCCCGCCTTCGTACCCCGCGATCTCCCCTCCCCGGCTCCTGGAAACCGAGGTCAGTGACATGGATTCGATGCCGCCGCGGGACGCACGACGCGCGGGCGACGACGCCCTCCTCGTCGACATCGTGAGGTCGGTGTGCTCCCGGCACCAGGACGAGGGCGGCGCATGGCGCGTGCGCCCGGGGGATTTCTGGTGCTATGTGTCCCCCGTCGACGAGCCCACCAGGGTGCAGGGCTGGAAGCTGCACCTCTCCGCGACTCCGCTGTCCGCGCCGCTGGTCCTGTCCCGTGCCGCGCAGGTGCTCGTCCGCCGACGGTGCAGGTTCAAGTTCGCCGGCACCGTCGGCCGTGCCGGGGAGCTGGTGTCGCACCGCTACGACCGGGGCGGCGGAGGCAAGTTCCTCACCGTGTACCCGGAGTGCGATGACGACGGGCTGCGCGCCTTGGCTGAAGAGCTGCACCGGGCCACCGAGGGGCTGCCGGGGCCGGGGGTCCTCTCCGACCGTCCGTGCTTTCCGGGCAGCCTGGTCCACTACCGGTACGGAGTGTTCAACGGGGTACGCGCCCTGAGCGACGACGGCATGTACGCGGCGATGCTGATCGCTCCGGACGGCACGCTCGTGCGTGACCAGCGCAAGCCGTGGTTCTCCCCGCCGCCCTGGGCACCCCGTGACCCCTTCGTCGTGGAGCAGGCCCCTGCGCCTCGTAAGGCCGCGGCCCCGGCCCCCAAACCGGTTCTGCTGGACGGCCGCTACCTGGTTCACGAAGTGATCCGGCACGCGTTCGCCGGCGGCGTCTACCGGGCCACCGACCAGGCAACCGGCGCCCCCGTCATCGTCAAGCAGGCACGCCCGCACACCGCTGCGACCGTGACCGGACAGGACGTCCGCGACCGGCGGCGCCACGAGGCCGCCATGCTGGACCTGTTCGCCGACAGCGGCTACACCCCGCGCCCGGTGTGCGTCTTCGAGCAGCAGAACGACATGTTCCTCGTGCAGGAGGCCGTTCCCGGCACGACATTGCGTCAGTGGGTGCTCGACCACCTCGTCTTCGACGACGGGGGCGCCTGGGGAATCCCCCTTGCGGACGCCCTGCGCCTGGCGCGCGGCCTGACCGGCGTCATGCGCTCCGTCCACACGGCGGGGTGGGTGCTGCGGGACTTCACCCCCAACAACGTGATGATCAGTGAGAGCGGCGAGGTCAGTGGCAGCGACGAGGTGTGCCTCATCGACCTGGAGATGCTCGCCCGGCCCGGCGAACCCACGACCCGTATCTACACACCGGGATACGCGGGCGCCGAGCAGAGCACCGCGCCCGGCATCGGTGCGGCGCCCCGCCCCGCTTCTGACCTCTACAGCCTGGGTGCCACCCTCTTCTACCTGGTCAGCGGCGTCGACCCGCTGCTAGCTGCCGACGTACCGGCCACCCGCCCGTACAGCGAGCGCCTCACCGCCTGGCTGCTACGCCTGTCGTCCGGCAACGCGGCGGCCCACCGGCTCGCCCCGCTGATCCTGGACCTCCTCCAAGAGGACCCGGAACTGCGGCCCGGTGTGGACGAGGTCCTGGACCGGCTGGCGGAGGCGGCCGTCGACGAGCGGCCGCCCGGCGGCCTCGCCCCGGCGCGCGGTCTCGCGGGCCACGAGCTGAAGCAACTCGTCTCGGACGGCATCGACCATCTCCTCGTCACCATGGACCCGGAGCACGCGGAGCGGCTGTGGCCCACCGGCCCGGTGGGGGCGGCGACAGAGGCGTTCAACGTCCAGCACGGCGCGGCCGGTGTCCTCGGCGTGCTCGTCCGCGCCCACTCCGACGAGCCGCAACCGGGGCTGCGTACGGCCTTGGAACAGGCGGCCCGGTGGATCAGCCGACGGGTCGGGCGGGAGCCACGGATCCTTCCGGGGCTGTACTACGGCAGGTCCGGGACCGCCTGGTCCCTGCTGGATGCGGCCGTACTGCTCGGCGACGCGGCGCTGCTCGCCCATGCGAAGGATCTGGCGGTGCGGGTTCCGGTCCGCTGGCCCGGTCCCGACATCTGCCACGGGGTGGCCGGTGCGGGCATGACCCAGCTGCGGTTCTGGGAGACCACCGGAGAAGAGCGGTTCCTCGACCGGGCGCGGCAGGCGGCCGACCATCTCGCGTCGGCCGCCGTCCGCAACGAGGGCTCCGTTGCATGGCCCGTGCCGGGGGAACTCCTGGCCGGCCCGTCCGACATCACTCACTACGGGTTCGCCCATGGCGCCGCCGGAATCGGCGCGTTCCTGCTTGCGGCGGCGCGGGCCACCGGCACCGCCGCGTACGGGGAGCTGGCGGCCGAGGCCGCACGGACCCTGCTCTCTCTGGCCGAGGTGACGGAGGGCGCCGCGTACTGGCGCAGCGGGGAGAAGAACAGCCCCCGCAAGACCCACTGGTGCAGCGGCTCCTCCGGTGTCGGGACGTTCCTGGTGCGGATGTGGCAGGAGACCGGAGAGGACGCCTTCCGGGAGGCCGCGCACGGGGCCGCCGTCGCCGTCCGACGCTCCCGCTGGCACGTGGGCACCGCTCAGTGCCACGGTCTCGCGGGCGACGGGGAGTTCCTGCTCGACCTCGCCGAGGCGTGCGGCACGGGCACCTACCGCGAGTGGGCGGGAGAGCTCGCGGCAGGGATCCATGTCCGTCATGTCCTGCGGGACGGGCGGGTCGTCCTGCCGGACGACGGCGGGACGGAGGTGTGGGCCGACTTCAACACCGGCCTGTCGGGAGTCCTCGCCTTCCTGCTGCGCCTCGCCCACGGCGGGCCCCGACTGTGGCAGCCGCGCTCCTTCACGGGGCACGGCGACGAAGACTCCGGCACGGCCGCGGCCGTGCCGGTCCAGCCCCGCCGGACAGCGGAGAGGGGGTGAACATCATGGAGTTCGACGTGAACGCTCTCCAGCTCCTGGAGGAAGAGACCGCCGAGAGCGGCGCCTGGCCGCCGCCGACCCAGGGCACGTGCTGCAGCACCTTCTGACGCAGCGACACCCTCGGCCCACCGTTCCCGCCCGCCGACGGCGGGAACGGTGGGTGCCTTCATGGGGGCACCGCCGCGGACCGGCGCGGGCCCGCACGGCGACACGACAGGAGCGGGACATGAGGAGACGGCATCCTTCCGGCAGGGCGGTACGGGCGGCCAGGCTCGCGGCTGCGGTAAGCGGTTCGGCGCTCCTGGCCGTGCTCGTGCCGGCATCGCCCGCACCGGCCGTCTCCTCGCGGCAGGTCCTGTCCGCCGAGCGGGCGGTGCCCCGGCCGTGCCACACCGCCCTGCTTCCCCCGCACACACCGGGCGTGGCCGCGCGCCCGGTGACCGCCACGGCGGACGGAGTGCTGCACGCCCGGCTCGCGCCCCGCTCGGGGGCAGAGGGCGACTGGGACTTGGCCGTCTTCGACGCGGACAGCGGCACGCTCCTGGCGGCCTCGGCAGCGCCCCGCAGCCGTGAACTCGTCGAGACCTCCGTCGCCGGGGGCAGGCACCTTGTGGTGCAGAGCTGCCGGAGGCTGGGGCCCGCGCGCACGGTGTCGCTACGTGTGGACCTGTTGGCGCAGCCCCCAGGGAGCGGCCCGGCACCCGCCGCCGCGGCCACGGAAGGCGGCACTGCGCACAGCTCTGCGTTGCCGTCCGGACGGTCCGGCTACCGCCATCTGTACGACTACGAGTACGAGCTGAAGGAACTCGCCCGCGCCCACCCGTCCCTCGTGCGCTCCTTCGTTCTGCCGCACCCGACGGTCGAGGGCCGGGACGTCTCCGGAGTCGAGGTGAGCAGCCACGCGCCGCACATCGCCGACGGCAAACCGGTGCTGCTCACCCTGGGGCTGCACCACGCGACCGAATGGCCCAGCGGTGAGATCGCCCTGGAGTGGGCCTATGAGCTGGTGCACGGCTACCGCACGGATCCGTGGGTCCGGGGCCTGCTCAAGCAGACCCGTGCCGTCATCGTCCCGGTGGTGAACCCCGACGGGTTCTCGGTCTCCCGCCGGGCCATGCCCCGGGGCGACTTCACCCGCTTCGACTACGAGAACAAGCGCAAGAACTGCAGCGCCCTGGACGCCCCGTCCTCCCACGCCTCGGGGGCGTGCGGGGCCAACCCCGCGGGCCGCGACCGCGGTGTGGACCTCAACCGCAACTACGCCGGGTTCTGGGGCGGTGCGGGCGGTGCCCCGCAGTGGTACGCCGACTACTACCGCGGCTCCGCCCCCTTCTCCGAGCCCGAGACCCGCAATGTCCGCCATCTCGTCTCCACCCGGCAGGTCACCGACCTCGTCTCCCTGCACACCTACGGCAATCTGGTGCTGCGACCGCCGGGAGCCCTCGACACCCGTCCGCCGCTGGACGAGCCGGCCTACCGGGCCCTGGGCGCGCGGCTGGCCTCCCGCACCGGCTACCGCAGCGAACCGGCCTGGAGGCTGTACGAGGCGACGGGCATGACGGAGGACTGGTCGTACTGGGCGACCGGAGGTTTCGGTTTCACCCTGGAGATCGGTCCCGCCAAGGCCCATGGCCCGTACGCGGACGCGGTGGTCGCCGAGTACACCGGCAGGGCGCCGGCAGCCGGCGCGGGCAAGGGCGGGATCCGCCGGGCGCTGTTCGATCTGCTCGCCCACACCGCTGACCCGGCCGGGCACGCGACGCTGACCGGCACCGCGCCGCGCGGCCACCGGCTGCGGCTCCACAAGACCTTCCGGACCCCGACCTCGCCGGTGCGCGGGGCCGACGGCTCGACCGGGCCGCCCCTCCAGGTCACCGACACGCTCGTGTCGGACCTGCTCGCCCCTGGCGGCCGGTTCACCTGGTCCGTCAACCCCTCGACCCGGCCGTATGTCGCGGGACGATACGGAAGGGACCCGCAGGGCCCGGCCCAGCCGGTGGCCGAGCTCGCCAATCCACCCGGTCTGCCGCCCGAGAACACCGGGTTCCCGCGGGACCCGGCCGCGGACCGGGTCCCGTTCATCGTCCTCGGTCCGCCGGAGGCCGACGCCGGCCGGATGAGCGTGTCGGTGTCCTGGACGTCGCCCCGCACCGACTGGGACCTCTACGTCCTCGACGCGGACGGCCGTACCGTGGCCCGGTCCGTCACCGGCGGGGCCAACTCCGAACAGACGGTCCTCCTCGACCCTTCCCCGGGCCGCTACACCGCCGTCGTCGTCAACTACGACCAGACGCAGGCGGACCCCGACGACTGGACGGGCCGGGTGACGTTCCAATCGCCGCTGCCCGCCACCCACGGCCCCTCGGAGTCGTACTCCCTCAGCTGCTCGGACCGCGCCGGGCGCACCCTGAGTATCACCCAGGTGCGGGTCGGGCGGGGTGAGCGGGTGGACGTGGGCGAGGTATGTGCCCGGCCGGCGCGCGGCGTCGCGTTCACGCCGGTCCGGTCGGGCCGTGCCGCAGATAGGTGAGCACGGCGGTGACCCGGCGGTGCAGCTGGGACTCCTCCGCCAGGCACAGCTTGGCGAACGTCGAGTTCACGTGTTTCTCGATGGTCGACTCCGACAGCGACAGCGACTCGGCGATGGTCCGGTTGTTCATGCCCTGCGCCATCTGCCGCAGTACGTCGAGCTCGCGGCGGGTGAGCTGGGCCAGCGGTGAGTCGGTGGTGCGGATGTGGCTGCCGACCAGCACCTCCACGATGCGCGGATCGATCACCGAGCGCCCCGCGGCCACCTCGCGCAGGGCCCGCAGCAGCTGATCGAGTTCGCCGATCCGCTCCTTGAGCAGATACGCCAGGCCGTCCGTGCCGCGCTGGAACAGGGCGAAGGCGTACTGCTCGTTGGCGTGCTGCGACAGGACGACCACGCCGGTGTCCGGGTGCCGGGCCCGGATGGAGTGTGCGGCGGTGATGCCTTCGGTGTGGTGGTCGGGAGGCATCCGGATGTCCGCGATGACCGCGTCGAGCCGGAACCGCTCGACCGCGTCGAGAAGTTCCCCGGCCGTGCCGACCGCCGCAACGACATCGACCTCGCCGGTGTCCTCAAGGAGCCTGCGGGTGCCCTCCCTGACCAGATAGTGGTCCTCGGCGATGACGATGCGCAGCCGCTCGGGGGCGGTCGTCCCGGGTGCGTTCCGGTCAGGCATGGGTGGTTTCCCTCCGCCGCTCGGTGAGCCGTGCATGGACGGTCGTGCCGCCCCCGGGCCGGGACTCGATGGACAGCTCCCCGCCCACCGCCTCGATCCGGTCGCGCATCCCGGTCAGCCCGGAGCCGAGCCGGGACCCGGTGGGGAAGCCGACTCCGTCGTCGCTGATGGCCAGGAGCAGGTCTGTTTCGACGTGCGAGATCCGGATGGTCACCCGGGCCGCGTCCGCGTGTTTGAGCACATTGGTCAGCGCCTCGGACACCAGGAAGAACGCGGACTCCTCGATCTCGGGCGCGAAACGCCGAGCGCACACCGTGGGTTCCACATGGACAGTGACGGGGATCGGCAGCCGGCGGGCCCGGGAGGTCACCGCGGCTGCGAGGCCCTGGTCGGTCAGGACCGGGGGGTGGATGCCGTGCGCGAACTCCCGCAACTCGTCGATGACCCGGACGGCGTCCTCCTGGATCTCGGCGAGGGTGCTGTCCACCGTGCCGCCGCTACCGCGCAGTTGATTGCGCGCCAGCCGTAACTTCGCCACCAGAGCCACGAGTTCCTGCTGGATCCCGTCGTGCAGCTGCCGCTCGATGCGTCGCCGCTCGGTGTCCTGGGCCTGCACTATCCGGGTCCGTGAGGCGTTGAGTTCGCTCGCCTGGCGCTGGACCTCGTCGACCCGCGCCGACAGTTCGGCCGTGAGCCGGGCGTTGTGGACGGCGAGCGCCGCCTGTCTTGCCAGCGTCTCGACCAGGTCCCGGTCCTCGGGGGTGAACCAGCCCTCGTTCTTGGGCCCGTACTCGATGAACCCGAGGATCTCCGCACCATGCCGCAGCCGCAGCCCGGCCCGTGAGCCGATCTCGCCCGCGGTACGGGAGCCGGCCGTCGCCACGGCGAAGGGCCCGTCCCCGGATTCGGCCGCACCCAGTTCGACCCGTACCCAGCGCAGGTCGAGTCCCTCCCGCAGGCTGGTCGCCAGTTGCGGTGCCAGCCGTTTCACGTCGTAGGCGTGTTCCAGCGTGGTGCCGCACTGCACGAGCAGTTCGAAGTTGGAGGGGCGCGCCCCGAACACCCGGCGCGCCGCGAGCTGGTTGAGCCGCCCTCGCACCGGCTGGAACAGCATGGTCGCGCTCACCGCCACCAAGACCGCCAGACCGATCGGCAGGTACTGCCCCGCCGTCAGGCCCAACGCGGTGGTGATGCCCAGATACCAGCCGCCGGTGATCAGCCAAAGCAGCCCGTACACCACGGGTTTGCGCAGGGCGATGTCCATGCCGGGCAGCAGATGCCGGAACCCTGCGTACACCACGCCGACCGAGATCAGCAGATAGGGCAGCGCCCCGAGCACCGCACCGATGAAGTACGCGACTCCCGTCTCTCCCTGCCACATCCGGAACAGCCGCGATGAGCCGCGCCCCAGCAGTACGGCGAACGCCACCGCCGCGACCAGCGTCAGACGGCTGCTTCGGGCACCGCGGTCCCGCGCCGGCAGCAGGGACCGGACGAGCAACAGGCCCGCGCCCACAGCCGGCAGCCACGCCTCCGGCTGCACCAGCAGCCGGGACAGCTGTTGTTCGGGAATGTCCGACGCCATCAGGGCCGGCGGGCAGAGCGTCAGCAGCCACAACGCACCGAGCAGGACACGTTCGTAGCCGTGCCGGTGACGCCCGTCCGGCAACAGCGCCACCAGGCGGACCAGCAACACGCTCACGACCACGTCGAGCGTCCTGGCCACCAGCAGACCCGTCCACACCAGCGGCGTGGGCGGGTTCCAGTCCGACGGCTCGACCCAGAGCGCCAGCGTGAAGCGGACCACCAGCCCCATTGCCGCACAGGAGCCGGCCACCACCAGCCGTCGGGCCACCGGGTGTGCCGGAGCGCGCCACCACAGGAACAGCCCGGCCGCATAGCAGGGCAGCACCGCGCCCAGGCTCCAGGCCAGCGTCCGCTCGGCGGAGATCCAGATGCCGCCGGCGAGCACCGCGTAGAGCAGTCCGAGTCCGCCGCACAGGGCGAGGACGCGGACCGGCCATCCGTGAACACCTGCCATCCCACGAGTTTCCCGGTCCCGCCGCACGGTGTACAGAAAGCCTGCCTCCACTCCCCCATGGCGGCAAACCTCCATACCGAAGCGAGGCCGCCCGGATTCCGCGCGCCCGAGCGCCCGACCACACTCGTCATGTCCGGGGTCCCGCCCCGGAGCTGGGGGGAGCACGATGACGATCACACCGACCGAGGAGTCCGGCCGCGCGGCGGGCGGTACCGGGGAGGACTGGACCGCCGCGCCCGATCTGCTGCGCCGGGCCGCTTCCTGGACCGGTCCGATGGAACCGGCGCTCGGACAGCGACTGGGAATGACCTACCAGTTGCTGGGTGAGCCGGCCCGCGCCCTGGACATCCACCGCAGGACCGCCCTCGCCGGGGCCGGGACCCCGGACGAGATCATGTCCCTTGCCTGGGCCGCCGCCGCCCACTGCGCACGGGGCAGGCTGCGCCCGGCCCGCGCGCTCGGACAGCTCGCCCTACGGGCCCTGCGGCACTGCTGCGATCCCCGCGCCCAGGCCGTCACCCACACCACCGCCGCGACGATCGCCGCGCTGGAGGGCCACGGCCGTCTCGCCGAGCACCACGCGGACCGGGCCGGGGAGGCGGCGCGTTCCTCGGGGGACGCGACGCTCCATCTGTTCGTCCATACGAGCCTGGCGGCGGAACGTCTTGAGTACGGCGCTTGCCAGGACGTCTGCGACACGCTCGGCACCGCGCTGCGGGCCCTCGGCGGGGGCCATGACGGCGTCGATGTGCCGCTGGTCCTGCTGGCCCGCTGTCGGCGTGGCGCCGCGCACCTGGCCCTGGGCGAACTGGACCGTGCCATCACGGACTTCACCGGCGCGCTCGACGGCTACCAGCGGCTCAGCCAGTCCATGGAGAGCGGCCAACTGGGCGCCGCGGCGCTGGTCGGCCTGGGGGACGCGCACCGGGAGCGCGGTGATCTGGGCCCGGCACGGGCGGCCTACCAGGAGGCGGTGGTGCGCACCGAACACTCGGGCGATGCCCAGCTGCTGGCCTCGGCGCTGACTGGTCTGGCGCTGACACGATGTACCGACGCGCCCGGTACCGCGACCGTGCTGGCGCGCCGGGCGGCCGACGGGTGCGTGGGCCCGCAGCGGATCCGTGCCCTGCTCGCCGGCGGCTGGATCGCTCTCGCGGACAACCGCCCCGAGACTGCGGCCGAGGCGGCCCGGCAGGCGGCGGGGGAACCGGCCGCGCAGATCTCGCGGACGGCGTGCGCGGAGATCCTCGAACTGGAGGCGATGTGCCTGGCCGGCGGGCAGGCGCAGCAGCGGCTCCTCGACGACGCGGAGGCGCTGTGGGCCACGGCGCAGCGACCGTTGGCGGTGGCGCGGGTGGCCGTGGCCCGGGCGCGGCTGCGTCCCGCGCCGACGCGGGGCCCGGTTCAGGCGCTGCGCGAAGCGACGCTCCGGCTGAGGCAGTTCGGCGTGTCGCCCGCGGCGGCCGAGGCCGCCGGTCTGCTCAACCGGGTCATGGCGGACCCGGAACCGTGTGTGAGCGTCCGCGTCCTGGGCGGCTTCCGGGTGATCCGGGACGGCGTACCGGTGGGTGCCGACGAGTGGCAGTCGAAGAAGGCCCGCGATCTGCTGAAGGTGCTGGTCGCCCGGCGCGGCCTGCCCACGTCCCGCGAGGTCCTGATCGACGCCCTGTGGCCGGACGAGGACCCGGCCCGCTGCGCCAACCGTCTGTCGGTCGCCCTGTCGACGGTACGGCTCGTGCTCGACCCCGGACGCCGGATGCCGCAGGACCACTTCATCACCGCGGACAAGCATGTCGTCGGTCTGGCCCGGCTCCGCGTCGACGTACAGGAGTTCCTGGCCGCCGCCCGCCATGCGATCGGCGGCGCGCAGCGCACCGGAAGCGGCGCCTTCGCCTCCCTGGCCGCCGCCGAGGAGCTGTACCGGGGGGACGTCCTGGAGGGCGAGCCGTACGCCCCGTGGGCGGCGGGCCTGCGCGAGGAGGCGCAGGCCGTCTATCTGGAACTCCTCGCCCAACTCGCCGCGGCCGCCGCCGAGAGCGACGACCACCACTCCGAGGCGCACTACCGCCTGCGGCTCCTGGAGCGCGACCCCTACGACGAGGACGCCCATCTCGGTCTGGTCTCCCTGCTGACCGCGACGGGCCGCCACGGCGAAGCACGCCGCCGCTACCTCCTGTACGCCACGGCGATGGACGAGATCGAGGTGACTCCGGCCGCCTTCCCGTCCGCCCTGCGCGGCACGGTGGCCGGGCGGGGCCCGGGTGGCGATCCACGGCAGTTCGGGACATACGATCCGGGGAGTCCAGGCGGCGTTAGGGAGCGCGTGGGGAGAATCGGCTGAGCAGACGTCCACCTCCCATCGCCGTCGACCACCGCGTCGATGGGATGATCGGGCCATGACGACCGGAGCCGGTGACTTCGAGCTGACCATGGACGAGCTGCGCGTCGTGGCGCGCTACGTGGTGGAGAGCGTTCAGGACGTCCTTCCGGTGTTCGAGGAGGCTGTTCCTGGTGATCCGCGGCCTCGCGCGGCAGTTGATGCCGCCTGGGAGTTCGTGAACGGCGCGAGAAGGACCACGCTGCAGCGCATGGCCGCGTTGGACGCACACCGCGCCGCGAAGGAAGCGGCCACCGAAACCGCACGACTTGCTGCGCGCGCCGCCGGAGACGCCGCAGCTGCCGCATACCTGCACCCCATCGCGAAGGCTACCCAGGTAGGTCACATCCTGCGCGGGGCTGCATGTGCAGCGCGGGTGGCCGAGTTGTGTGCAGGCGACGATCCCGACGTCGGAGACAAGCTCATCGAGCAGGCCAGGCGACGCGCCACGCCGGTCCTGATCGATGTTCTTCACCGGTATCCGCTCGCGCCAACAGGCAAGGGCCGCGTTGCCCACCTCATGAGCACCTTGGACGCTTCCCTGCGCGCATCGCGCTGAGGAATCCCCTTTCGGGACGCCACCGATACTCATCCAAGCCCTCGGCCGCGCCGCCGGCCGCAATGACCGCACCGGCGCCGGCCTCGCCTACCTGCACACCGCCCTGGACGACCACTCCCGGCTTGCCTCCATCGAAGACTTCCCCGACGAGAAGGCAGACACCTGCGCGGGCTTCCTGACCCGCGCCACGGCCTGGTTCACGCCGTGCGACGTGAAGCTGGTCCGCTGCGACCACGCCGCCCAGCATCCGTCGCACGAAAGCCCCCTGATTGCCAAGCTCGGAGCGCGGGTGCGATGGGGCGAGGCGGCAACGGTGCCTCCAGGAGGCCGCCGTGCGCGACGGCAGCCTCCTGGATCAGCACCGGTGGCTCAGTAACCGATGGTGAATCGGCGTTGGACGAACCGGGGCAGCTCGGCTTCGTCGACGAGTGCGACGGCGGCGTCCTCGACCGAGATCCGGCTGAGGCCGTCGGCGTCGAGGACGGGCTGGTCGCCGCCGATGCGGAAGCGGCCGGTGCGCTCGCCGGGGGCGATCTGCTCGGCGGGGCTGAAGTAGGTCCACAGCCGGTTCGAGGTGCGCAGGACGTTCAACGCGTCGCGGTGGCCGCGTACTGCGGCGGCGTACTCGCGGGGGAGCCCGATCGCATCGAGCGCCTCATGGAGGAGTTCGTCGTGGTCGGCGCGGGCGACGCCCGGTTCGATCTCCAGGCTGCCGGCGCCGCCGATGACGATGAGGCGGGTGCGGGGGTGACTGTCCAGGGCCTTGAGCAGTTCTCGGGCGGCCCGCGCGTAGACGGTCGGGTCCGCGACGGAGCGCCGGATGGTGTCGGTGATGTCCTTGGCCGCGTTTCCCGGCTGGAATCCGCTGATGAGGACGTCCAGGCCGGGTAGGACGGCGGCGATGCTCGCGGCATCGAGGACGTCGACGCTCGCCCAGCTGAGGTTCTCGCGCGGGTCGTCGATCGCGGAGACGTCGCGGCTGAACGCCGCGACACGGTGCCCGCGCCGGAGTGCCTCGGTGACGACCCGGCTGCCGATGGTGCCGGTGGCTCCGATGACGCCGATATGCATGGTTCTCCCCTTGTTCATGCCGGATGGACGGCGCAGGCCAGCAAATCCCTCACGCCATGCAGAAACTATACACCGTGAAGTTTTCGCACAGAGCTCACTAGCGTGACGCTGTAGAGTGGGCGGATGGCAGGCACCCGGAGCACTGGACGACGTGAGCGGCTGAGGGCCGAGACGATCGCCGAAATCAAGAGCACCGCACTGGAGTTGATGGCTTCAGGCGGCCCCGACGCGATCACTCTGCGGGCGATCGCCCGCGAGATGGGCATGACCCCCAACGCCATCTACGGCTACTTCGCCACCCGCGACGACCTGGTCACCGCGCTCATCGCGGACGTCTACACCGCGCTCGCGGACGCCGTGGACGCCGCATGGACCGCCTCCTCGCAGGACAGCCCGGCGGCCCGCATCCCGGCATGGGCACACGCCTTCCGCAACTGGGCGCTGGCCAACCCGGAGGGCTTCCGGCTCATCTACGGCGATCCCGTCCCCGGCTACCGCGCCCCCGAGGGCGGCGCCGCGCCGGACGCCGCCCGGCGCGTGTGCGTCGGCATCGCCGCCCTCGCGGACGCGGCTTGGGAGAAGACCGAATCACCGCCCGGGGAGGACGGCTTCACCTGGGACGACTTCGATCCCGGCCTGCTCGGCAAAATCCGCCCGGCCTTCCCCGACCTGCCTCCGGCCGGCGTGGCCCTCGCCCTGCGGATCTGGGGGCACCTGCACGGCCTGGTCGCGCTGGAGGTCTACGGCCACCTGCGCGCCCAGACGCTCTCCCCCGACAAGCTCTTCCGCGCCGAACTGGGCCAATTGATCCGGTCTTTGGGCTTCGAAAGAGACTGAAGCCGTCCGGCCGGTCATGTGGCCGTCAACCACGTGATCCACAGCCCGCTCCGGCCTGCTGCCGAAGAGCGCCTGCCCGCATCGGTCGGTTGTGGAACAGGGTGGCGCGCTCTGCGACCTCGCAGGCACCTTTGGCCTGGTTGATCCCGCCCCCGGAGATGAGGCCGCTGCTGCAGTCCGCGTGGGTGGACATCTCGGAGAAGGGGGGAGGCGGATCCGATCTGCCTGCACTGCGATGTGCGCATGCGGAATATGACGGCCCTGCAGGCCCGCATCTACATCGGAGGTCTCCATTGAGATCCTCCACGGCCTCCCGGGTCACGAGCGGGACCAGCCGGTGCGGCCCGGACTGGATCTCCACCTGCGCGACCACGTCGTCCATCGACACCGCGGTCACGATGCCCACGAACGAGTTCCGCACGGATGTGGCCATGGCATCGGGTGCCGGGTGCGCCCCTGAGGACCGCTCCCAGCGGGTGCGAATCCACTGTCGCTATCTCCAAGATCAGTCACGCATATGCGCTCCCCATTGGGCAATCAGCCAAGCATTTCACAAGCTGTTGCCCACGAAGCCCTCGCAGATGCACGATGTGCCGCAACCACCGGTGCGAGGGAGGCCAACCGCTTCCGCAGTTCGCGCCCGAGAAGGGTTCCCCTTCTCCTGCTCACGAGGCGAGGTAAGTCACCATGACCACGCGTGCCCAGGGCGGCAGTGCCGGCGACGTCGACTACGACGTCATCGGCTCCGGATACTCCGCCCACCGCCGGCCGGACGCCCGGATCGCCCGGTTCATCGCCGATGCCCTGGACGGCGCCCGGACGGTGCTCAACGTCGGCGGCGGCACCGGATCGTACGAGAGCGCGGCCCGCACGGTCACGACGGTCGAGCCTTCGGAGCCGATGCGCGCCCAGCGGCCGGCGCGGCTCGCCCGGGCCATCGACGCCGCGGCCGAGGATCTGCCGTTCGCGGACGGGGAGTTCGACGGGGCGATGACCTTGTTCAGCGTCCACCAGTGGTCCGACGCGACTGCCGGACTGCGCGAGATGCGCCGCGTGACCCGTGGGCCGGTCGTCATCCTGACCTGCGATCCCGCTCTCGTGCGGGACTTCTGGCTGTACGCGTACGCGCCCGAGGTCCTCGACACCGAGGCCCGCCGCTATCCCTCCATCGAGGAGTTGACCGCGGCGGTCGGTGGGACGGGCACCGTGACGACCGTGCCCATCCCCCTGGACTGCACGGACGGTTTCAACGAGTCCTACTACGGCCGCCCCGAAATGCTGCTGGACCCCGCTGCCCGCCAGCCGTGTTCGGCGTGGAGCTTCGTCGACGACCGCGCCCGCGAGCACTTCGACGAAACCTTGCGGAGCGACCTGGCCTCCGGGGCCTGGGACGAGCGGTTCGGCCACCTGCGCAGTCAGCCGACGTACGAAGGGTCACTCGTCATCGTACGAGCGACCCCGTGAGAGCCACCGAGCCCGGCCCAAGGCGAGAGTCCATCGGGCTGTGGCGGCGGGCGACCGGCCTCGCACAAGACCGGGTGGCACATGCCATGCTTCCAGGCGGATTTCCTTGCAGGAGCAAAGACAGGGCGCCTATCTTGATGCCCATGCAGACCTACACGATCGGCCAGGCGGCGCGTCTGCTCGGGGTGAGTCCGGATACCGCGCGACGGTGGGCAGACGCGGGCCGGGTGGCCACTCATCGGGATGAGGGCGGGCGCGGGCGCCGACTCGTCAACGGGGAGGACCTGGCCGCCTTCTCCGTGGAACTGGCCAGGAGCGGCAGCGAGGAGGACGCCTCGCACACGTCCGTCCGCAATGCCTTCCCCGGCATCGTCACCGCCGTGAAGCTCGGCGATGTCTCGGCACAGGTGGAGATCCAGGCCGGGCCGCATCGACTGGTGTCGTTGCTGACACGTGAGGCCGTCGAGGAGTTGGGGCTGGAGGTCGGCGTGGAGGCCACCGCCCGCGTGAAGTCGACGAACGTGCACATCGATCGCTCCTGAGCGGAACGGGGCCCGGGTTCACCGCGTACGTGTGGTCGATGCGCGTAGAAGTCGATCACTCGAAGCGTCCTGCACCCCCTGGTCCGTGCAGCACAGCAGGGCGGTCCACAGGTCGAGGCGGTTGGCGAGGCGGGACAGGTCGCGTCCGGTGAAGTGTTCGATGCGCTGGATGCGGTAGGGGACGGTGTTGACGTGCAGGTGCAGCGCCTCCGCGGTGCGGGCCCAGGATCCGTCGCAGGCGAGGAAGGTCCTGAGGGTCTGCAGCAGCGGGGCGGCGGAGGCGTTCCCGGTGTCGAGCAGGGAGCCGAGAAGGGTGCGGCTGTAGGCGGTGCGGACCTCGGCCGGCACTCCGGTCAGCAGGGCGTCGAGGCTGGCGAGGTCGCGGCGTCGGCGAGGAGCGAGGCGTCGGGAGCGGTGCTCCGCGCCGAGTCCAGGGCGAAACGGGCCTCCGCCAGCGCCTCGGCCAGTTGCTGCGGCCCCTCGGCCGGTGATCCGGTTCCGCCGTGCAGCGGCATGGACGGCTCACACGCGGCGACGAGGGGCCAGACCTCGCTCACGGTGACGTCCCCGGCGACGACCGCGAAGGCGGTGCCGTCCGGGAGGCGCCCCACGGCCGCGGGCCCCGGCCTCACGTGGGCCACTGCCTCCGCCAGGGCACCCTCCGCCCATCCCCCACGTCGTGCCCCGGTCTCGGCGGTGACCACACGGTACGGTCCCTCGGCGGCCGGAAGTCCGCAGGCCCGCAGCGCGGCCGCCACGGCCGTGCTCTCCGCGTCGGCTCTGGCGAGCAGTGCGCCGAGTTCGTCCGACGCCTGGTGGGCGGCGCCCCGGTGCCTGGCCTGCGCTTCCTGGCAGCGGCCGAGGATCGCGGCGACCTCGTGCAGCATGCGGGGCGGTGCGGCGTCCGGGTCGGGCAGGTGGAGGTGCCAGCGCCCGTACGGTGTGGTGGCGTCCGCAGCGACCGGAAGCGTCGTGCCGGTGGCGTCCGACAGCAGGGCGGCCGCCTCGGGGGCGGGGAGGACAGGTGCCCCCTCCGTGGCCGCGACCGTGCGGCCGGTGGAGGTGATGACGTACGCGACGGCCGCCGGTCCCAGGTGTGCGAAGGCGGCCGCGACGATCTCGTCCAGCCCGGCGTCCTGGGTGACGAGTCGGCTCAGTCGGACACGTGCGTTCTCGGGCAGCGCATGGTGGCGGCTCAGCTCCCCCCACTGCTGGAGGTAGACCTTGTCGGTGACGGCCCGGAACATGACGTGGGCCGGGACCGCCGCCACCGGGATGCCATGCCGTACGCACGCCTCGATCACGTCGTCGGGGACCGAGCCGTGCGTCTCCTCCCCGGCCAGCAGCACGGCGGTGTCCGCGCTGCGCAGCCCGGCGTCGGCTTTCCGTCTGGTGAACCGGCCGTCCGGGACCGGTGCGCGACGCTTCGCTGTCAACGGATCCCGGAGGCGGTCGGTGGTCGATCGACTCGCAAAGGTTGCAGCTCTGCGCTTGGGAACCATCGGGGCAATTGGGTACCTGCCCCTATGGACAGGCACTTCCCGGCCGGCCCCGTGGGTTTGCCTCCCCCGTGCGGCGGAGGTGGATCGTCGTCGTGGCTGAGGCACGTGGCAGGCGGTGCCGGAAGGCTCGTCACCATGACTGTTCAGACCGGCCGGACCCGTCACCGCGCAGCCGCCCCGACTCCCGCCCCGCGACGGGGCGTGGGCGTCACGCTCCGGACGCTCACTCACGTCGCCTGCGTTCCGTACCTCTCACTCAAGATCGCCTGGATCGCGGGCAGCCGCATCGGCATCCCCGAGGGCAGCGCACTGCGCAAGGACGGCACCTTCCTGATGGCCATCAACGTGCTCACGCTGCTGATGGACGGCGTAGTGATCCTGCTGTCGTTCCTGCTCACCCGGCCCTGGGGACGGCAGGTCCCGGCCTGGCTGCTGGCGGTGCCGATGTGGTGCGCGTCGGGGCTGCTGGCGCCGGTCGTCGTGGCGTTCCCGGTCCAGACGCTGGCCGCCGCGCTGCACGACCACATCACGGTGGCCGACGACGGCTCCGACGCGCTCCTCGAACCCTGGGTGTGGACCGTCGTCTACAGCGGCTTCATCCTGCAGGCCCTGACACTGGGCACCCTCTTCATGCGGTACGCCAGGGAGCGCTGGGGACATATGTGGCGCGGCCGTACCGGGGCCCTGCCGCCCTCCCCGACCGGGGCCGCGCGGCGGCTGATCGCGAGCGTGGTGAGCATGCCGGCGCTGTTCGCGGGCGTCATGCATCTGGTGTGGGCGGTCGGCGGAACCTTGGGAATGACCCCGGCGCGGGCCGCGGCCCAGGACTTCAACAGCCGCGTGAACGACGCCACGTACGTCCTGTTCGCCGTCCTCACCGTCGCCGGCGTCCTGCTTCTCGCGTACGGCCGCGGGCGCCGGCTCCCCGTGCTGGGCCCACTGGCCGCCGTGTGGGTCGGCGCCGGCGCGCTGGCCTGCTGGGGCGGCTGGCTGACACTGAACACGCTGAACCTTGCCCCCGGTGACCCCAGGCTGCCCGCGCCGCTGATGAGCCTGACCCACTCCCTCCAGATGATCGCCGGGATGGTGGCGGTGGCCGCCGGGGCCCACTTCTTCGCGGAGCGCCAGGCCGAGCGCGACGCTCGACACCGGCCCGAGCCTGGGGTCGCGCGGTGAACGCGGTAAGGGCGAGCGCCTTCGGCGAGCGGCGGGGTGTTCGTGCCGTGGCTGCTCCTTCGACGATGTGCGGCACGCCCGCGACGTGCTCCATGAAGTCTTGCGGCAGTTGCCTCCCCGGCCACGAGCCGAGCTCAAAGCCCGAGTGCATGCGCTGGACGGCACGTACGTCGAGCGCACACTGCCCGATCCGTTCGCGGCTCATCGGCAGCGGCGTTCCGATCGCTGGTGGCGGCGCCGCCCGGCCGAGGGTCCGGAAGGCGGATGAGGAGTTCTGCCGCAGGCATCGGCCGGGACCGCGACGCCGTCATGGCCGGACTCGCCTGCCCTGGGACTCCGCAGTCGTCGAAGGCCATGTCAACCGGATCATTCGTGGAATCAGCGAGGTCAAGCCGTGTGCCTGTGCATCACGCCGAGGTAGTGGCGGTCTCGGTGCGGCACGTGGTTGTCCCGGCCGGGGAGGCTGAAAACCGCGCAGACGTCAGCCGGCCGAGTAACGATGCTGGACTGGCTGCCGAACGTGAGGGTGGCGTTGACGTGGTGCTCACAGCCTGCGGTGTCCAGGGCCGTGACCAGTTCCTCGCGGAGCACGGTGGCCTCGAACGACTCTGATTCGGGCAGGATGAGGGCTGGGAGCTTCGCGGTCGAGCCGGGCCGGAGACGGATCCGGATGCCGCTGACCGCCCGCTGGGTGACGTCCAACTCCAGTCCGTCCCAGGAGTACGGATAGCCGTCGATGTCGGGCCCCTTCATGCGGATGGCGGGGTGCGGACGCCCCGGACCGAGGAGGTCCTCGGCCTCGGTCAGGAGCATTCCGCAGTGCAGAGGCCCGATCCGGCCGATGCGGGCGAAGTCGACGAGGACGTCCATCAAGGTCACGGCAGCGACTGTGCCACGCGCCCGGGCGGCTTCGCACTCCGATATCAGCTCGGCCTCGGCACCTCCCTGCCCTTCTTGATGTCGACGATCGGTAGGAAGGTGGGAGGGTCCCGCCCCGCTTTCGTCGCGGCTCAAGCGTCGTCGGCTGGCCGGGCCGTCTCGTGGTCCGGGAAGAGGGTGGCGGCGACATGATGGGTGTCGGCGTATTCGACGACCGAGGTGATCTTGCCGTCGCGGACGGTGAAGATGCCGAGGCAGCGGTTGTCGTAGCGGCTGCCGTGCACGGTTGTGGCCCTGGAGGTCCATTCCGCTACCACGCGGTCGTTCTCGGCGATGGTGCCGACCAGAGCTATTTCCAGGCTGCCGGGGACGAAGGCCGGCCCCATGCCGCCGAGGAAGTCGTTGATGATCGCGTCGCGGCCGTGCCACACCTTGGAGACCGGCAGGCTGCCCGGGTAATGCCAGGTCGCGTCCTTGGCGAAGCTGTCGTGGATGACATCGGCGTCGCCGTCGCGCACGGCCTCGACGTAGCGGATGACGACGCTGCGAGGGTCGGTGGTGAGGTTCATGGTCGTGCTCCTTGGGCTGCGGTGCGGAGTGTGTGGTCGGGGAACGGCGATCACCGTTCGGGGGTTGGAGTTCGGGGTTCGGGGTTCGGGGTTCAGGAGAGGGTGAGGACAGCTTTGCCGCGGATGCGGCGGTCGCGCAGGTCGGTGAGGGTGGTCGCGGTGTCGGCCCAGTCCGTGACGCGGCCGATCTCCGGGTGCAGGCGGCCCTGCTCGGTCAGCCGGACCAGCGCCGCCAGATCGTCGTCGAGGCGGGAGTCCGCGTCGAGGTAGTGGAAGTGGCGGATGACGGCCGACTCGGGGCCGTTGAAGAAGTCGAAGAAGTCGAGCGTGGCGGGCGTACGGCTGGCCTGGCCGAACCAGACGAGCGTGCCGCGCCCGGCGAGCCGCGCCAGAGCGAGCGGAAGGGCACGGCCGCCGGTCGACTCCAGCACGACGTCGTAGGGGCCACGGGCGTCGGCGACGTCGTGGACGACTTCGGCGCCGAGCTCGGCCAGCCGGGCGCCGCGTTCGGCGTCCCGGGTCACGGCGGTGATCCGCGCCCCCGCCGCGGCCGCGAGTTCGGTCACGTAGTGGCCCACGCCTCCGGACGCGCCGGTCAGCAGGACACGCCGGCCCAGCACGGGCCCGGCGACCCGCAGCAGCCGCAACGCGGTGAGCCCCGCCAGCGGCAACGCCGCGCCCTGGAGCACGGAGACGCCGTCCGGCAGCACCGCGAGGGCGTCCGTCGGCACCGCCACGTACTCCGCCCAGCCGCCCGCCATGGGATGGCCCACGACCCGGGTGATCCCGGACGGTCCGCTTCCGTCGGCGGCCGGCTGCACCACCAGCCCCGCGATGTCCTTGCCGGGCCGCTCGCCGGGCACCGGCTTTTCCAGCTTGAACGTCTCGCCCCGGTTGACCGAGAACGCCTCGACCTTCACCAGCGCCTCGTGGGGGCGCGGGGCCGGCTCGGGGACGTCGGCGAGTACGACTGGTGCGGCGGGATCGCCGGTCGGTATCAGGGCTTTCATCGTGGTCCTCTTCCTCGGTGCTCTCCGGGGCCGTCCCCGGTGTGGCGCCCGGTGTGGCGTCGAGGACCATCTGACCGGGCGGCGGGGCGGACCGGCCAACAACGCAGCCGCCCGGCCGACAACGCACGGTTGTCGCATAAGGTCAGCGGCATGGATCTCGACCTCGCACTCGTCCGCGCGTTCACCACGACCGCCGGAATGCTGCACTTCGGGCGGGCAGCCGGGGAACTGAACACCAGTCAGCAGGCACTGTCCAAGCGCATCGCGCGGCTGGAGAAGCTGCTGGCCGTCCGGCTCTTCGAGCGCGAGGGCGGCATCCGGCTGACCGAGGCGGGTGAACGGTTTCTGCCGGCCGCACACGAGGCGTTGACGGCGGGCGAGCGCGCGATCGCGGCAGTATGCGGTGCCGGTTCGGCCGTACGGATCGACACCTGGGGGCACCTCTACGCCCCGATGCGCACCGTCGCCCAGGCCGTGCAGGCGCTCGGGCCGATACGGCTCGAACCCGGCCCGGGACGCGACTGGCCCTCGGTCGCGCAGGCGCTGCTGCGCGGCGACACCGACCTGGGCCTCGGCCGGGTGCACCAGCTGCCCGGCGGCCGCGACGCGGGCCTGACCCAGCGGCTGGTGCGGCTCGAACCGGTCGACGCGTTGGTCGGCCCGTCCCATCCGCTGGCCGGCGCGGACGCGCTGCGCCCGGCCGACCTACGCGAGTGGCCCCTGTGGTGCCCGGCCGAACTGACCCGCCTGGACTTCCTCCGCCGGTTCGCCGACCACTTCGCCCTCAACCTGCGGCAGGACGGCCCCAACCTGGGCCTGGACCACCTCGTTCAACACCTGCGCGGCGACGCCGGGTGCTTCACCCTCTTCCCCGCCGACGCCCCGCTCCCCGACCACGCGGGCCTGCGCGCGATCCCGCTCGTCGAGCCGACCCCGCTGTACGCCTGGTCGCTGGCCTGGCGCGAGTCCGCCCGCCACCCGCAACTCGACACCCTGCTGCGCGGCTTCAGCGAAACCGGCCGCTCCCTGCGCTGGCTGGACTACGACCCCCAGCGCGACTGGCTCCCGGACACCGACCACGCGAAGCTCGCGGGCCGCGCCCTCTGAGGTCCGGCTGTGGTGGACCAAGAACGGGCCGGCTTCGTGATGACGGCCACCGTCGAGGCCCCGCGCTGGGGCCCGACAGCGGGTGACGTCAGGCGGACCGGCTGACGTCGTCGAAGTCGGTGGAGGCCGACAGTTCGGCCCACGCCAGCATGTCGCGCTCGAAGGCGTCGCGTCCGGCCCGGACGAGCCGAAGCGCGTCGTTGCCGAGCAGCAGACGCCTCGGCGGCCGGTCGGCCGCCACGATGCGCAGCACCGCGGCGGCGGCCTTGTCCGGGTCGCCCGGCTGGGTCCCGCTGCCGTGGATGCGCCGGGCGCGCAGCGGCTCGAACAGCTCGTCGTAGTCGGCGATCGCACGGGGTGCGCGGATCATCGAGCGGCCGGCCCAGTCGGTCCGGAAACTGCCCGGCTCGACGGCGGTGACATGGATGCCGAAGTCGGCGACCTCCTTGCCGAGCGTTTCGAGGATGCCCTCCACGGCGAACTTGCTGCCGTGGTAGAAGCTGAGGCCCGGCATGGTGATCAGCCCGCCCATCGAGGTGACGGCGATGATGTGGCCCGAACGGCGCTCCCGCATGTGCGGCAGCACGGCCTTGATCACCGCCACGGTTCCGTAGACGTTCACCTCGAACTGACGGCGAAGGTCGTCCATCGACGACTCCTCGAAGAGGCCGTCATGGCCGAACCCGGCGTTGGCGACGAGTAAGTCGACCGGGCCCAGGTCGCGCTCGGTCTCGTCCACGACCGTGTCCACCGCGCCATGGTCGGTCACGTCCAGGATGCGGGCGTGCGCGTCGCCGGCGAGCGCCTCAAAGGCCCGTGCGTCGGCGGGCGTGCGCACCGTGCCCACCACCCGGTGGCCCGCGGCCAACGCCGCGCGCGCGACCCAGCTCGCCAAGCCCGCCGCAGGCAGGCCCCGCCGCACGGCGACGCGTCCGCAGCCGGTCCGCCCGGGGCTGCGCGATCTGCTCCGGATCCTCGAACACACCCCCGCCCTTGTGCTGGGGCGGCGACTGGACGTACTTGCGTCCAACCAGATGGCACGTGTGCTGCTCACCGACTTCGACGCGCTGCCGCACCGCGAGCGGAACCTGGTGCGGTTCATGTTCTGCGACGAGACCGCCCGCTCGCTGTATGCCCACTGGGACACCCACGCCCAGGACATTGTCGCCTCGCTCCGGCTCTACGCCCGGACGCCATCCCCACGATCCACTGCTGGCCGAACTCGTCGGCGAACTCTCGATCACGGATGAGGACTTCCGCCGCTGGTGGGCCGACCAGAACGTACATCGGCACACGCATGGCAGCAAACACTTCCACCACCCGATCGTCGGCCCGCTCACCCTCAATTACGAGTCCCTCACCCTGCCCGCCGACCCGAATCAGCGGCTGAGTGTCTACACCGCCGAGGCAGGCTCCAGCTCCGAAGAGGCGCTTCGGCTACTGGCCGCGTGGATTCGGCAGCCCGAGCCTCGCACGGGCACCGTCACCGACGCCCGGCTGTCGGCCTACGCCGACTTCTACACCGAAGCCACCGGGCAGCCGTTCCGCCCCGAGAACGCCGCGAGGCTGCTGGTCGACCGACCCCCGCTGCCCCACCTGACGCTCGACCTCCTGACCCCGGAAGGCGGGATCGCCGCCCAGGTCACCGCAGTGATCGCGGGTGAGGCGGCCACCGTGGACACGGTCCTCCACCGCCACGGGATCAGCGCCGGGCAGCTGACCGCGCTGCTGAGCGCACTCATCGGCCGGCTGCGACACGACTACCCCGAGGCCACACGTATTGACGTACAGGAGCACAGCGGTACACCCGTCGCCGAGGCGCTCACCGCCGCAGGCGCCCACATCGCCCACCGCTGGCTCCGGTACCGGCTCCCGCTGAGGGAAGAGCACCCGGACACCAACTGACTATCAGGGAGTGTCCGACGGGCCAGTGGCTAGGAGGCTTCGGTGTCGTTCCGGCTGTGGCTCCGTCCGTGACCTGCATCAGAACACGCATGTGGGCATCATTGGGCGGCCGGTGCGCACGGCCGTCGCCACCCGACACGGCAGCGTCGCCGCGCCAGGGCCCAACTGACCTTTCCTGCTCAGCTGTTGAAGGGCGACTTCCCGGCAGATCCGAGCCGGGCCGGCCCACCCTGGGCTGTCGTGGAACGTCACGCGGAGGGCGCGCAGGTGTCTCGGCCCTGGATCGCCGCCGCGGCCCGATGCAATGCGGCAACGACCGTTCGGGTGGCCTTTCGTGCGATGCGCTCGGGCCGGTGGAGCACGTCGATGTGGCGGCGGGCGTGCACTCCGCTCAGCGGCCTGAGGACGACGTCGGAGTGGGCACGGGTGGTCCAGCGAGGCATCAGCGCGACGCCGCCGCCGGCTGCCACGGCCTCGGCGACCACCGCGAACTCGTTGATGCGGTGGACGATATCCAGTCGGCGGTTGGCGACGCTGGCGATCGCCTCGATGGTGGCCATCAACGGGAAGCCGTCGTGGACGGTGATCCAGGGCTCCTCCGCCACATCCCGCGGCGAGAGCAGCGGTTGGGAGGCCAGCGGGTGGCCGACCGGCAGAGCGACGTCGAGAGGCTCGCGCAGCAGAGTGGTGGCGGTCACCGTCCGGGGCCACGGCAGAGCGTGGTCGAGGCGGTGGGCGAGCACCAGATCGTAGTCACGGGTGAGGGCCGGGAAGCGGTCCTGGGCAACGTCCTCGTCGGCGAGAGCCAGCCGGGGGCTGTCCGGGCCGGCGAGGCTCTGCAGCAGGAGCGGGAAGAACGCGGAGGCCGCACTGTGGAACGCCGCCACCGATACGTCCCCGTCCGGTCGTCCCGCGAAGTCGGTGATGGTGTGCCGTGCCCGGGCCAGCGCGGTCTCCACCTCGATGGCAGCGCCGGCCAGGGCCTGCCCGGCGTCGGTCAGCACCACCCGGCGGCCGGCGCGTTCGGTGAGCGGAACGGAAAACGAACGCTGCAGCAGCCGCAGCTGCTGCGAAATCGCTGAAGGCGTCACATGCAGTGCCTCGGCGACGGCGCTGACACTGCCCAACTCTCCCAGTTCGCGCAGGATCCGCAGCTGCCGTTCGTCCATCCTGACAGTGTAGGGCTGCTACAGCGTTGTTGAAGAACTTGGTTATGGCCTTCAAGATCCAAGTGGTGCAGCGTGGGGACATGCCTGTTGCCCGCCGCACCGATGTGGTGCTCCTCCTCGTCGCGCTCGTCTGGGGTTCCAGTTACCTCGCGGCCAAGACGGCCACCGTCGCACTCCCGGTCATGGCGGTGCTCTTCGCCCGATACGCGATCTCCGCGCTCGCATGCGGCGCCCTGGTCGCCGCTCGTCGCCGGGCGCGCGGCTGGACCCGCGCAGAGATCCGCGTCGGGTCGCTGCTGGGACTCACGCAGGCGGCCGTTCTGGTGCTGGAGACCTACGGAGTGGCGCACACCAGCGCCTCGAACGCGGGGCTGATCATCAGCCTGACCATTGTGCTGACGCCGCTGCTGGACCGTACCGGGGGCCGCCGCAGACTGCCTCCGACGTTCTTCCTCGCCGCCGGCCTCTGCGTGCTGGCTGTCGGACTGCTCACCTCCAGCACCGGACTGCACGCGCCACGGCTCGGGGACGTTCTGGTGCTCGCCGCCGCAGTGGTCCGGGCGGGGCACGTCGCGCTCGTCGGTCGGCTCACCACCGACCGCCCCATGGACCCGCTGCATCTGACGACCGTCCAAACCGTCGTCGGCTCGGCGCTGTTCCTGCCGCCCGCCCTCACCCACATGCCCGATCTCGCCCACGGCAGTGCCGCCACCTGGGCCCAGTTGATCTATCTCGCCCTGTTCTGCAGCGTGTTCGCCTTCCTCGCCCAGACCTGGGCCGTGCAACGCACTTCCGCCAGCCGGGCCAGCCTTCTGCTGGGCACCGAACCGGTCTGGGCCGTCACGGTCGGGATCAGCCTCGGCAGCGAACGGCTCACTCCGTGGGCCGCACTCGGCGCCATGCTCATGATCACCGGGACCTACTGGGGCCAGGCCGTCGAACGCACCCACCGCACCACCACACTGAAACCCGCGAAAGAGGACGCAGCGTGCCCGACCACAACACCTACCAGCGCCTGATCGACCTGCCCGACACCGCCAGGACCCCTTACCGGCTCATCGATCACGAACCGGAAGGCACCACGGACTCGGTCAGCGCCCTGCGCGGGCATCCCGCCTCCCATGCGGCGAAATGCCTCATTCTCAGGGCCAAGATCGACCGGCGGACCACGCGCCACGTGCTCGCGGTCGTCCCCGGAGACCGACGCGTCGACCTGGACGCCGCCCGCCTCGACCGCTCAGCGGCCATCTCCGGCTCCGACTACGCCCAACTCGCCCGACCACGCATCGAACGGATCGCCGGCCCGCAGGCCCCTGACGCGCAAGAACCCCCACACCGGTATGAGCACAACGCCATCTGACCCGGGTGTCCAGACACTGCCCTTCGAGCGCCGCGGTGTCGGCGACGGCACTGCGGCGGTGCCGGACGGCCCAGGGCTCCGTCCGGGGTCGGCGGGCGTTTCACCTGCTACCGGTCGAGCTGCCTACTCCACCGCGTACAGCAGCCTGTACTCAGCACCATCCGCCCTGAAGCGCAGACTGCGCTCACCAGGCGTATCCGTAATCCACTGCTCCCCGAGCTTGCCATCCCCGCCCGAGGCGCCGGCCTCGCCGAGTGATACAGCGATCGTCCCCGTGAAGTCGCAGTCGTACTTGACGGTGTACATCCGATCTCCCAGCACCGTCCCATTCCACACAGTGCCGCGATCCTGGACAACGAGCCTCGGCTCATCGGAGCCGCTCCAGCCCTCAGTCGTGACGCACTTGAGCTTCTCCAGATACAGCTTGGCCATACCGTCCCCTGTGAAGGATCCTTCTCGACACTTCACATCCTGCCGAGCCTCGATAAACGATCACTAAATGCTCTGGCACGACCTTCGCCGCACGGCCCCGCCGCACAGGTGAAAGATCGAGCCGGCAATACGGCACGAGTGCGTAGGTGTCAGGAAGTCATGGAGGCTCCACGCTCCTCGGCGAGCGGGGGGCGCGGGCTGTCGAGCCGGTGCAGTCAGATCCTGCCGAACGGAAGGAAGTTCTTCCCTATCCGGCATTCACTGCCGAAGGGGTATCTAACGGCGACCACGACACCCTACTCTGGAGCCGCCCCGGTCGCGTCGACGGACGTACGGACGTGGTGTACGGCATCGCGCCGGTGCGGGCGATCCGACCTGTCCGTCCGTCCCGGTCGTATGCCCAAGTCCCCGGGCTCGGTGCACCGCGTCACCAGGGAGGCGAACGTGCCCAGTGGGGCTGGATCGACCGATTCCGCACCCATCGCGCCCTCCGGCGACACCGTCCCGGGCGCTCCCGACGCGCCGGTGATCTCGCTGCCGAAGGGTGGCGGTGCCATCCGGGGGATCGGGGAGAAGTTCACCGCGAACTTGGTGACCGGCACCGGCGGGCTCTCGGTTCCCCTCGCGATCAGCCCGGGACGGTCCGGGTTCGGCCCGTCCTTGTCACTCGGTTACGACTCCGCCGCCGGCAACGGCCCGTTCGGGATCGGCTGGGGTATCGGACTACCGGCGATCACCCGCAAGACCGACAAGGGCATTCCGCGCTACGCCGACGACGGCGGGGACTTCGAAGACACCTTCATCCTGTCCGGCACGGAGGACCTGGTCCCCGTCCTGGTGGAGCGCGGTGGAGAGTGGATCCGGAATCGCCGGTCGTGCAGGGTGGACGGCTCGGATTATGTGGTGTGCCGATATCGGCCGCGTGTGGAGGGCCTCTATGCGCGCATCGAGCGGTGGACCGACGTACGGTCCGGCGACGTCCATTGGCGCTCGATCAGCCGGGACAATGTCACCACCGTCTATGGACGTGATGCCGCCAGCCGCATCGCCGACCCGAACGACGCACGCCGGGTGTTCAGTTGGCTGATCTGTGAAAGCCATGATGATGTCGGCAACGCGGTCCGCTACGAGTACAAGACCGAGGACGGCAGCGGCGTCGATCTCGCTGCCACCTGCGAACGCAACCGCACCGCGGCCGATCGCGCCGCGAACCGGTATCTGAAGCGCATCCGCTACGGAAACACGGTTTCCCGGCTGGTCTCCGCCGATGCGGACCATATGTTCGAGATCGTCTTCGACTACGGCGAACACGACGAGAGTACGGCCGAAGTCCGGCCGTGGGCCTGTCGGCTGGACCCGTTCTCCTCCTACCGGGCCGGATTCGAGATTCGCGGCTACCGGCTCTGCCGCCGGGTGCTGATGTTCCATCATTTCCCGGACGAGCCCGATGTCGGTCGTGACTGCCTGGTGCGCTCCACCGAGCTGGTATATCGCGGCGATGCCGAGCGGGGCGGAGTGACGGGCGCATTTTTGGAGTCGGTGTCACACAGCGGCTGGCGGCGGACTTCCGGTGGATATCTCACCAGATCGATGCCGCCACTGGAATTCTCCTATTCCCAGGCCGAGATCGACACCGAGGTACGCACACTCGACGCGGCCGACCTGGAGAACGCGCCGATCGGCGTGGACGGATCGGCCTACCGATGGACGGACTTGGAGGGCGACGGGCTGGCCGGGCTACTCACCGAGCAGGCCGGGACCTGGTTCTACAAGCCCAACCTCGGCGGTGGCCACCTCGGACCGATGCGGGTGGTACGCAGCCGCCCGACCGGCGGCCGGACCGAGCTGCTGGACCTGGACGGCGACGGCCGCCCGGCCGTGGTGGATTTCGGTGGCACCACACCGGGGTTCACCGAACGGGCCGACCAGGACTGGGAGGTGTTCCGGCCGTTCCGGTCCCGACCGGACCTGGCCTGGGACGACCCGAACCTGCGCTTCGTGGACCTCAGCGGCGACGGCCGGGCCGACGTGCTGGTCACCGGCGAGCCGGGCTGGACCTGGTATCGATCGCTGGGCGAGGAGGGATTCGACACCGGCCGCCGGACCTGGCCGTCACGGGACGAGGAATCCGGGCCGCGACTGGTCTTCGCCGACCGCACCTCGTCGATCCACTTGGCGGACCTGTCCGGCGACGGGCTCGCCGACCTGGTCCGGATCCGCAACGGCGAGATCTGCTACTGGCCGAACCTGGGCCACGGCCGGTTCGGCGCCAAGGTCGGCATGGACGGCGCTCCCCGGCTCGACAGTCCGGACCAGTTCGACCCGGCCAGGATCCGGCTGGCCGATGTCGATGGTTCCGGCCCGGCGGACCTGATCTACCTGCACCGCGACGGGGTCCGGCTCTACCTGAACCGGTCGGGCAACGCGTGGAGCGCTCCGCACGCCCTGCCCGTGGCCTTTCCCCGGATCGAGAACGTGTCCAAGGTCGCCGCGATCGACCTGCTCGGCTCCGGCACCGGCTGCCTGGTGTGGTCCTCGCCGCTGCCCGCCGAATCCGGCCGCCAGCTGCGCTATCTGGATCTGATGCGCGGCGGCAAACCCCATCTGCTCACCGGAGTACGCAACAACCTGGGGGCCGAAACCCATATCCGCTACGCCCCCTCGACCCGCTTCTACGCCGAGGACGCCGCCGCCGGGCGCCCCTGGCTGACCCGGTTGCCGTTCGTCGTGCACCTGGTCGAGCGCGTGGAGACGGTGGACGCGATCGGCCGTCACCGGTTCGTCAGCCGGTACGCCTACCACCATGGCCATTTCGACGGGCCGGAGCGTGAGTTCCGGGGTTTCGGCATGGTCGAGCAGACCGACACCGAAGCGTTGGAGGCGTTGGCCGAGGCCGGCAATGTGGACGAGGCCACGTACCGGCCACCCACGCTCACCCGGACCTGGTTCCACACGGGCGCCTTTCTCCCCGGACAGCGGATCTCGCGGCAGTTCGCACGCGAGTACCACAGCGATGACCTGTTACTCCCCGACACGGTGCTGCCGGACGGCCTGACCGCCGACGAGGCCCGGCAGGCATGTCGTTCCCTGAAGGGATCGGTGCTCCGCACCGAGGTGTACGCGCTCGACGACAGTGACGCCGAAAGCCGCCCGTACCGCGTCACCGAGCACAACCATCTGGTCCGGATGCTCCAACCGGCCGTCGGCCGCGCCGACTCGACCGGCGCGCCGCATGCGGTTTTCGACGTACACCCCAGGGAAACCCTGACCGGGCACTACGAGCGCACCATGGACCCGCGGGTCGGCCATGAGCTGACCCTCGCCGTCGACGCATACGGCAATGTGCTGCGGTCGGTGACCGTCGGCTACGGCCGTACCCGCCCCTCCCCCGATCTCGATGAGCGGGACGCGGGGCCGCAGCGGCGTACGCATGTGGTGCTCACCGATCACGACTACACCAACGCCGTCGAGGAACCCGACAGCCACCGTGCGCCCCTGCCCTGCCGGACCCGCGCCTTCGAGGTGCTGGCGCTCCGCCCCGCCGGGGACCGGTTCACCCACGCCGAGCTGACCCGCGCGCTGACCGGCATCGATCAGACGATTCCCTACCAGGACTGGGACGCACTGCCGGCGAAACCGGCACTCCGGCTCACCGAGCACGTACGCACCCTGTACCGGAGCGACGACCTCTCAGGGCCGCTGCCCCTCGGCACGCTCCAGTCCCGCGCGCTGCCCTACCAGGAGTACCGACTCGCCTTCCCCGACGGACTGGTCACTGCGCTGTACGGGGACCGGGTCGACGAACCGATGCTGCGGACCGCCGGATATCTGCGGCACGAGGATGGATGGTGGATTCCCTCGGCGCGGACCGCGTACGCGCCACCGGACACGAGCGAACTGGACCACGCCGCACGCCACTTCTTCCTGCCCTGCCGGTTCACCGATCCGCTCGGTGGCACCTCGACGGTCTCCTACGACGACTACGACCTGCTCCTCGTCGACAGCACCGACCAGCTCGGCAACCGCTACACGGTGGGTGAACGCGACGCCGACGGCAGGACGCTCTCCCAGGGCAACGACTACCGCGTCCTGCGGCCGGCCCTCGTCACCGACCCCAACCGCAACCGGGTCCAGATGGCCTACGACGTGCATGCCAGGGTCGCCGGGACCGCGACCATGGCTAAGCGCGAGGAATCCCTCGGCGACTCTCTGGACGGCTTCGACCCCGACCCCTCCCCCGCGCTGGTGGCCCGATACCTCGCCGATCCGCTCGCGGCCGGACCTGCGTTGCTCAAGTCGGCGGGGAGCAGGTTCTGCTACGACGAGTCGGCATTCTGGCTGCGCGGGGAACCGGCCATGGTCGCGACCCTCGCCCGGCACACCCACCAGTCCGACCTCGCCCCTGGCGAGCAGAGCAGGATCACCCACACGATCGCCTACAGCGACGGTTTTGGACGCGAGGTCCAGTCCAAGGTCCAGGCCGAACCCGGTCCGCTGTCCGAGGGCGGCCCGGTCGTCGAGCCCCGCTGGGCCGGCACCGGATGGACGATCTTCAACAACAAGGGCAACCCGGTCCGTACCTTCGAACCGTTCTTCACCGGGACCCACGCTTTCGAGTTCGCGGTCCTGGCCGGGGTGAGCACGGTGCTCCTCTACGACCCGCTGGAGCGGGTGGTCGGCAGCCTGCATCCCGACCACACCTATGCGAAAACGGTGTTCGACCCGTGGCGGCAGCGGGTGTGGGACGGCAACGACACCGTGCTGACCGATCCCCGGCAGGATCCGGACGTCGGCGGCCAGGTCCGCCAACTGCTGGCCACGGAGCCCGGGTGGACCACATGGCATGCCGCGAGGGCCGACGGGGCCCTCGGCCCCGAGCAGCGGCGCGCCGCCGAGAAGGCCGCACTCCACGCGCACACGCCCACCGACACCCATCTCGACTCCCTCGCCCGCCCGTTCCGCACCGTTGCGCACAACCGGCACGCCAAGGACGGGACGGTCGTCGAGGAGCGTCTGGTGACCCGGACGAGCACGGATGTCGAGGGCAACGTCCGCGAGGTGCGCGACCCACTCGGCCGCGCCGCGATCCGCCACGCCTACTCGATGGTGGGCATGCAGGTGAGCCGGGCAGGCATCGACTACGGGGCCGGGGCACTGCTGCCGGACGTGCTCGGCAATCCGCGCTGCACCTGGAACAGCAGGGGCTTCCGGTTCCGCACCGAGTACGACGCCGGCCACCGTCCGGTGCGCGCCTATGTCAGCGGTCCGGGTCTCGACGGTGAGGTTCTGCACCAGAAGACCGAATACGGCGAGGACCCGGCCCGCAACCTGCGGACCAGGGTTTTCCGGCGGCACGACGGTTCCGGTGTCAGCACCCACGAGGCGTACGACTTCCGCGGCAACCTGCTGGAGGCGACGCGCCGGTTCCCGGTGGATTACCGGCGAGCGCCCGACTGGCGGGAGGAGGTCGCGCTTGAGGAGGAGGTCTACACCGGCCGCACCCGATTCGACGCGCTGGACCGCCCCATCAGCATCACCAGCCCGGACGGCACCGTGGTCCGGCCGTACTACAACGAGGCGAACCTGCTGGAGCGTCTCGTGGCCACGTCCGACGGCCGGGACACCGTGCTGGTCGCGGGGGTGGAGTACAACGCCCGCGGGCAGCGCACCCGGATCGACCACGGCAACGGCGCGCGGACCCGCTACACCTACGACCCGCTGACCTTCCGGCTCACCGCGCTGCGGACCCGCCGTGAGCGGCCGCGTTCCCGCCGCGAGCGCAGGACGGTGCAGCACCTGGCCTACTGCCACGACCCGGTCGGCAACATCGTCTCGATCCGGGACACCGCGCAGCAGAGGACGTTCTTCCGCAACCGGGTCGTCGAGCCCGGCGCGGACTACACCTACGACGCGGTGTACCGGCTCGTCGAGGCGACCGGCCGGGAACACCTCGGCCAGACCGATCCCGGTGACACCGGTGACGCGCCCAGGGTGGGACTCGCCCACCCCGGCGACGGTGCCGCGATGGGGCGTTACCTGCAGCGGTATGTCTACGACGCGGTCGGCAACATGCTGACCCTGGAGCACCGCGCGTCCACCGCTCCCGGCTGGACCCGACGGTTCCGGTACGCCGAGCCCAGTGCGCTGGAACCGGAGGTGACCGGCAACCGGCTGAGTGGTGCGCACGACGGCGACTTCGCGTACGACGCCAGAGGGAACACCACCGCGATGCCCGGTCTGCCGCTGCTGCGCTGGGATCCCGAGGACCAGCTGGAGGCCAGCGCCCGGCAGGTCCGCGGCGCCGGAACCCCGCAGACGACGTACTACTCCTACGACGCCACCGGACAACGCGTCCGCAAGGTCACCGACTCGTCCTGTGGCGAGGGTGGAACGGCGAGGAGAAGCAGCGAACGCCGTTACATCGGCCCGTTCGAGGTCTACCGGGAGTACGGCGCGGACGGCGCGGTGACTCTGGAACGCCAGACGGTGCACGCGATGGACGACACGCGGCGCGTCGCACTGCTGGAGCGGCGGACCCGCGGCGCGGATTCCGGTCCGGAACACCAGGTCCGCTATCAACTGGCGGACCATCTCGGATCCGCCACGCTGGAACTGGACGAGCGGGCCCGAATCCTCACGTACGAGGAGTACTACCCCTACGGCGGCACGGCCTACCAGGCGGTACGTGCCAGGACCGAGACGCCCAAGCGCTACCGCTTCACCGGGCGGGAGCGCGACACCGAGACCGGCCTGTACTTCCACGGCGCCCGCTACTACGCCCCGTGGCTGTGCCGCTGGACCAGCTGCGACCCGATCGACACACCTCAGGCCAGCTCGTACGAGTACGCCCATGGCAATCCGGTCGCGCTGGTCGACCTGGACGGCAGGAATCCGACGCCTCCCACGCACACCATCGACGACATCCTGGAGTTCGTTCGCAACCAGGCGGGATTCGAGGCCGGCGCCAGTACCAGCCCCGGCGCCATCGAGCGGACGGCGCTGAACTTCAGTAGCAAGGCGGCGAGCCCGTTCGGCACCGCGGCGCACGGTCGCGTCGGCGGCGTGCTGCGGGAGTTGCAGCAGCTGGGTGTGCAGGGCGCCGAGCGGATCTACGCCGATGTGCGGGTGATCGGCGGCACGATCACCGAGATCGGCGTCCCGCCGGGGGGTCCGAAAGGGGCGCACAACCTCGATGTGGTGGTCGCCAAGGTCGGTCAGACGCTGGCGAAGGGGAAGAGCCTGCTCGGTGGCGTCGCCGAGGCGATCGGCGATTTCAAGTACGGCGGAGGCCGGATCGCCCAGAAGTACGCCGTCTATCTCTCCAAGCTGCTGACGCTGAACGCCCGTCCTCTGGCGGCCGCGGACTTCATCGAAGACGCCGCGTCCACGGCGGCCAACGTCGAGCAGGCCGCCGCGAGCACCCAGCAGGCGGTGACGGCCACGGTCTCCGCGGCCGCGACCGAGACCGCATCCGTCGCCAAGACCGTTTCGACGACCGCCCAGGTGGCCTCCGAGACCGGCGTCGCGGCCAAGGCGGTGGGTACCGGAGCACGAGCCCTGCAGGCCGCCGCGCCGGTGCTCAAGGTGGTCGGGAAGGTGGCGGCCCCGCTGGCCGTGGCCGCCACCGCCCTCCAAGTGGCCACCGCGAAGACCACGGCCGAGAAGGTCGACGCGGGAATCGGGGTCGTGTCCACAGCGGTCGGTTTCGCGGGCCCGCCGGGGGCGGTCGCCGCGGTCGGCATCCAGGGGACCGCGTACGCCAGCGGCAAGGTGGGCGAAATCGTCACCGAGAAGACCGGCAGCGAGACCGCCGGGGTGGCCGCGGCCACGTTGACCGGAGCGGCGGCAGGGGCGGGGGTCGGCGCCGTGGTGGGAAGCATCGTGCCCGGTGTGGGCACCGCTGTCGGCGCAGGGGTGGGCGCGGTCGTCGGCGCCGGCATCGGATTCGTCAAGTCGTACTGGAAATAGTCGTGTGGGAACAGCTGGAAAAGCTGGAATCGGGGCGGAAGGGCGAAGATTGAGATGCCGGAGTTGATCATCGTTCGGTTGCACCCGACGAAACCCATGTCCGCGGCGGATTTCCGGGCGGCCCTGGACAAGCTGACCGTGACGGCCTTCGACCTGACCTTCGCCGAGCCCAGGAAGGGCGTACAGATCGGCTCGGCGAAGGGGCTCGCCGTCACGCCCGCCGATGTCACCAAGAACGACGTGAACGTGGCCGACACGGCGATCATCCAGCACTACCTGGACATCGTCGGCGGTGGCCTGCCGCCCGTGACCACACGGCACCAGGAGGCGGTCGCCACCGCCGTGATCGTGGTGGCACCGCCGTCGGGCCATCCGGAGTACCCGACCGGCTCCTCGTACGACCTCCGGCTGGAGCTGACCCGCGACGGCGTCCCCGTCGGCGACGGGGAGCTGGACTTCAACGTCAAGGTCACCAGCGTGGGCCCGCTGCCGGTGCTCCAACCGGCGTACTTCGCGATGCCCGCGAGCGCCTACGCAGCGGTGCCGACGACGTCGCCCGGAGGGGACCAGATCGAGCTGCCCAGGGACGGCACCCCGCCGAACTTCGCCGACCTGGTCGCGAAGGTCGACAAGGTGCTGGCGAAGGATCCCGGCACGGGGGGCTCCCTCCGGCAGCGTCCGCCGCTCAGCCCGGCGCAGAGCCGTTATGTGGCAGCCGAACTGACCTGGGACCGGCTGGTGTATCCGCCCCCGGACCTGCCGCGCCCGCTCGGCGAGATGTACACCAAGCCGCCCGTGGACCCCGGTCTCGACGAGCGGCAGGCGGAGAACGACCGGCAGCGGTTCGAGGCGGAACTGGCCGGCTATCACGCGACCGTCGGCGCGAAGGCGTCACTGCTGACCACCTTCGTCTTCGCCGCCTCGGCGGCCGTGCAGGGCGAACGGCTGGCCGCGAACGCCGCCCGGGCGAGGCTCACCTTCCCGGTCCTGACCGGCGCGGAGACCGGGCACGCCGCGGTGACCTTCGTTCCCCAGGGTGGCTCGACCACACTGGACCCGACGTTCGCCGTTCCGGCGGCCTACCTGTACGCGCTCGGCGCGACGCTGCCGATGACGGTCGATCCCGAACACCGCTACGACGCGGCCCGTTTCGGCGTCGAGACGCAGTCCCTGGCGCAACTGCGCATCGCGGTCGAGAACGGCGTGGTCGCCGCGTCCGAGCCGCTGCTCACCAGGCCCGCCGAACCGGCGATCGGCCCGCAGGCAGCGGCTCGCCGACTGCGCGCGCTGGGCTCGGTCACCACGTCGGAGCCGACTGTCGCGCTGGCACCGCCGGTCTCCACGGTGGTGCGGTCGTGGAGCACGCATTCCGGGGCCACGGAGGCCATCGACGCGGAGTTCTGGGCCCCGGCCGCGGCCGCGTCACCCGGACCGTACCTGGAGCTGGTGCTGCGAGCAGTCACCGGAAACCACGATCCGCTGGTGGTCGCGGTGGGGCAGCCGCCGCTGTCGGTCACCACGGTGGCCGGGCTGGTGGCGGTCACCGATGAGCAGTGGCGCACCGTCCTGCGGGGCAATCCCGCGCTGCTGCCGCCGTTCACCGAGCCGGGCACGGTTTCGGAGCGGGCACGGGCCTTCGTCCGGCACCTGCGGAAGTTCTTCACCGTCCCCGTCAAGCCCCCGACCGCGGAGGAGCCCGCCGCCGGTGGCCTTCCGACGCTCGGTGTGTCCGCCTCGGACGTGTTGGCCCGCATGATCGCGGCATACGGCGACCACGGCGGTGGCGCCTTCGTCTTCGGAGCACCCCGGGACGAGGCCGCGTTCGCGGCCGCGCTGGCCGACACCTTCGGCGCGGACATCGCGGCGCAGCGGTGGCTGGAGCAGGCGGTCGCGGTGCTCGACGCGCTGCACGAACTGACCGCGTTCGCGGCCGGTGACGAACTGCGGTTCTCTCTGATGGAAGCGCTGTACTCGGTCGGCTTCACCAGCACGTCGCAGCCCGCCGCGCTGCCGGCGGCCGACTTCGCCGCGGCGCTCGCCGGCACCGTCGCGCACCCGTTCGCCGCACAGATCCAACAGGCCGCGGGGGGACCCGCCGATCCGGCCGGCCCGCCGGACGAGAGCTTCGCGCCGGTCAACCCGGACGGCACACTGACCGACTGCGTGCCGCCGGATCACCTCTCACCGTTCGGCCCGCCGCAGTACCTGCACGACCTGCTGCGGCTCTCGTCCGCGTCGACCTGCGAGCACCCCACCGCACCGGCCAACGTGGCATCGGTCGGCGAACTCCTCGCGGATCGCCGTGGCCCGCTCGGCGATCTGCAGGTGACGGCCGCCAACCTCGGCACTCCCCTGCCGGTGATCGACCTGGTGAACGAGAGCCTGGAGAGGCTGGCGGGCGGCGGCGCGCAGGGCGCGATCCACGACACCGCGACGGACCGGCTTGCCGGGCACGCTCTGGGGCGGCCGCACGATCCGGCGACCCTGTTCGCCGCGGTGCCGGAGCACTCCTCCCCGGCCACCGAGGCCCTGCCCCAGGCTCACCTCGACGCCTACGCCCTGCTGCGCAAGGACTTCACCGCACCCGCCCTGCCGTACCACCAGCCCCTGGACGTGAACAGGTCCTACCTGCGCTTCCTGGGCACCAGCCGGTACGCCGCGATGCGCCGGTTCCGCAAGGAGATCACCGAGCTGGTGCTGGACCCGGTGCACGAGCCCGCCGGGTTCCAGAGCCACCGGTGGCGCTACCCCGTCCGGCTGGAGATCGCCTGCGAGTACCTGGGCATCTCCGCCGAGGAGTACGACCTGCTCTACGCCCACGACATCGCTTTCCGGAAGGCGCGGGGCCGACTGACCCTGTACGAGGTGTACGGGTTCACCAAGGAGTCCGCCGACGGACCGTCCTGGACCGGCAACGTGTTGCGGGTGCCCGAGTTCCTGGACCGTACCGGCCTGGGCTACTGCGAGTTCCTCGAACTCTGGCGCAGCGGCTTCGTCGCGTTCCAGCGCGCCGTGCCGGAGGGCGCGGCCCCGGACTTTCCCGACTGCGAGCCGTGCTGTCCCGACGATCTGCGGATCAGGTTCACCGATCCCGCCGACGAGCAGGACCCGCGCGCCGCGCTGCGCAAGCTGATCGTCTTCGTCCGGCTGTGGCGGCGGCTGGGCGAGGGCACGGCGCCGGGGATCACCTTCGCGATGCTGCGCGATGTGTGCGAGGTGCTGCGGCTGTTCAACGGTTCCACGATCAATGCGGACTTCTGCCGCCAGCTCGCGGCGCTGCTCATCCTGCACGCGGAGCTGGGTCTCTCGCTCGTGGACACCTATCGGGCCGACGCTGCGTCGCCGGCCGGGAGAGTGCCGCTGCTGGGGCTGTGGGCCGCCGAGCCCCCGGCCGCCGGAGCCGTCGAGCTCATGCTGGACCGGATCGGCGATCTGGCACGGGCCCGCTATTCCTGCGGGGACCGGGAACCGCGCTTCGCCAAGGCGCTCGCCGGGAACCTGACGGTGTTGTCCCGGCTGGCCGGGTTCGACCCCGGCACCGCGAGCGATACCTGGCACGCGCTGCCCACACACACGCTGCGGTTCGTGGAGGTCCTCGGCAAGATCTACGCCTCCGACTTCACCGTCGGCGAGATCATGTGGCTCTTCACCGTCGAAGAGCACCGCGACGGTGACGACCCGTTCGCTCTCCAGGACCGCAACGAGTCGGCCGACGATCCCCTGTCACTGCCCGAGCCGGCGGGGTCGACCGGGTGCGACGAGGCGCAGACGCTCTGGGCGCTGCGGCGGTCCCTGCTGGCCGTGCGCGTTTCCGAGGAGGACGCCGAAGCCTGGACATGGCCCCGGATGACCGCGGCCTTGCGGGACGAGTTCGGCTACGTCCCGGCTTCGAGCGGACCCGACGCCTGGCGGGTGCTCGGGGAGCACTTCTTCCCGACCGTGCTGGAGCGGTGCGGCTGCCCGGTCGATGTGCTGGGGCGCCAGTACCGTACGCCGCTGGCGGCGGCGGACACCTCTCCCCTGATGTGGCTGCGACCGGAGGAAGGGCCGTTCGGCTACGACAGCGCCGCGCAGGAACTGTGGACCTCGCTGCCGGTCTCCGACACCGAGGTGATCGAGGAGCTGAGCCACCTGCGGCCGCTGCGGGAGGCCGAGCGGGTCGCCGTACGCAACCTGTACTTCGCGCCCCGGGCCGCGCTCGCGCCGTTCGCGGCCCTCTTCGACAACGCCGAGCTCGCCATCGACACCCTGGTCTCCGAACCCGACGAGCACGCGAGATTCGCCTTCTTCCAGGCCCAGTTCGCCCGATTCCGGGCTCGCTGCACGGTGATCGTCGATCATCTGGCGGCACACGTGGCCGCGGTGACCGGCTGCCCGGCCGACACGGACGCGGCGGCCACGGTGCTGCGCAGTCTGTGGGCGGACGAGAATGTGGCGGCGACGCCGTGGGAGGCCGATGACGGCAGGTCCCCCGAGGTGACCTGGGCGCCACCGCCCAGCGGTGGCGCGTTCGCCGCGCTGCTGGGCCTCGTCGGCACCGGTCTGCTCGGCGAACTGCACGACGGCGCCGGAGAGTTGGTCTGGCGGGAGACCCGCGGTCCGGCCACCGCGTTCGGTCCGGTGCGCGACCGCTACAACGCTCCGGTGCCCACCGTGTTGCCGGCGATGGATCTGGCGCTGAGCCCGGCCCAGTCCCGCCTGGTCGGCGTGCGCAACGGCTTCGCCGTCAGGGAGGGCGACGCCGAGCCGCTCGGTGGCGCGAGTCCCTTCACCGTGTGCTGGACCGGCGTGCTTCTGGTGGACGAGGCCGGGGAGTACCACTTCCACGCCGGCGCGCCCACCGAGGGCGATATCGCACCGGACTTCTCCCGCGCCCGCGAGCACCGCTGGCGGGTCACCCTGGGGCGCGGCCAGAAGACCTGGATCATGCTGGACCACCACTGGGCCTCCGACGACGCGCCGGCGGCGGCGTCACGGGGCGTGCGGCTGCGCCGGGGCGCCTACCGGATCACGATCGAGTACGCCCAGTCCGATCCGACCTTCGAGCGGGCCGAGGAGGTCTGTCCGGAGCACACCGGATTCCAGCTGAAGTATCGCGGCCCGGACAGTGGCGGTGTGCTGACGGAGATCGGCTTCGACCGGCTGTTCCGGGACGCCAAGAACGGCACCCTGGGCGACGGCCTCGTGGGGTCCGCGGGCCGGTACGCCTCGGACGAGGCCGCCGCGCAGTACCTGGAGCGGCGCTACGGCGCCACCCTGCGCGACATCCGCCGCACCTACCAGCGGGCGGTGAAGGCGGCGCTGCTCGCCCGCCGGTTCGCGCTCTCGGCGACGATCGTGCCCGGCTACCGGCAGTCCGAACTGGGCCACCTGATCACGCATCCGCAGTCCTTCGCCGGCACGTCCTACCCCAGGACCGGACCTTCGGCGTTCGGGGTGCACCACGCCTGGTTCGACTTCGACCTCCTGCCGGTGTCCGACCCGTACCCACCGCAACCGGTGGGGGATCAGCGCACCGCGCCGAGCCCACGCCGTCAGGCGGCACTCTTCGACTGGTGGGAACGGCTCTTCGACTACTGCCTGCTGCGGGCGGAGACCGAGTCCGCCCGGGAGCGACCGGCCTGGCTGCTCTTCGCCGACGTGCTCGAACAACAACCCGACGACCCGGCGCAGCTGCTGCGACATCTGGGCGTCGATCTGGCGCACTCGCCCCTGCTGCACACCTACTTCGCGACGCCCCCGTATGCGCTCGACGCCGACGACCTCACCGATGAGCGATGGGCGCTGCGGGTCTGGCAGGGCGAGAAATGGCTGACCCGGCTGCGCAGCCACTTCGCGTGCCGCTGGATCGGCGATGCCGTGCCGTGGAGGTGGGTCGCCGACGACCCCGGGGCGCAACCCGACCCGGGCAACACGAACCTCACCCGGTTTGTGCGGGACGGCTGTTTCGAGAACGGTGAGCCGCTGCGCTACGAGGACCTGCGCGGGCTCAACGACAGCCTGCGGGAGCGGGCGAGGACGGCCCTGCTCGGGTACCTGTGCGGGATGGACCGGGTACCGCTGCCGTGGGCGCCGGGCACCTTCGCGACCGCGCCGAAGGATCTCTCGGATCTCCTGGTCCAAGATGTCGAGGCGGGCATCTGCCTGCGGATGAGCCGGATCGAGGAGGCCATCCGGACCGTGCAGGCATGCGTTCAGCGGGCCCGGCTCGGGCTCGAACCCACCCTGAGGCCGGGGCCGGAGTTCGTCCGCCTGTGGGAGCGGCGGCTCGCCACCTACCGGGTGTGGGAGGCATGCCGGCGCCGCGAGGTCTACGGGGAGAACTGGATCGAGTGGGACGAGCTGAGCAGCGCCCGGGAGTCGGAGGCGTTCGCGTTCCTGGAGTCCGAGCTGCGCCGGTCGACGCTGACCGTGCCGGTACCCGGTGGACTGGAATGGTGGCCGGGACAGCGGCCGCCGGAGCACCCGTCGCTGCCCCTGCTCCAGGCCCGCGAACCGTCCGGAATCCAGCTGCGGCAACCGGCCCCGGAGGGTCTGGGGTTGCTGGGCACGCCCGAGCGGGCCGCCCGTAACTCCTGGCTCGCGCCGGTGCTCGGCCTCACCCCCGCCCGCCGCCCGCCGGAGAACGACCGCCCCCGGCTTGAGCGCGACCCGCGCGATCACCAGCAGGGAACCGAGGACGACCCCACCGGACTCCCGCTGTGGCTGGCCGCCGCGGTCCGCCTGGGCACCCGGTTCGTCCGCGTCGCCGCCGCCGGGCTCCCGCCCGCCGGGACGGAGTTCGAAGCCTGGCGCGAGGACACCGGCTGCTGCGCGCAGTGCGGCGAGGAACGGCACCACGTCGACGAGTACTACTTCTGGCTCGACGATTCCGCGTACTACTCGGCACGGGACCAGCAGGCGGACGTCGGTGCCCAGCCGGACCAAACGCACCGCGACACCTCCGACTGGCACCGGCCGGAGAAGCTGCCCGCCCTGCTGGACTGGGACGCACAACCCATGGTGCATCTGTGGTGGAGCCGGGTGCGGCACGGCGAGTTCGACCCGCCGCGCCGGTCCGGCCAGGGCATCGCGGTCACCGGAGACACGGCCACCTTGAAGTTCTCCGGACGCACGGCGGATTCTCTGCGCTTCGAGGTGGTGGGCGCGGTGACGCCGGTGATCGGCCACGCCGACCCGACGCCACCGGGGTTCCGCTACGACCTGGCCGAGGACCACGCCGTACCGCTTCCGTTGGTCGAGCCGCCGGTCCCGGCGCCGAGCTACCCCGGCGGGCTCGCGGCCTACCCCTACTTCGTCTACGTCGCCCCGGGAGCTCCCCTGCTGCCGCCCTCGCCGTTCAGCGTGGCGATGACCGTGGCGGGCGCGCTGCGCACCCACTGCCAGTACGAGTCCGCGCTGAAGTGGTACGAGCTGGCGTACCAGCCTCAGGCCCGCGACAACACCTGGGCCTCCTGCGCCACGGACAACCAGCGACGCCGACGGCGGCAGGACGTGCCGTGCTGCCCGAGTTCACCGGTCCGCGAGGACCGGGCCAGGAACCGCGCGGTGCTGCTGGCCCACCTGGAGACCATGGTGCAGTGGGCCGATTCCCACGCCTGCCGCAACACCGTGGAGGGCGCACAGCAAGCGGGCGTCCTCCTCGCCGCCGTCCAGCGGATCTTGGGCGATCGCCCCACCGTGGTGCGGGCCCGGGACCACGTCGGCGAGTCCATGACGGTCAGCGGCCTCGTCACCCGCACCGCGCCGCTGAACCCGCGGCTGATCGCCCTGTACGACGACACCGCGGACCGTATCGCCCTGAATCACCACTGTCTCAACCGCTACCGGCTTCCCCAGCGTGGTGCCTTCGGTGAGACCGGGCTGCGGGAAGGGTGGCAGGAGACCGTCGAGCCGTGCGCCGGTGACTGCGCGGAGGACTGCAGGTGCGGCGGCAGCCCGTACCGGTTCACCTTCCTGGTGGCCAAGGCCGGCGAACTCTGCGCGGAGGTACGCCAACTGGGCGCGGCGCTGCTCGCGGCCTACGAGAAGGGCGATGCCGAAGCCCTGGCCGCGCTGCTCCACCATCACGAGCGGCAACTGCTGGAACTGGCCCTGGACATCCGGAAGAACCAGTGGCGGGAGGCCGACTGGCAGGTGCAGGCGCTGGACAAGACCAAGGAGGGCGCGCTCGCCCGGCTGCGGTACTACCAGGAGCTGATCGCCGGTGGGCTCAACACCGGCGAGACCGGCTACGCGGCGCTGACCGGTGTCTCGATCGCGTCCCGGATCGCCGGCAACGTGCTGGAGGGCGTCGCGCAGGGAATCGGGATCAGCCCGGACATGTGGCTCGGCATCGCGGGATTCGCGGGCACCCCGCTGGAGTTCAACCAGCTCCCGGTCGGCAACAAACTCGCGTCCGGTTTCTCCACCGCGGCGCGGATCATGATGGCGATCGCCGACAACGCCAACACCGGCGCGGGGCTGAGCCTCACCGAGGGCGGCTGGGACCGCAGAGAACGGGAATGGCACCATCAGGTCGAGGTCATCGGCATCGAGATCGAGCAGATCGAACGGCAGATCCTGGCCGCCCACCGGCGACGTGACGTCGCGCTGCGCGAGCTGAACAACCACCAGCAGCAGATCGACAACAGCGCCGAGCTCTCCGACTTCCTGCGGGACAAGTTCACCGGCACGCAGCTGTACCTGCATCTGCAGCGGGAGACCGCCGCGCTCTATCGCAGCCTGTACGAGGTGGCGATGCACACTGGCCGCCGGGCCCAACGCGCCTTCAACTACGAACGCGGCCACACCGCCCGTGCCTTCCTGCCCGAGACCGGGTGGGACGGCCTGCATGAGGGGCTACTGGCGGGAGAGCGACTGCAGTTGGCGCTGCGGCAGATGGAAGCGGCCTACCTCGACGCCAACTGCCGCGAGTACGAGCTGACCAGGCACATCTCGATGCGCCAGGAGTTCCCGCTCGCCTTCCTGCATCTGCAACACGCCGGGTGGGCCGAGATCGACCTCCCCGAGTGGCTCTTCGACCTCGATCACCCTGGGCACTACCTGCGCCGCATCAAGAGCGTGACGTTGACGATCCCCTGCGTGGTGGGTCCCTACACCGGCGTGCACGCCCGGTTGACCCTGCTCGGCAGCAACACCCGCGTCGATCCCGCGCTCTGCGAACCACCGGCCGGATGCTGCTCGGGCCCCGAGTTCGACGGCTACCAGGCCGGCAGCGACGACCGGCGGGTGGTGCGCGCCTACGGCGCGACCGAGGCGATCGCCACCTCCAGCGGCCAGAACGACGCGGGCCTCTTCGAGCTGCGCTTCGCCGACGAGCGCTATCTGCCCTTCGAGTTCGCCGGAGCCGTGAGCCGCTGGCGGATCGAGCTTCCCCAGGAGAACAACCGGTTCGACTTCGACACGCTCGGGGATGTCGTCCTGCACCTCAACTACACGGCCAGGGAAGGCGGCGACGTACTGCGCAGGGCCGCCGGCACCTCCGCACGGCGACACCTGCCGGGCGCGGGCCTGCAGTTGTTCGACGTGCGGCACGACTTCCCCGACGACTGGCACCGCCTGACCACCGCCACGGGCCCGAGGCGGTTGCCGCTGCGCCTGACACGCGCGCACTTCCCGTACCTGCCCGGTGATCAGGACCTGCGGGTCAACCGGCTCGGATTGTTCGTCGAGACCGCGGGCTGCGAGGGCCTCGGCCACATCACGGTGCGGTTCAGGACTGAGCACGAGGTGCCCCACGGCCCCGGCGAGAACTGCGGATGCGCCGGGCACGACATCACCTGTGTGGCCAGTGCCGAATACCCGGGTCTGTTCCACGGGGAGCTGAGCCTGCCGTTGGCGCCGTTGCGTCGCGCCCGAGACCGCGAGCTGGGTGGCTTCACCATCCCCACCGATGTCGGCCCGGTCACCCGGATGTACCTCCTGTGCGGCTACGAACTGGTCCCGTGACCTGCTTCGCGGGGTCACGGGTGGGAGCGCCGACGCGGGATGCAAAGACTCGTACGCCCGACAGAGATCGGTCGTGTCGGAGCCGGATGTGCGCAATGCCGGCCGGCGAGCTGACGCCACGGCGCTTCGGTTTCCAGTGGCTCTGCCCGTCGGAAGCGGCCGCACTCGGCGATCAACGCGTCGGCGCATCCGCGCCTTGTGGGCCCGGTCGATGGATAGGCTCCCGGCATGGACGTCCGTGTAGAGATCATCCGGGAAGTCAGTGAGGAACTCGTCGACGCCTTCGGCCGACTGCTGCCGCAGCTGTCTTCGACGGCCAAGCCCCTCGGTCGCGAGGCGATCGACCGCATGGTGTCGTGTGATGCCAACACTGTGCTCGTCGCCCGGACGTCCGAGGCGATCGTCGGCACCCTGACTTTGGTGCTGTTGCCCCTGCCGTCCGGGGTGAGGGGTCGCGTCGAAGACGTGGTTGTCGACACCGCGGCGAGAGGCCAGGGAGTCGCAGCGCTCCTCACCCAGGACGCCTTGCGGATCGCTCGGGAGGCGGGCGCCCGGACGGTGGATCTCACCTCCCGGCCGGATCGTGCCGCGGCGAACCGGCTCTATGAGCGTCTCGGCTTCCGGGCTCGGGAGTCGATGGTCTATCGCTTCCCGATCGACTAGCCCTTCTCTTTCGGATCACTCTCATGGCATGCGATAGGTTGCCCGCCATGACTGGACTCGGACCCGTCGCCTGGCCACCTGCCCCGATAAGGACCGAACGGCTCGTGCTCCGCGAGTCCGAGGCCCGAGACCGTGCGGCGTTCATCGAGCTGTTCGCCTCGCCAGAGGTGGGCACCTACATCGGCGGCCCTCGACCGCGTGACGAGCTCGAACGCGCGGTGCCTGAGGTGCCCGGGCGGCGTCCTGGCCTCTTCGTGATCGATCTCGATGGAGCGATGATCGGCATGACCACGCTCGATCGGCGCGACGCAGAGCGTCAGGGTCGCGTCCGTCCGGATGGCGGGGAGGCCGAGCTCGGATACCTGTTCTTGCCGGAGGCATGGGGACGCGGGTACGCCGCAGAGGCGTGCGCAGCGGCACTCGGCTGGTTCGCCGACGTGCTTCCCGGCGAGCCGGTGGTGCTCACCACCCAGACCGCCAACGACCGCGCGATGCGCCTCGCGGCGAAGCTGGGGTTCACCGAGGTGGAGCGGTTCCAGGAGTACGGCGCCGAACAGTGGTTCGGCGTGTGGTCGTCCTCGGTCACGCCGTAGTTGCATGCTTCTGTCGTCCCGCCGCAGGCCCGTTTCCCCATCTGGTGGTCTTCGGCAGCCATGCGTTGGCGGAGGCTGCCTGGCTGCCTGGCTGCCTGGCTGCCTGCATCTGGCTGAGCGGTAGCAGGCATCCCATCCTGGATCCAGCGGACGAGCGGGTCAGCTCCCCCAGCACCTTCATAGCCGTAGCCGGGTCCGGCCCGTGGACAGGCCGCGCGAAGGCCGGTTTACGTCTGCTTGCGTCCCGGAGGGACGGGTACTACCCCAGCATGTTCCGATCCGGTCCGTCGCCCGATGCTTCCGGCCTGTGCGCGCACAGGCCGGAAGGGCTCGCCATGGCGGAGACGTCACCCCTGTTCTGCGGGCGAGGCGACCCTCTGTCCGGTCGGCAGGCCGTCATCCTGGCGGGCGGCAGGGGCAATCGGCTCCTGCCGCTTACCCATGAGCGGCCCAAAGCGATGGTGGAGGTCCAAGGGGTGCCGATCCTGCGGCACCAGCTCGACTGGCTCGCCGGTTGCGGAGTCGAACACGTCGTCGTGTCGGCGGGCTATCTGGCCGAGGTGATCGTCTCGTATCTCGGTTCCCGTCCATCGCTGCCACGGACCGAGGCAGTGGTCGAGCAGCAGCCGCTGGGGCGTGGCGGTGGACTACGCCGGGCCGCGCATGCCCTGCCGTATCCGGGCGAGCCGTGGTTCGCCGTCTACGGGGACATCTGGACGTGCTTCTGCTTGTGCGGGATGCGCGCCCATCACCTGCGCGGTGGCGTCGCGGCGACCGTGGCGCTCGCCGGTCCCGGCCTGCCCGGCAGCGCGGTGGCCTATGACGAGCTGGGCCGGGTGACGGACCTCGCCCCGGTCACGCCGGGGCCGGGCCGGGTGAACGCCGGTGTGTACCTGTTCGCCTGGCAGGTCGCCTCTCTTCTCCCCGACAAGGGAGATCACGCCGTCAGCACACTGCCCCGTCTGGTCGGCACCCGCCAGCTGGCCGGTTACCCGATCGACGCGCCCTGGCAGGCGGTGAACACCCCGGCGGACGTGATCCGGCTGGAACGCGATATCGCCACCCGGCGGGCCACTCGTCAGACTGTCGCCGAGTGACCGTCAGGGCAGCCATCGTCAGGTAAATGCCGAGGAGGGCGCGGTATGGACATGTCGCCGGTCGGGGTGTGGAGTACGGCGTTCACGCACGGTGATCCCGATCGAGTGCGGGCGGCGGCCTGCGAACTGGAGGAGCTCGGATACGGCACCTTGTGGCTGGGCGGCGTTCCCGGTGGAAACCCGAGTGGGGACCTGCACAGCAGCCTCAACCTCCTCACAGCGACCCGGCAGGTGATCGTCGCCCCCTCCTGCGTCTCCATCTGGAACCATCCGCCCGGTCTGCTCGCCGCCGCCTACCACGGTCTTGCCGCACCGTATCGGCGACGGACGCTGGTGGGCCTGGCCGTCAGTCACGCGGAGATCGCCGCGGCCTACCAGCGCCCCTACGAGGTGATGGCCGCCTACCTCGACGCGCTGGACGCGTCCGCCGGACCGCTGCCGAAAGCTGCCCGGATCCTGGGCGCGCACCGGCCCCTGATGACCCGGCTCGCCGCCGACCGGACCGCTGGAGTACAGCCCTATCTGGTCCCGCCGTCCCACACCGCCCGGGCGCGCGCGGCGCTGGGGGCGGGGCCACTCCTCGCGCCGGTGCAGACATCCGTGGTGGACACCGACCCGGTCACGGCCCGTGCCACGGCGCGGCTGGCGATCGGTCCCTACCTCACGAAGCCCAACTACGTGCGGACCTGGCTGGAGAGCGGATTCACCCAGGGCGACCTCGCCGACGGCGGCAGTGACCGCCTCGTCGACGCCCTGGTGGTGTGGGGATCCGCCGACGACGTCGCGCGGCGTGTCCTGGCCCACCTGGAGGCGGGCGCGGACCATGTCGCCCTCCAGATCATCGCCGACACCCCGCATGCCCTCCCCCTCGCCGCTTGGCGCGCCGTGGCCGAGCGCCTGCCCGATGCCCGGCCCACGCTCAGCACGGCAACCGCATCTGGGGACCTCGGGCCCAGGCCCCTGGCCGCTGATCGAGATCCCGGCCGAGGCCCGACCGGTGCTCCTGCCTCGCGGCACTTGCCTGGTGCCGGCGGAGTGTCCATCGACGGCGACGCTTGAGAAGCGGTAGCTCTCGCGCGGTCCTGCCTGACGTCCCCCGTCGGTCGGCCGAACTGCTTGAGCACGCGCCCATCCCCGTCTCCCCGCCAATCTGGTTGCGAGGTGGCCCAGTTGGCCACGAAGGAAGACCTCGCCTGTCAAGAGATCTACGACCGGTACCGGTTCAGCGGAGCGGGCGCCAATATGCTGCCCCAGCTTCTCGAAGCCCTCGGCGACCCGGGACGCAACCTGCGGGGCATGACCGTCGTCGGCACCAACGGGAAGGGGTCCACCTGCGCGTTCGCCGTCTCGGCGGTGGCCGCGTCCGGGCTGAACGGGGCGGCAGGCCGGAGGGCTACTGCCTCCGGTAGGCCCTCGACGCCGTTCGCTACGTCGTCGACAACGGCGTCAAGTTGCGTTGAGTTCCGGCCGACCGGCCGTCCTGGACCGGGTCGGCGCGGGAGATGGCGGAGGCGTGTACTCCGGCCGAGGCCGTGGCGATGACTTCGTCCAGAACGTCGCGGGAGCGGAGCAGGTCCATGATCAGTCGATCGATGCGACCCCGTTCCGCGGTGAGTTCGTTGACCAGCCGTGGCGTGGCAATCTCGTTCGGTGCCCCGTCCGTGTCCCGCATGCAGGGGAGCAGCTGCGCGATCTTCTTGCTGTTCAGCCCGGCGGCGTAGAGGGCTTGGACGCGGATGACCCGGTCGACCGCCCACTCACCGTAATGCCGTTGGCCACCCGGGGTACGCTCGGCTCTCAGCAGCCCCTGCGTCTCGTAATAACGCAGCGAACGCTCGCTCACGCCACTGCGCCGAGCCAGTTCACCGATCCGCATTCCCCACCTCGCATGTCACCCCAGGACTTGAACCTGACACCAGTGTCAACTTCTACCGTAGCGGCATGACGAACACACCGGCTGACTCCGGCCTCTTTGAGCCCACCACCCTCGGCGCCCTGCCCCTGTCGAACCGTTTGGTGATGGCGCCCATGACCCGCAACCGCGCCACAGCCGACGGCGTCCCGCAACCGATCATGGCCGGCTACTACGCCCAGCGTGCCTCAGCGGGGCTGATCATCGCCGAGGCATCCACACCGAACGCCGTCGGACAGACGTACCCCAACATCACCGCGATCTACAACGATGAACATGTGGCCGGATGGCGACACGTCACCGATGCTGTCCGCGCAGCGGGCGGCCGGATGTTCCTGCAGCTGCAGCACGGCGGCCGGATCGGTCACCCCGACACCAGCGGGCTGACGCCGGTTGCGCCCTCGCCCATTCCACTCCCGGAGACGATCCACACCCCCAGCGGGCACCAGGATGCCGTCGTGCCCCGCGAGATGACGATCGACGAGATCGGCACCACCGTGGCCGACTTCGCTGCTGCCGCCCGCAACGCCATCGACGCCGGCTTCGCCGGAGTGGAGGTGCATGCCGCCAACGGCTACCTGCTGCATCAGTTCCTGGCGCAGGGGACCAACCACCGCACCGACGCCTACGGTGGATCGGTGGCTCACCGCATTCGGTTCACCGTCGAGGTGGTCCAGGCCGTCGCCGACGCCATCGGCCCCGAGCGGGTAGGCGTGCGGATCGCCCCCGGACTCACCGTCAACGGCATAAACGAGGGCGATACCAAGGAGATCTACCCGGCGCTCATCGCCGCCCTGGCCGATGCCGGCATCGCCTATCTGCACGTGGTCTTCGCGGATCCGGACCAGCCGCTCTTCCAGGAAATCCGCAAGACCTGGCCAGGCACGCTGATCGCCAACCCGGTCCTCGGGTGGGGGAAGCCGTTGCCGGTCGACGGCGGAAAGCACGAGAGCGAACGGCTCCTTGCCGCCGGAGCCGACCTGATCTCACTCGGCCGTCCGTTCCTCGCCAACCCCGACCTCGTGGAACGACTGCGCATCGGAGCGCCGATCAACCAGGTACAGGACCAGGGCCTGATGTACACGGGCGGTGAGACCGGATACACCGACTATCCCCTGCTGGCCGCCGCCCAGCACCGAGCCGAGACGCTCGAACCCGTCGGACCGTGACGACTGCGGGACAGTCGCGCCGACACTCAGTGCGGCGCAGCGGCAGGTGGACCGGCACGGCCCACAGGAAGCAGCCCCTGCCCGGAGGAAGGCAGGGGCTGTGGCCCGTCTTGACGTTGACGATATGAGTGAACGGGCCCGCACCCTGATCGAGGAATTCGCCAGACACCGCCGGCGTGAGCCGCAACGGACGACCGCAGCGCTGGACATGCGCACCGGCGATCCCGACCGGGCGATCGCTGCCCGAACCGGCGGAGGTCCAGCTCGTGGGCAAAGCCCCGCCGCTCCTCGGAAGTGACGGGGCTTGTACCGGCCGCTGGTTGCCTTACAGGCCCTGGACCTTGGCGAAGTCCACGAACGACGCCCAAGAGGACGCGGGGAAGACCAGGACGGGGCCGTGCGGGTCCTTGCTGTCACGGACGGGGACGAGGTCGGGGATGCTGTCGGCGACCTCGACGCAGTCCCCGTTGGCGAGGCTGTAACTGGATGTGCGCCAGGCGGCGGTAGCCAGGAGGTCGTCGGAGACCTCGATGCAGGCACCATCGCCGGTGCTGTAGCTGGACTTGCGCCAAGTGACAGTGCTCAGGTCGGTGGAACGCATGGCATTGCCTCCAACTTCCGCGTGGTGAGCTCCCATGGGGTGCTCGGTTTGAGCACCGACCATTCATCTTGACGGCGGTGACGAACGATGGCCAGACGGCCGTTTCGCCGGCACACCGCACCTGGATCAGACCACAGGCTACGAGCCACCGGTCTCCCCGCCGGCCCGCCCGATAGTCGAGCGCGTGCCCGCGATCGGCAGTCTCGTGATGATCCGATGGCTGGGCTGTTCACGCCTGGTATTCGGTGAGGTCAATGGTGTGAACGCGCAGCGGAAGGCCGTACACCGGGTGGACCGTCTCCCGCTCCAGCACCATGCCGAGCTTGCGGATGACGTTCTCGGAGGCATCGTCACCCACCCGGTTGATGCTGATGACGCGGTCGAGGCCACGGTCCTGGAGCGCGAACTCCAGCGTGGCCTGGGCGGCTTCGGACCCGTATCCCTGACCCCAGAACTGTGAGCCGAGCCGCCAGCTGATCGCCACCGCGGACCCGAGCTCGGGCAGGAACTCGGGTACGGACAGCCCGGTGAAACCGGCCAGTTCACCCGAGGCCAGCAGTTCGACGGCGAAGAGGCCGAAGCCCTCCTCGTCCCACTCCTCCTCCCACCGCTCGATGGCCTCTGCCGTGTGGTCCAGGTCGCGCACCGAGCCGTCGTCGATCCAGCGCATGACCCGGGGGTCCGCGTTGATGTCGGCCATAGGCGCAAGGTCGTCGTCATGCCAGCGACGGAGCAGGAGGCGGGGGGTGCGGATCTCGGTCATGGCACCCATTTTGCCGAAGGCCAGAGCCTCATCGGTAATCGGCACTCGCCGTGCCGCCGCTCCCGGGCCCCGTGACATTACGGCGTATCCGACGGGTCCCCTCAGGCCCGCGCCGGGCAGAACGCATATACGTACGGGGTCGTGATGGCAAGCGGTACGAACCCGAGCCGCCGCAGGATCGGACGGCTCTGGTCGGACGCGTCGACCTGAAGGTAGCGGTAGCCGCGTTCGACGGCGATGCGGGTGCGGAAGGCGACCAGGGCCCGGTAGACGCCACGGCCGCGCCACTCCGGCACGGTGCCCCCGCCCCACAGGCTCGCGAAGGACGTCCCCGGGTGCAGCTCCATCCGAGCCGCGCTCACCGGCACGTCACCGGCCATGGCGACGACCGCGGGAGGCATTCCCGCGGCCAGCTGACCGAGCAGCAACTGCCGGTGGTGCGGCCGCGCCTCGCCGAACGCCCGCTCCTGAGCGGACACCGCCAGCTCGACCCCGGCAGCATCGGTCACCGGGAGCAGACGAACGCCCTCCGGCACCTCGACGCTCGTGGGCAGGTCTCCGATGTCGGCGACCATCACAGTCTCCTCGGGCTCGGGTACAAAACCCGCTGCCCGCAGCCGACCGGGCAGGTCGGCCGGCCGGTCATACCCGTACAGCTTCCACTCGAACCCGCGCCCGAGCGAGGTGAAGTACTCCACCTGGTCCGCGATCGCGACGTCGGCCGTGCTGTCGTCCAGATCCGACCAGACGATCCCGTTCCAGCCCTCGGCGTCCGCGCCGACGTGGCGTACGACGCCGCCCACCCGGTCGACCCGGGCTCCGGGCCCATCGGCCCGGATGCCCTGCCTCAGCTCACGATCGAAGATCGCCAGCACTGTGTCCTGATCCATCCGCTCACTCCACCATCACCAGGCGCTAACGGCAATGGAAAGTGATCGGAACGGGCCTGGCCCCTACCCGTGCTGCGGTCCTGGGCCTCCGAGGGCCCCGCGAGGTCACCGGCGGGGCCAGGTGCTACCCGGAGGTCCTGGTCCGTCGGAGAACTTCTCCCAGCCCGCCCCTGACCGCTGAACGTTTCGCCGCTTCGTAGCAGTTCTGTAGGGGTTGGGCGCCGGGTGGTCAGGTCGGCAGGCGCAGGGTGGCGACGGCGCCGCCCTCCGGGGGACGGCCGCCTGCGAGCCGGCGAGAGCGTCGGCCTCTGGGGACTGGGCGGGCTCGGCACGCACGCGGTGCAGATCGCCCGTGCCGCGGGCGCGGCGCCGATCGTCGGCTTCGCACCTCGCCCCGCTGCCCGCACCCGGGCTCTCGGGCTTGGCGCGGACCTGGCACTGGATCCGGCCGATCCTGCGGCCCCCGGCTGCCGTGCGCCCGGGCGCGTGTCAGCGGGGAGCTTCGGCTCCGCCTCCTCGTCGGACGCGATGCAGCACATCGGCGTGCAGAGCGGCCAGTCCGTCGCGGGGCAGCGGGGCGGGGCTACCGGCCAGGGTGTACCACTCCTCGGCACCGGTGTACTGGACCGCGATGCCGGCGCGCCCGCCGGACAAGGCGGTGGTGGCGACGGTGAGGCCGCCGGTGATGACACCGACTTCGTCGGTCATCGCGCCTCCGGGACCCGCGACCACGTCGTTCTCCAGCCGCTGGGGCTCCGGCCGGCTGTCGTGACCGGTCATGGGGTGCAGGTGTCCAGCATCTCGGTCAGCTTTTCCTTCTCCGCCTTGGTGACCGACAGGTCGTACGTCGACTTGATCGAGGTCCAGGCGCGCCCGTAGGTGCACCAGTACGTCTTGGACGGCGGCTGCCATTCCTCGGGCCCCTGGTCCCCCTTGGAGCGGTTGGCAGCCGCCGACACCACGAGCAGCTGCGGATGCGTCAGGTCGTTGGCGAAGTCCTTGCGCTTGTCCTGAGTCCAACTGCGGGCTCCGGAGCGCCAGGCATTGGCCAGCGGCACCATGTGGTCGATGTCCAGGTCCGAGGCGTCCGTGAACGTCTTGTCGTCGTACACGCTCACCCACTTCCCGGATACCGCCCGGCACTCGTCGTCGCGCCGCACGCCCGTGCCGTCGCGCACCAGCACCGTCTCCCGGGTGTTGCACCTCTCGCCCTGTGAGGCCCAGTGGGGGAACTTCTCACGGCTGTAGCCGGACATCGGTCCGTGTGCGGCCACCTCCAGCCCGAGCAGCTCCCTACGCGCCTGCTCGACGGTCGGCACGCCCGGCAGCTTCGTGGTGTCGGCCGCCTGGCCGCCACCGGCTCCGGCCGATGCGGACGGCTTCGCGTCCGTCGCCGCAGGTGACGCTCCCTTGTCGACAGGCGAGCAGCCGGCCACGGCGAGCACGGCCAGGGCCGCCAAACCCAGTCCCCAAGCATTCCGCTGACGCACCATGACCTGCGCATTCCCCTCATCCGGCACCCGTGCAGCCTAGCCAGCCGCCACCACGGCCACCACCCCCGCCGTCGCCCCTCCCGACACACCGGACTTCTGCGCCGGTCCGTCCCCGCGGCCCACGGGGCGTCGGTTCACAGCGGAGTGCCCGACGCGTCGGAGTCCTCGTCGATCGCCGGTCTCTCCCGGAGGCGGGCCGCGTGAGCCTGCTGCGCGGCTGTCAGATCCAGGCCGGAGAGCGACTCGGCGAGGTCGGAACGGTTCGGGTCTTCAGGAGGTGCGGTGCGGAGCCAGGCCAGCGTGTGGTCGGCGACGGTCCGGGCCTGGGCGGTCGGGAGATCACCTCGCCGGGCGAGCGTTCGCAGCACCACGGGTACACCGGGCGACGAAGGGCTGCGCTCCAGCCATCGCAGGACGTGAGCCACGGCAGGGGAGGTCCGTCCCGGGAAGGAGTAGTCGTCACTCAGCAGGGACCTGATCATGGACCGGTTCGCCTTGAGGCTCGGCGGGGTCTCCTCGAAGCGGTGCAGTACACGGTCGATGAGCCGCTGGATCTGTTCTCCGGTGACCTCTGGCCGCCGCAGGATCTCGTGCAGTATCCGGCGGTGGAGAGTGGGCGCGGCGGGCACGGCGTCGAACCAGTCCACCGCCTGGGCCACCAGCCGGTCCGCTACGGCCGCAGGCAGGTCCGAGCGGCTGAGAAGCGATCGCAGTACCCGCCCGCTTTCTTCGGAATGACCGTCCTCGGACAGCGCATCGGCCGCCAGTGCAGCGAGATGGCTGCCGCCGCGCTCCCGCAGCAGCACGCGCACCTCCTCGGCCGGGCCGTCCCGATCCTCATCCTGGTCCCGCAGCCAGTCCTCCGCCGCCGCAATGGAGCGGGCCCTTGCCAGGGCCGGGAGGTCGTCGCAGGAGAGCAATGTCGCCAGCAGCGTGCTCATCCTCTTGGAGCCATGGTCCTCTGCCAGCCACTCCCATACGGCCTCCAGAATCTTCTCCGTCGCGTCCGGCGTGCGGGCATCGCCGGCGAGGAGGGCGCTCAGCACCACATGTCCCGACTTCGCGCGCGGGTTGAGCCGGTGCCAGCTCAGGGCGAACCCGATCAGCCAGTCGGCGTTCCCGGGAGAGAGTCCCGGACGTCGGAGCAGTTGGGTCAGCACCGCCTGCGTGGCGGGAGCCCGCTCGTGGCTTTCCAGCCACGAGAGCGCCAGTTCGGTGAGGCGCTGCCCCTGTTCCGCCGCCAAGTCCTGGCGGGTGAGCAGATGGTGCAGCGGCAGGCCCGCGCTGTCGCTGTGCCGGGCCTGCTGGATGAAGTCAAGGGCGAGAGTGATCGCCCCGCGAGGTGACGCACCGTCCGGTATCCGTTGCAGAACGGCCCTCAGCAGCTGGAACTTCCCGTCGTGGTGGCTCCCCGCGGCGATCCGCACGGCGTCGGTCCGGGTGCCGAGCCAGTGCAGCGCCATCGTCACTGCGGCGCGTGCCTGGTCGTCGGGCAGGTCCTTCTGCGCCAGGAGCCCTCTGAGGACGTACAGCAGTGCGTGGCTCTCCGGATACGACGCGCCCCAGGCCAGAGCCTGCTCGTTGAACCGTACGCGGTTGTCCGACGTGAGGTCGGCCCGTCCCAGCAGGCACTCCAGGACCACACTCGTGGCCACGGTGTCGTGATGCGCGTCGAGCCAATCCAGAACCGGTTCCCACACTTCCGGCGAACGGTCGGATCTGAGCACCGCGCGCAGACCCAGCACGGAGTCACGGTCAGACTGGTCGCCGGCCAGTCGGCACAGCAGCCCTTCCGTGATGAAGCGCAGCTGATCGCCGCCGAGTTGGGGTCTCTTGAGCAGTGCTCTCAGCACCAGGCCCGAGCCGCCGACCGCACCGACGCCTCCCAGCCACTCCACCGCACAGCCGACGGCACGTCGCACCCGGCCGTCGTCGATGCCGTCGCGTTCGAGCAGCGCGAGCAGCACTCGGCCCGCCTGGGGTTTCGGCTCGCCCTCGGCGAGCCAGTCCATCACGGCGTCAGCCAACGGTGGGACCTGATCCGGCGGAAGCCGGGGGTATTCCAGCAGTACCGGCATCAGCCCGCCGTCGGGACGCTCCCCGAGCCGCTCCATGGCCAGGGCGCTGACGTCCCGGGCCTGGGCGTCCGTGATGTCGAGTGGTTTGAGGAGGGCTCGCGTCAGGGCGGCGACGGCTCGCGAGGGAGCCGCGGGGTCCCGGCAGAATTCGATCGCGCAGCCGACGAGGGCCTGGGACTGGTCCCTGCTGAGCTCGTCGCGGTCCAGAAGTGGCCAGAGGCTGAACTCCGGTTCCTGGTCCGGGGGTTGGGCGGCGCGCCAGGCCGAGGCCATGGTGCGGGCGGCACAGTCACCCTGCCATCTGTCGTTATTGAGCAGTGCCCCTATGAGCCTTGTCGTCAGCTTCTCGTTCCGCGCCGCATTGCGCCGCAGCCACCGCACGGCGCGTCCGTCGGCCATGACGCCCTGCTCGTCCGTCAGCTCCGGGTGTTCCAGCAGCGCACGCAGCACCACGCCCGCGTGGAACGCCTCGCCATGTCGGGCCAGCCAGCCCAGGGCGTTGTCGATGAGGACGGGCTCCCTGCCGTCCGGCCCGCCCCGTTTCAGCAGAAGCCCCAGCACCGACCAGGCGGCCGGTGTATCGGGGTTGCGTTCGAGCCACGTCCACAGGCAGGCGGTGGCGTCCCGGACATGGGCCCCGCGCAGGATCGCGTGCAATGCGGCGGCGGCCTTGAGATCGTCGGGCCAGGCCTCGATCCGCAGCAGCGCTTGCCGGGTGACGTCTACGGTCTGCTCCGAGGTGAGTTCCCCGCTGTCGACCAGCGCCGAGATGACCTGCGGGGTTCCGAGCGCGGTGGGCTGCTGGTGCACCCAGTCCCACGCCGCCCCTGTGGTCTGCCGCCACTGCTCGTCGGTGAGGCTCTTTTGGCGCAGCAGCGGCCTGAGCACGGTGTGCGCGTGTGGATCGGCGGCGTGGGCCGTCAGCCACGCTGTGGCGGCCTGCCCTGCGCGCTGTCGTTCCACAGGGGTCAGGTTCCGGTGGTTCAGCAGCAGGGAGATCACGAACACGGCCGAGGCGCCGTCCGGGCAGGTCTTGAGCCACTCCAGGGAGCGGTCCACCACCGCCCGCAGTTCCAGGTGGGTCAGATCCTGCCGCTGGAGCAAGGAGCCCAGCAACGGGCCCGTCGAGTACGCGCCCGGGTCCAGCCAGGCCATGGCGCGTCGTACGGCGTCCCGCGCCACGAACGGGCGCAGGGCCCTGCGGCGCAGGAGAGCAGCCAGGAGGTGGCACGCATCCGCCGAGCCCTCCCGCGCCCCGAGCCAGCGGAGGACGTGGGCGATGACGGCGGGGACCTGCCACTCCGGCAGGTCCGGGGCACTAACGAGCCGGCGCAGCAGGTGTCGGGCTTCGTCGCGGCCGCCGTGTTCGGAGAGCCACTCCAGGGCGAAGCCGACCGCACGCTCGTACTCGTGACGGGTGAGTTCCTGCTTGAGCAGGGGCACGAGGACGAACGTCGCCTCAGGCAGGGTGGAATGGTCGACGCACCAGCCGAGGGCACAGCTCACGGCGGCTCTCAGCTCCGGGGTTCCGTGTTCGCAGCGCTCGATCAGCGCGGGAAGGACGAAGCTGGACCGCTGCGAGGTGTGCATATGGAGCCACTTCAGCGCGTACCGGATCGCCGCTTCGCCCTGGTCCGGCGGCAGTTCGCGAAGCAGCAACGCCTTGAGGAGAAAGGACGCGTCGGCCTGCCGGCCGCGGCTGTCGAGCCAGTCGACGGCGTAGGACACGGTCTGCCGGCACTGCGCCTCGGTGAGGCCGGGATGCGTGAGCAGCGCGGAGATGACGTAGTCGGCGTCCGCCCGGTGATGGCGCGGTCCGAGCCAGGACAGGGCCTCGGTGACGATCCGGTCGGCGGCGGCCGGCGGGCAGACGGTCAGAGCTCCGGTGAGGAAGATGCGCGCGCTCTTCTCCGTCGCGCCTCCCGCGAGCCATGGTGCGGCGACGGTCTCCCAGTGCCTCGTGACCGCATCCGCCCAAGGCCGGCCGGAAACCATGCCGAGCAGCGGCTGTCCGCCCTCCTCGCCTGCTGCGTCGAGGAGTTCACCGATCACGGCGGCCTGATCCGCGAGCCAGCGTTCGCAGAAGGCGGCCACGAAGCCTCCGCCGCTGCCGTTCAGGTCGAGATCCGCGACCAGCCGCCGCAGATGGCCGACGAACCGGTCGAACGCCACAGGGCCACTCCGCACCGCGCCGAACACGGCGTCGGCCGCCCCCTCGTGGAGGGTCAGGCCGGGCTGCGGCAGCAGCGCCCCGTGCAGAAGGGTGTCCGTGACGACGTCGTGCAGGGCCTCCAGCTGTCCCTCGGCGTCCTGCAACCAGCCCAGGGAGAGCAGCGGCCCGAGAATCGCGCCGGTGCTCCACTGCTCCCCGTCGGGCCGCGCCGCGAGCAGGGCACCGACCGCGGCTTCCACGTCGGCACGCGGCTGTGGGCAGACGGCCATGGCCACGGTGCACGCCAGCTGGACGGTATCGGGCTCGGCCATCTGAAAAGGGCTGCGTGGTCCGTCGGGCGCCGGCGGCAGCAGGCCGTCCTCCCGCAGCCGCAGATCCAGCCAGGGCAGCAGCTGACCGCTGCGCAGCCTCGGTAGTTCTGGGGCCTTCATGGTGCCGGTGTTCAATCGCTGCTCTATGCCCATCGCGATCAGCAGTGCCATGGCCGGCCGCTGTCCGCAGGCTTCCATGAGGTCCGAGGGGCCCCAGCGCCGTAGGGCCCGTGGCGCGACGGTGTGCAGGATGCGGCCGACCACCGCTGCCCAGTGGTCCGCGTCGTCGCGCAACGGCACCTCGCGGAAGAGGTCAAGGGCGTTGCGATGGTGCACCGCGGCTCGGGCGCCGGGCCGGATCGAGCCGATGAAGGCCAGCGTGATGCCCTGGCGACGCGCCTCGGGCTTCAGTTCGCTCGCGACCTTCCGCAGATCCAGCCGGGTGTAGGTATCCAGGTAGTCCAGGACGAACAGAACCCGGCGATGCTCCCGTCCGAGGACGGCATGGGCGAGGTCCTCTGCGGTGAGAGAGCCGTCGGGCCGTGCGTGCAGCACCCGCCAGCCCGCTTCCTGGGCGAGCCCGGCAACTGTGAAGGCGGTCCGGGTCTTTCCGGTCCCGGCCGCCCCGACCAGCAGGACATCCGGCGTGCCGGGGTCGGCGAGTGAGGCCAGGAGCCGCTTCGGCTCGGCTTCGTGGTGAGGCCCGGGGCTGACGAAGTCGAGCGCCCGGTCGAGGAGGTACGAGTGGCTCGGCCGGGCGGCAAGCCGTTCCAGGACGTGGTCGTGCGGCAGGATGCTGCTCAGCAGGGGACCGCTCGGCTGCCCGGGAAGCGGGACCTCCACCGGTTCGGCATCGATGCCGTGCCGCTTCAACTGCCGTAAGAACGCGGGATCGGCGAGGTCGCACAGATCGACTGCGGACACACTCCGTCCTCCGCCGGGCAGATGGTGGCTGCTGAAGACACCCGCGAGCAGCCCGCCCTCGACGGTCACGATGCCGGCTCCTGAGTAGCCGGCCCAGGGCGAACGCCGTCTGCCGTCCGGACCTCGTCCTGGGGACTCCGGTTCCGGACTGCTGATCGCCAGCTCCAGCCGGTGGCCGAGACGGTCGGAGCCGAGCTGGATCGTGCCGTCGATCTGACGGCTGCTCATATGCCCCTCCTCCACGGCGAACCGCGGGAAACCCACGGCGTGGAAGCCGATGGCGCCCACCGCCTCGGGCAGCCGGGCGAAGCGCATGGGCGGCACCGCGTCGGGTTCGGCGTCAAGTACCAGCAGGGCCACATCGCGATCGCGATGCGGCAGAACGAACTGGACCCTGAGGGGCGCGGGCGGCACCGTTTGGCCGGGCCGGGCATGCTGCCGCACCTCGTACGTTCCCCGCTGGTCGACGGCGTGCCGTGCCGTGATCGCCAGATCACCGGTGAGCAGGAAGCCGGTCGCGACGAAGTGCCTGCTGCCGGGCTCGGTTCCATGACCGACGACTTGCAGCACCCGGCCACGATAGTTCGCCATATCCCACCACCCAGGCTCAGTCGGTCAGCGGCAACCGGTCCGGATCCGCGGTGAGAACGCGCTGCCCGTCGGCAGTCTCGGCCTTCAGCTGTAGCTTGACGGTATGAGCGACGGTGGTGCTGCCCGAGGCTTTGGCGTCGCCTGAGACGACCCAGAACCTGACCCCACCGGCGGCCTCGGCCGTCGCGCTCACCGATACCTGCATCTCCAGATCGACGGATTCCACGTGCAGCCGCACAGGCTGCCCCTGCCCGTCCGCCATCGCGTGCGCCAACTCCTGACGGAGCGCCCGTATCGCATCCGCAAGCCCGATTTCCACGCTCATCGACGATGTCCCCCCATTCCCTGCCGCCGTACGCGGCCTGCACCACAGCTTACGAGGTGGTCGATGCGGGACCTGGCAACAAACCTGGCCGCCCAGGCGGTGGAGCGGAGTCACAGGTTCGGCTTGCGCTCGACAGGCACGGCCACTGCACCTACGTGCCGAACATGCCTCCTGACGTTGCCGGTCCTCGCCGACCACCTCACGGTCGTGCCGGCCCAGTTCGCCGCCCCGATCGAGCTGATCTGGCATCCGCTGCAACACATCAGCGGGACGTTGGCCCATGCGCTGTACGGCACGGACTGGCTGCCGAACCCGGCCCACTTCAACTTCATCCGGGGGGCCACCAGACCGGTGGAACACGGAGTGATCCACGCGACCTCGCACGTCAGCAGCACACTCGGTCCGCTGTTCACCATCGTGATCGGCGCCGCGCTGATCCTGGTCGCCGTCCGCTACCTGGGAAAGCTGCTCAAACTGCTCATGGTCGGCAGGGCCCGCGACATTCTGATCAAGGCCGTCGGGGCCGCAACGCCTACCTCGCCATGGCGTCGGGCATGGGGGTTGCCTGCAAGAAGTGGTGATTCGGTGAACTCGGCTGGGCAGGGCCAGAAATGACGTGGCGGCACCGCTCAGCTGATGCTACCCAGGGATTTCAGGGGGTCAGTTGCTCTCGTCGTGCCGTCGCGTGAGGTTCGGGACGTTGGGGCGAAGATGCCGAGGATGTACCGTCGGGGTCGCGGACGAGGGGACGCTCCGTGGGCCAATTCTGTACTGTCACGCCATGACAGCACCGCTCTATCCCGCGAAGCCCGAACCAGGTGACACGGTCGCGGTCATCTCGCCCTCCAGCGGACTCGCCGGGATCCTGCCGCTGCCCTTCGAAATGGGATTGCGGCGGCTGCGCGAGGACTTCGGCCTGAACGTCGTGGAATACCCGGCGACCCGGAAGATGCACAGCACCCCACAGGAGCGCGCGGCCGATGTGCACGCTGCGTTCGCCGACCCGGAAGTCAAGGCGGTCATCGCGAGTATCGGCGGGGACGATCAGATCACGCTCCTGCCCCATCTCGACCGCGACCTGCTGCGCGCCAACCCCAAGCCCTTCTTCGGATACAGCGACAACACGAACCTGCTAATCCACCTCGTCAACTGCGGCATCGTCGGCTTCCACGGCGGCACCGTCATGGTGGAGTTCGGCCGCCCCGGAGCGATGCACCCGCTGACTGCGGCCTCGCTGCGCGCCGCGCTGTTCACCTCCGGACCGTTCGAGCTCACGGAGCCGAAGGAAACACGGGCGGAGGACGGCCTGTGGCAGAACCCGGCGACGTTCGAGGCCGAACCCGCCATGGAGCCGGCAGGCGCCTGGATATGGCACAACGCCGACCGGGTCGTTGAGGGGCGTGCATGGGGAGGGGAACTGGAAATCCTGTCCTGGCTGATGATGGCCGACCGGGAAATTCTTCCGGTCGATCAGTACGCCGGGCACGTGCTGTTCTTGGAGACCTCGGAGGAGATGCCGCGCGACGAACAGGTCTACCGGATCCTGCGCAACATGGGCGAGCGCGGGCTGCTCCGGCAGTTCTCCGGGCTGCTGGTGGGACGCGCCAAGGCATGGTCCTTCCAGAATCGCCACAATGCCGATCAGCGCGCCGAGTACCGGAGCGCCCAGCGCAGGGCGGTGCTGCGGGCACTTTCCGAGTACGCCCCGGACATGCTGACGGTATTCGACGTCGATCTCGGCCACACCGACCCGCAGATGGTGATTCCGATGGGCGGCACGGTCAGAATTGACGGGCCCGGGCGTCGTATCACGGTGATGTACTGACCATGCCCACACCACGCGCCCTGTCGAGATCTGTCGCAAGCAAGCGATGGTTCCAGTCCATTCCCCTGACGAACTGACTTCGTTCCTGGAGAAGATATGAGCAGCGCCCTCCTCGTGATGGACGTCCAAAAGGCCATCGTGGACCTCGTCGACACCGACTCCGCATACCTGCCACGCCTGCGCAGGGCCATCGACGGGGCCCGGGCGGCGAACATCCCCGTGATCTACGTGGTCATCGCGCTACGTCCCGGCTTCCCGGAAGTCGGCACGCGCAACAGGCCGCTGGCCGCCATCGCGCAGGCCGGCCTCTTCGTCGAGGGCGCTCCAGGCACCGAGATCCACCCGGAGGTCGCGCCCCGGCCGGGCGACGTGGTGGTCACCAAGAGAAGGGCGAGTGCGTTCTCGGGCAGCGATCTCGACGTGGTGCTGAGGGCACGCGGTATCGACAGCCTCGTGCTCACCGGCATCGCCACCAGCGCCGTGGTGCTGTCCACGCTGTGCCATGCCAACGATATGGACTTCGGCCTCACCGTCCTGCCCGATGCCTGTCTGGACACCGATCCAGAGGTGCACCGGGTACTCGTCGAGCGGCTGTTCCCGCAGTGGGCGGATGTCGTCACCGTCGACGACTGGCTCAAGTCGATCGCGCCTCAAGAGCCAGTTCCCTACCTCTAGGGCCGTCTTGTCGATCATTGGCTGAGCCGGAGGAGGTGCTGGCGAGGGTGGGGTGGGGGCGGCGAAGGAGCGGTGTCCGGCGGAGCGGGGCTCGGTCAGGCGGTGGGCAGCGGCCGGTTGTCGTGCGGGTGCAGTCGGTCGGTGAGGAAGGCGAGGATCTCGTCACGGGCGCGGACCGTGGGGTGGCCGGCCTCGTCGACAAGATGGGCGGTGACGACGCTGTGCGGCGTGCCCACCAGGTCGGCGAAGAAGGGCGGCGGGGCCGGGTTGGCGGCGCTGTCCGGAAGGACGCGCCCGTCGAAGGCGTCACCGAGCAGTGCGCGGTAGGCGGCGAAGCGCTGCCCCGTGCACCAGCGGTCGCCCTCGAAGCGGTAGGCGAGGACGGTGAGTCCGTCGCGGTCGAGCCGGTCGCGTACCGCGCGCGCGTCCGCCGCGTCCAGTTCGAGACCGCCGGGGTCGTCGAGCGGCAGCGACGGGTGGTTGACCACCGGGGCGATCACCGCCGGCTCCAGGGCCATGGTGAGGGCGAAGTTGCCGGTGAAGCACAGGCCGATCGCGCCCACCCCCGGCCCACCGCACGCGGTGTGGGCCTGGCGCGCCAGGCCGCGCAGCCAGACCGTCACCGGACTGCTGCCGCCCCCGGCGAAGGCGCGGAACTCCGCGCTGACACAGGCCCGGCGGACCACCTCCCGGCCGCCCTCGACCGTGGGGAAGGCGCCGTCCGTCCCGAACAGGGAGGGCACGTGAACGGTGAAGCCCGCCTCCCTCACCCAGCGCGCGAGCCGCAGGACGTCGGGACTGATGCCCGGCATCTCGGGCAGCACCACGACCGCGGGCCCGGCCCCGGCCACGTACACCGTCTTCTCCACCCCCTCCACGGCCACGCTCCGGCGGGTGAAGTCGGTGATCGGGTCGTCGATCGGATCGTCGTCGCTCATGGGGCCAGCCTCGTCCCTGGGCCGGCCGTCGGGTGAGGGGCCAGATCGCCAAGGCCAGGGGTAATCTCGCCATACGCGAGGGAGGCCGGCGGTACGCGGTCGGCGACCGGGGCCGGGGACACCAGGGGTACGGGAGCGATGGCGGAGGTGGCGCGACAGGCGGAGGTCGGTGCGGGTCCGGGCGCCGGACCGGGAGCGCTGCGGGTCGGGGTCCTGGCCTACCCGGACTGCTTCGCGTCCGAAGTGTTCGGCGTCCCGGACCTGTTGACGATGGCCGGGCATGTCGCCGGACCGGACGCGCCCCGCTACCGGGTGTCGGTCGTCTCGCCCCGCCGCCGGGTCACCGCCTCGGGCGGTGCGAGCCTGGAGGTGCGTCCCCTGCGCGAGGTCGACGTCCTTGTCGTCCCCGGCTTCGAACTGCTCCCGGCCACGGACCTCGACGCGCGGCTCGCCCCGCTCGCCCCCGAGATCGCCGCGATCCGCGCGCAGGCCGCCACCGGCACCGCCGTCGTCTCCCTCTGCGTCGGCGCGTTCCTGCTCGCCGAGGCCGGGCTCCTCGACGGGCGCCGGGCCACCACCTCCTGGCTGCACGCCGGCGAACTGGCCAGGCGCTGCCCGGACGCCGACGTACGGCCCGAGCACCTGGTCGTCACCGACACGGGCGTGACGACCACGGCCGCCTTCAGCGCCATGTACGACTTCGCGCTGGACCTGATCCGCCGACACAACGGCGCCCGAGTGGCCCGCACCACCGCACGGTTGGCGCTCGTCGACGACGCGCGGACCTCCCAGACCCCGTACGTCGACCCGCGGCTCCTCCCGCAGCCCGGCCGGGAGTTCTCCCAGCGGGTCATGCGGCGGCTCGACCAGAACCTCGCCGAGCGGTACGACCTCGCCGCGCTCGCGGACGCCTTCCGGGTCAGCACCCGCACGCTGCTGCGCCGCTTCGCCGAAGAGACCGGACGCAGCCCGCTGGCGCACCTTCAGGACTCCCGGGTCCGCCGCGCCCGCCATCTTCTGGAGACCACCGACCGCACCGTGGCCGCCGTCGCCACGGCCGTCGGCTACCAGGACCCCGGCACTTTCGCCGCCCTCTTCGCCCGCCACACCGGCCACCGCCCGAGCGCCTACCGGGCCGCCTTCCGCCGCCTGGCCCGGGCGTCCGCCCCGGACGTCGCGCGCGACCGTACGGGTTCGGCAAGACCGGCTACCGGCGCCGACGGACCGTGACCACCGGGAGGGTCGCTCTGGGGCGCGGCTACGCGGCCATGGGCCTGGCGGAAGACACGCTCGACCTTCGCGTCCCGCCGGCCCCGCCCGCTGCGAGGGAGTTCCGACAGCGCATACAGCGCGGGTCGACATGCCGCGCATGGCGTAATGAGTAGCGCCAGTGGCTGTGGCAGGTCACGTTGTGGCAAGGCAGTGACAGGAGCGGGTATCAGGAGGGTGGTGGCGGACCCGGCCATGGGCAAGGAGAGCGTGGAGCGGCCGGAGGGCTACGGTGAGCGGCTGCTCGGCTTGCTGCTGGACAGGGCGCAGCAGATGCCACCGCAGCTGATCGCCCCGCTGATCGCGGAGGAGCTGGCCAGGGTCGGCGGCCGTGACGTCTCGATCCTGCTCCAGGACTACGCGCAGGAGCTGCTGGTACCGCTGCCAGGGAGGAAACTGCACGTCAGCCAGCCTCAGCCGGTTGCCGACTCCCCCGCCGGCCGGGCCTTCCTGCGGGCGGAGGTCATCGAGGTGCCGCAGAACGGCGACGGTGTCCGGATGTATCTGCCGCTGCTGGACGGTAGTGATCAGGTGGGCGTGTTGGCCCTGACCCTGGAGGCCGTGAGCGACGATGACCGGCGCCTGCTGCGCCGGCTCGCCGGCCTGGTCGCCGACATGCTGGTCACCAAGAACGCCTATACCGATCAGTTCTTCCTGGCCCGGCGCAGGGAGCCGATGAGCGTGTCCGCGGAGATCCAGTGGAGCCTGCTGCCGCCGCTGACGATGTCCCTGCCGCAGGTCAAGGTGGCCGGCATTCTGGAGCCCGCCTACCGGGTCGCCGGTGACAGCTTCGACTACGCCCTCAACGACAACATTCTGCACATGGCCGTGATCGACGCGATGGGCCATGGTCTGGATGCCGCCGTGATGGCGACCGTCGCCATCGGCGCCTACCGCCATGCCCGACGCGTGTTGATCAGCCTGGCCGAGAAGTACGCGTTCATGGACGACGCCATCTCCCAGCAGTTCGGTCCCGACCACTTCGTCACCGCGCAGCTGATGCACCTGAACATCGCCACCGGGGAGATGGAGCTGGTCAACGCGGGCCACCCCGCTCCGCTGCTGATCCGCGACGGCCAGGTCGTGCGGCAGCTGGAGAGCGCGACGACGCTGCCCGTCGGCTTCGGAGGTGAACTGCCCCGGGTCCGAGAGCACACGCTCCAGCAGGGCGACCGGGTGCTGTGCTACACCGACGGCATCATCGAAGAGCACGTCGCCGGAGGGGAACCATTCGGCGAGGAGCGCCTCATCGACTGCGTCAACCGTTTGGGTGATGAGCCGTCAGAGGGGATGCGGGCGGACCTGCGCCGGCTCTCCCACACGTTGAAGAGGGAACGGGACGGGCGCACCAGCGACGACGCCACCCTCTTCATGATCGAGTGGCGCGGTGGCGCCGTCGACCACCTCGCGGTTCTGGACTGAACACCTCGACGTCGGCCGAGCCCGCACCGCCAGGAGAGGGCGGTGACCTCGCCGGGGTACACCGCCCACGGCTCCGTACCCGGCCGGTCACAGCGACGCGAGGTTGTCGGCCAGATCGTCGAGGCCGAGGGAGCCCTGGGTGAGCGCCTTCATGTGCCAGGTCCGCAGGTCGAAGCCGGTGCCGAGGCGGCGGCGTGCGGCCTCGCGGCCCTGGAGCCAGGCGCGCTCCCCCAGCTTGTAGCCGATGGCCTGGCCGGGCCAGCCGAGGTAGCGGTCGATCTCGCTGGTGCGGCGGGTGGCGTCGCTGCCGTGGTGGGCGGCCATGAACGCGGTGGCGAGGTCCGGTGTCCAGCGTTCGCCGGGGTGGAAGCCGGAGTCGGCGGGGATGGCGAGTTCCAGGTGCATGCCGATGTCGACGATCACGCGGATGATCCGGAGCATCTGCTTGTCCAGGTAGCCGAGGCGGCGGGCCGGTTCGGTGAGGAAGCCCAGTTCGTCCATCAGACGCTCGGCGTACAGGGCCCAGCCTTCCTTGTCGGCGCTCACCGCGCCGAGGGTGATCTGGTAGCGGCTGAGGTGGTCGACGGCGGCGGTCCATCGGGCGGTCTGCAGGTGGTGCCCCGGGACGCCCTCGTGGTACCAGGTGCTGACCATCTCCCAGGTGGGGAAGGTCTGTTGGCCCAGAGTGGGCAGGTAGGCGCGTCCGGGGCGGCTGAAGTCGAGGCTGGGGCCGTTGTAGTAGGGAGCGCCCGAGCTGCCCGGGGGCGCGATCCTGGTCTCGACCCGGCGGAGCGGGCCGGAGATGTCGAAGTGGGTGCCGTCGAGGGCGTCGATCGCCTCGTCCATGATCTGCTGGAGCCAGGCGCAGATGTTCTCCTCGCCGGTGATGGCGTGGCCGTGGTGGTTCAGGTGGTCCATGGTCTCCCGGACGGTGGCGCTCGGGAGGATCCGGCCGGCCTCGGCCGCCATCTCGGCGACCGTGCGGTGGAACTCCTCCCAGGCCCACGCATACGCCTCGGCCGGCTCCAGACCGGCGCCGATGGCCCAGCGTGCCGAGCGCAGGTAGCGCTCGCGGCCGACGGCGTCCGGGGTGCCGTCCGCGGCGGGCAGGTAGGTGCCGCGCAGCCAGTCCCGGAAGCCGGCCACCGCGGTCGTCGCCCGGTCGGCCGCGGCGTCCAGCTCGGGCCTGAGCCGATCCGGACCGGCGGCCACGAACTCGGCGAACCAGCTTGCGCCGTCGGCATCCTGGCCGGTCCAGGCCGCGAGCTGCCCGATGACGGCCCGGGCCTGGCGGGGCGCGCACAGCAGTCCGCGGGCGATGCCCTCGGCCAAGGTGGCACGGTAGCCGTCCAGCGCGTCCGGCAGATTGCGCAGCCGCCCTGCGACGGTCGCCCAGTTCTCGTCGGAGTCGGTGGGCATCAGGGTGAGGGTGCTCCGCACCTTGTGCAGCGGCGAGCCGACGTTGCGCAGCTGGCGGAAGTGGTCCCCCGCCTCGTGCAGGGCGAGTTCCGCGGTCAGCCGTTCCCTCAGCAGGCGGGCGCAGTTCCGTTCGGCGTACGCCCACACCACGCCGTCCTTCTCGGCGTTCTGCTCGCTGGTATCGAGCGCCAAGAGCGTGTGCCGGGCCACTTCGGCGAGCGCCGTGAACCCCTCCGGCGACAGATCCGGCTGCCGGTCGTCCTCGGGGTGCAGGCCGAGTCGGGTCGAGGTCAGGGGGTCGAGGGCGGCGACCTGCGCGACGTGGTCGTCGGCGATCCGGCGCGGAGTGCTCGCATTCTCGGACATGTCCCCCATGCTGGCCTACCCTGCCGACGGCGTCAGCCGGCCACCGTCGGCTTTCGGCCGACGGACGCCGGCCCCTCCCTGTCAGGGGCCGGACGGACCTTCGTGGTCAGCTCACCGCGGGACGTCCTGGACCCGGCCGGTCACCACCATGTTGCCGTCGGGGGTGCGCCGCGCGAGGCCGCCGGTGCGGAAGTAACCGTCGGTGGTGAACGAGCGTGCGTTGTGGTCGGGCGCCCGGTAATAGCCTCGCGGGGTATACGGCCCGCGGGCGAGCAGTTCGCCGGGCTCCCCGTCGGGCACGTCCTTGCCGTCGGCGTCGACGATGCGGATCTCGTCGTCGGGCGAGAGGGGACGGCCCTGTGTGGTGAGCACGGTCTCGTCCGGGTCGGCGGGCCGGGTGAGAGTGAGCAGCCCCTCGGCCATGCCGGAGACCTGCTGCAGGCGACAGCCCCATTCGGGGCCTATCCGTTCGGCGGTCGCCCGGCGCAAGGGCGCGCCGCCGATCTGCACGAGACGCAGGCTGGTCAAGTCGGCCTGGACCATGGGGCGTTCGTCGAGCCAGAGCTGGGCGACGGCGGGCACCAACGACGTGACGGTGACCCGTTCTCGCCCGATGACCGGGAAGCATTCGGCGGGTTCCGGGCTGTCGGCCAGGACGACGGTGCCGCCGACGGAGAGGGTGCCGACGATGCCGGGGCAGCCGAAGGTGAAGTTCGACTCGGCGGGGAGCGCGGCGAGATACACGTCGTTCTCGGTGAGCGACACCAGCTCGGCGGCGGCCCGCGCCTGGTAGGCGTAGTCGTTGTGGGTGCGCGGAATGAGCTGGGGCGCTGCGGTGGCTCCTCCGGAGAGCAGGAAGAACGCCACCTGATCGGCGCTCTGCGCAAGCGCCCGCTCGGGCGGGGCGTCGATGGATCCCAGCGGGAAGTGGTGGCAGCCCGATGTGTCGACCCTGAGACCGCCGTACGGGGACGAGGTGCCCGGTGCCTCATAGGTGAACACCCGCCGCAGGAAGGGCCCTTGGGACGCGATGTCCGCGACCATCGCCGTGTGGTCGAAGCCCTGGTACGTCGAGGGACCGACGTAGCCACCCGCCTCGGTGACCCGCACGAGGTGGGACACCTCGGCCGCACGGTGCGAGACCGGGCAGAACACGGGGACCGCGCCGACGCGCATCAGCGCGAACACGGTGATCACGAACTCGGGAACGTTCGGCAGCTGGACGACGACCCGTTGCCCGGGCCTGAGACCGCGCAGCCGGAACCCGGCGGCCATGCGGTCCACCCGCCGGTTCAGGTTCGCGTAGGTGAGGCGGGTGCCGCCGTGCACGAGCGCGGTCCGGGGTCCGTGCTCCAGGGCCCAGCCGCGCAGCAGGTTGTCCAGCGTATGGCCACGCCAGTGCCCGGCCGCCCAGTAGCGGTCGACGAACTCCTCGGGCCAGGGTGTACAGCCGTCGAGCATTGTTGCCATGCGCTTCCTTCTGTACCAGTTCCCGAACCGGAAGCCGTGCGGGTCTCCGTTCTCCCTTCGCCGTGACGGGGGCGGGGCAGCAGTGATCTCGACATACCGTCCCCCCTTCTCGACGCCGGGGAGCGACCCGCCGTCTCGACCGTGACAATCCCATCTGTCAACACCCCTCCGTGCAATGCGCTTTCCCCACCACGGACGCTGAATTCCCTCAGCAGAAAGTCCAATGCACGCCGCTGACCAGGAGGAATGGTCGCGGCGGCGAACGTCTTGGTCTGGCCGACGGCGCGGAAACGCGCGAACGGCCGCCGTGGGAGCCGACGGCCGTTCGCTGTGGGGTGGGGAGGAAGGAGTGGGTGGGTGAGCGGGCGTGCGGGCTACGGGTAGTCCACCATGTAGGACTGCTGGTGGTCCGTGTTCGCCGGGTCGCCCTGGTCGTTGACGACGTGGTTGATCGTGCCCGTACCGCCGAGCGAGACCGTCACCATGTGGCGGAGCCGCACGCCGTCCGTGCGGGGTACCTGGAAGGCCCGGTCGGCGGCGACGGACTTGTTGACGTTGAAGTAGCAGTAGCTGCCCAGCCCGTACGCCTGGTGGTCGGTGACGTCGTCGGCCACCTTGTACGCGGAGTAGCCCTTGGTGTCGCCGTCCCTCCAGGCCGCCTGGTCCGGTGGGTCGTAGGGCATCTCGTTCTGGAAGAAGTACGTCCGGCCGTGATTGCCGTTCCAGACCACCTGGTCCTTCTGGTAATGCTCGACGAAAAGGCCGTACATCGTGACGTCGTCGCCATTGACGGTCAGTCCGTTGTCCGCGGTGTTCTGCGTCCAGCCGACCCCGTCGCCGTGGTCGGCCCGCCAGATCCAGGTGTGGTCGCCGATGACGTCCGAGCTGTTGACGACGAGGCTCTTGGTCGCCTTGCCCATGCCCGCGCCGCCGACCCGGAAGTAGACGTCGTGGAGCGAGGAGGGGTTGCCGGAGTGGTCCCCCGAAGCGCCCTTGGGACCCATCTCCATCAGCGTGGCCGAGTTCTCCCGGCCGGCGTCGATCAGCAGACCCGCGATGTTCGCTCCGTCGACGTCGGCCACCGAGAGGGCGGTGACTCCGCCGTCCGGGACGAGGGTGGCCAGGCCGAGGCCGAGCACCACGGTATCCGGCTTCGTCACCTTGATCGTGTCGTCCAGGTGGTAGACACCGGGCGTGACCAGCAGGTGCTTGCCCTGGTTCAGCGCGCCGTTGATCTGGGACGCCGTCATGCCGGGCTTGGCGATGAAGAAGTCGTCCAGCGGCAGTGAGGTGCCTTTCGGGGCGCCGCCGGACCAGGTGGTGCCCTGGGTGTTGGTGGCGACGTCGGGGACGAAGACCTTGTACGCGCCCGCGTCGTCGACGTAGAGGAACGGCTTCTCCCGGGACGTGGGGGTCTTGTCCACCGTGGTGTACGGCGGCTGGGGGAAGTCGCCGGCGGGCGGGTGGGTCGCTCCGACGAACACCATGTTCCAGTTGGCGCCGTTCCAGCTGCTCCACTCGGTGTTGCGGGAGAGGTACTGCTGCTGCGACCCGGAGGAGACCGAACCGTCGACCTTGGTGTCGGCGAGCAGGCCGCCGCTGGACCAGCCGTGGTTCCGCGGATCGAGCTGCAGATTGCCTTTGACATGCATCCGGCGGAACGGCGCGGCCTGCGAGACGGCCCACCGGTCGGTGCCGTTCGCCGGGGTCACCGCCAGGTTCTCGGCGGAGCGCCAGAAGTTCTGCGTGGCGTTGTCGCCGAACCAGTCGGCCTCGGCGTGCACATCGCCGTTGATGTCGGTGTCGTCGGGCGACCGGCCGAGCCCGGAGATCTGTGTGTAAAAGCCGATGTTGGCGTCCACGTCGTACTTGCCCGGTCTGAACAGCAGCGCGTGCCGTTCGGCGCCGAACTGGTTCTTCTCCTGCTCCTTGAAGACCGCATCGAGCCGGGACTGGATCTGGTCCTTGGGCATCGACGGGTCGAAGATGTCGACGTTGGGGCCGAGGTCCGGGGCGTCCGCTGCCGTGAGGTGCTTCCGCGGTGCGAGGTGTTCCGGGCCTGCGCTCGCGCTCTGGGGGGACAGGAGGGCCACGGTGCCGGCCGCGAGGACGAGGGCGGCGGCAGCGGCGGGCAGGGCGCGGCGCCGGCGATGGCGCGGCCGGCCCGATCCGTCGCGGGTCATGTTCAGCTTCACGATGTCCCCCGCTCAGCCCGTGTATCCGGCGAAGATCTTGGTGAACTGCCAGGGTTCCTGGTCCACGCCGGAGCAGGTGTCGTCGTTGGGATAGGTGCCGGGGCACGGGCGGTCGCGGTTGGCCGACCAGTAGGTGAGGCGGGCGAGGTGGTGTTCCTGGGCGTAGGCGCGGATGGCCTCGAAGTTCTGCGGTGTGACCCGCTCGTCGGCGTCGGTGATGCCGTTCATCGACGAGATGCCGCTGTGCCGGTAGGCCGCGTCGTCGCTGTAGCCGTATGCGTCCTTGACCGTGTTCTTCAGCCCCTCGGCGGCCTTCTTCGTCAGCTCGCCCATGTCCTGACCGCCCGCGTCCCCGAAGTCGAACGGCATGATCGTCCAGCCGTCCACCGTCAGATCGGAGCCGGCGGCCCGCTTGATCATGCTGTCGTCCGGGCCGTCCTGGGCGCTGGGGAACGTGACGTACGTCGTCAGGCCGGAGTTGTGGGCCTTCACCTGCTTCAGCGCGTCGATCGTCTTCTGCTGCACCTGGGGGTCGTCGTAGGCGTCGCCCTCGATATCGATGTCGATGGCCTTCAGGCCGTAGGCGTCGATCACCTTCTGGTAGGCGCCGGCCAGGGCCGAGGCGTCCGGGCAGCTCTGTTCCAGCTTGTTGCCGTTGGCCCCGCCGAAGGACGGGACGATGTCGCCGCCCTTGGCGCGGATCGCGTCCACGGTCCGCGCGTCGACGCCGCCGGCGAGGGGGCGGCTGCCGTCCCACTGCGGATCGCAGGTGCCGTTGCTGAGGACGAAGGCCAGCGTGAACCACGTGACGCCGGTGGCGTCCATCACCGTCGCGGGATCGGGTGGGTTGCCCCAGCCGTTGTACAGGTACGGGGCCACGGCCTGCGGCGCATCGGCCGCCTCGGGCCCGTCGGACGGTACGGCGCCGGCCGCCGCGGTCGTGGTGCCGCCGAGGAGCACAGCGGCGACCACGCCGATCGCGCCCCGGTGGGCGCCGCGTATGTGCCGTGCCCGCGATCTGCTTCCGTGCCGTGCTGGTGAACTCATAGGGGCTCCTGTGCGGTGGGGGGAGCGGGCGGCGGCCCGGGGGCGGCTGCCCTGCCGTCAGAAGTGCCTGTGCACCGGAGCGCTGAAAGAGCGTTGAAGAACTGGACGCTCAAGGCATGGCTGGTTGCCCTCCGAAAAGCGGTGCACAGTCGGTTCGGCCGACCGGGTAGGGCGTCGGGACCAGCGCAGTTCAGGCTGGTCCAGACCTGTTGCACGGCTTGAGTTAACTCGGCGTAAGGAAGGGCGTCAAGACTGTTGACATCACTTCAAGAAGTGAACGCACTGGCCGGCAGCGGCCCCCTACGCCGGAGAGCCGGACACCGCGGGGACGACCGCCCCGGCCGACGCCCCTGACCAAACCCCTGTCCGAGCGAGCCCCTAGTATCACTTCGCGTTCTCCGACGGACGCTGACGCCTGCTGGGTCGTGCCCGCCGTCCAACGCCCGACACGACACGACGGCTCCACCGCATGGCGATGGAGCCGAGCATCGAGGAGAGGAACGTTCATGCGCGCCCGGAGCATCGCCACGGCCACCGCAACAGCATTGGCACTGGTGGCCGCTCGTGACCTTGTCCAGAAGAAGCACGCACTGCTCCGGAACTTCCCCGTGATCGGGCACGCCCGGTACCTGCTGGAGACCATCGGGCCGGAGCTGCGCCAGTACATAGTGACCTCCAACGACGAGGAGCGCCCCTTCAGTCGTGACCAGCGCACCTGGATCTACGCGTCGGCGAAGGGGGAGAACAACTACTTCGGGTTCGGAACCGACAACGACGTCGAGCACATGCAGGGGCACGCGTACCTGAAGCATCGCACGTTCGCCGGCACGCTGCCCGACGCGCACGACCCGCAGGCCCCACTGCCCTCGGCCAAGGTCCTGGGCGGGCCGCGTGGGCGCGCCAAGGCGTTCCGGCCGGCGAGCGTGGTGAACATCTCGGCGATGAGCTTCGGATCGCTCTCCGGTGCGGCGATCACGGCGCTCAACAAGGGGGCGGCGCTGGCGGGCACGCTGCAGAACACGGGCGAGGGCGGGCTCTCGCCGTACCACCGCAACGGCGGCGACCTCGTCCTTCAAATCGGTACGTCCTACTTCGGCTGCCGCAATGAGGACGGCAGCTTCAACATCGACAAGCTCAAGGACGTGGTCGCCGGCGCCCCGGTCAGAGCGATAGAGATCAAGCTCTCCCAGGGCGCCAAGCCAGGGCTGGGCGGGATGCTGCCGGGCGCGAAGGTAACCCCGGAAATCTCCGAGATCCGCGGCATCCCGCTCGGCGAGGACTGCGCCTCCCCGTCGCGGCACACCGCGTTCGGCGACGTCGACTCGATGCTCGACTTCGTCGAACTGCTCGCCACCGAGACCGGCCTGCCGGTCGGCATCAAGAGCGCGGTGGGAGAGATGGAGTTCTGGCAGGAGCTGGCCACGCTGATGGCGCGTGGTGACCGTGGTGTCGACTTCGTGACCATCGACGGCGGCGAGGGCGGCACCGGTGCGGCGCCGCTGACCTTCTCCGACTCGGTGTCGCTGCCCTTCCGGATGGGATTCTCCCGGGTCTACGGCGCCTTCGCCGAGCTGGGGCTGACCGACGACCTGACCTTCATCGCCTCCGGCAAGCTCGGCCTGCCCGAGAACGCCGCGGTCGCCTTCGCCCTGGGTGCGGACATGATCAACGTGGGTCGCGAGGCGATGCTGTCGATCGGCTGCATCCAGGCGCAGAAGTGCCACACCGACAAGTGCCCCACCGGCATCGCCACCCAGAACCCGTGGCTGGCCCGCGGCCTCGACCCGGCCTCGAAGGCCACCCGGGCCGCTGTCTACCTGCGCACCCTCCGCAAGGAGCTGATGAAGGTCTCCGCAGCCGTCGGCGTCGCCCACCCGTCACTCATCACGGCCACCGACATCGAAATCATGAACGGCGACTACGAGGCCCGCACCCTGGCCGGCGTCTACGGCTACAAGGAAGGCTGGGGCGAACTCGGCCCGCACCTCGCCGAGGAGATCACCGCACTGCTCACCGCCCATCCGGCCTCCGTGAAGAAGTCGACCGACTGAAGCGCCGACAGCGCCGAGCACCGCCCTCACTGCTCTACTCTCCTGCTCGGAGCACGCGCGCGCACCAGCCGGTGTCGCCCTCGTCTCCCTGCCCACGAACAGCCCCTGCCTAGGTGATCGCCACATGACCGAAAAAGTGAGATTTCCCAGCGTCGTCGGCCCCGAACTGGCCGGAGTGATCGACCTGCCGGACGGTGAGATCCGAGGCTGGGGAATCTTCGTGCACGGATTCACACTCGGCAAGGACTCGCCGGCCGCCTCGCGTGTCAGCAAGCAGCTGGCACGCGAGGGGATCGGAATGCTGCGCTTCGACAACCTCGGCATCGGGGACTCCGACGGCGACTGGGGGGACGGTTCCTTCACCATCAAGGTCCAGGACACGGTCCGTGCCGCGGCCCTGATGGCGGAGCGAGGGACTCCAGCGGACCTGCTGGTGGGGCACTCATGGGGAGGCGCCGCCGTCCTCGCCGCAGCGGCCGAGGCGACCGGCGTCCGCGCGGTCGCCACGATCGGGGCGCCCGCCGACCCCAGCCACGTCGAGCGGCAGTACGACGCGGTCGTGGATCGCGTGCTCAGTGACGGGTCGCACGAGTGGTTCGTCGGCGGGCGGACCCTGGTCCTCAAGCGCGCCTTCGTCGAAGACGTCCGCCGTGCTCACCTGCGCGACCGGATTCGCGAATTGGACCTGCCGCTGCTCGTCCTGCACTCGCCGACCGACAACACCGTCGACATCGACAACGCCGGGGAGATCTTCCGCGAGGCACGACACCCGCGCAGCTTCGTCTCGCTCGAAGGAGCAGATCACTTCCTGACCGCGCGCGGACAGGCGCAGCGAGCCGCCCACATCATCAGCGCCTGGGCCGACCAGTACATCCACGGGTCACGGTCCGCAGGAAAGGCGTCTCGGGTCGCCAAGTGAGCGTTTGATCGCGGTCGATCAGGGGCTTCTGGCCGGCAGTGACGCCGGTCAGAAGCCCGTTGCCGCGATCAGCCTTCGTCAGCCGTCGGACTCCGGCGAAGGGAGGTAGGCGCCCGGCACGTCCTTCGGCGCGTAGAGCTTGGTCTCGCCGGGGTAGGGCTTGGCCCAGTTGTGCGTCTGGTACCACGTGAGGTGGTTCATCTGCGCGGGGTTCGCATAGTCGGGCACGGCGCGCGGTCCGGTCAGTCGCTGGTGGGACTCCCAGGTCTTCCACTGCGCCGCGAGCGTCTGCTTGCCCGCCGGCACCTTCGCCGTCGGCGCGAGCGCCGCCTTGGTGTTCTGCGGGGCCGGGGTGTCCGCGCCGCAGGGAGGCAGGGTGCTCAGGCCGTCGGTCAGTGAGATCCGGTTGGGCTGTGCCGTGAAGGGGGTGTAGTCCGGCTTCCGGGTGAACGCCCCGTACATCGGCGTCGCCGCGCTGTCCTTCTGGTTCATCGGGTGGATCCCGAGGATCTGCTCGACGGTGCGGATCATCGTGATCTGCGAGTAGTAGCGGCTGTCGACCTTGCCGTGCTGGGCCCACGGGCTGATGACCTGGACCGGGGCCCGGTGGCCGTCGACGTGGTCGAGGCCGGCCTGGGAATCGTCCTCGACGACGAAGATCGCCGAATCCTTCCAGTACCTGCTGTGCGAGATCTTCTCGACCATCCTGCCGACCGCGAGGTCGTTGTCCGCGACCTCGGCGGTCGGGCTCGGCGGACCGCCGGTGTGGTCGTTGGAGAACCAGAACATGTTCAGGTTCGCCGGGCCGTTCTTCTCGAAGTCCTGCTTCCAGATCTGGTACTTGTACACGTCCGGGACGTCGAGGTCGAACAGCGGGAAGCCGGGCACCGACACCTTGTTAAGCGACGGGATCGCCGAGCCGGTCTGAATCGGGTACGCGGTCCGCTGACCCGTCGCGTCCATGTTCTTGGCGTCGCAGTACAGGTTCTGCCATGTCGCACCGGCCGGCTTGCTCTCGACCGACTGGAACTCGCCGTAGTCCTTCACGGACTTGCCGACCGCCTGCGCACCGGACCAGATGAAGCCGGTCTTCTGGTGGCCGAGAACGTCGTTCTCGGTGTCGTAGCTGCGCGCGTACTCACCGGCCGAGGACTCGGTGTACTCCGGATTGTCCGACTGCATCAGCCAGTTGTGGCCCTCGGCCGAGTTCGTGCCGATGTCGTAGAAGTTGTCGTAGAGCCCGAACTGCTCGGCCAGCGCGTGCTGGTTCGGCGTCACGTTCTCGCCGAACTGCGTGAACGTCGAGTCGCCATCGCCCTGCGGCAGATCGCCGAAGACCTGGTCGTAGGTCCGGTTCTCCTTCACGAGCAGGAAGACGTACTTGATCGTCGAGGGGGCGCCGAGCCGCACCGGGACCGGCAGCGGCTTGGCGTGGCTCGTCCCCTTGGCTTTCGTGACCGAGCCGGGCGTCCAGCCGTTCTGCTGGAAGACCTTGGCCGTCTGGGACCGGATGAGGCGGTCGTCCGGCAGCGTGAACTGCGTCAGGCTCGACGTCGTGTCATGGGTGCCGTGCCCGCCGGTGGTGGAGGGGCGGCGGGCGTCGATACCACGGGTGTGGGAGACGACCACGTGCTTGCCCACGGCGGCGATCCCCGAGGGGAAGTAGTCGGTCGGGAGCATGCCCAGGTAACTGGCGGGCTCCTGCGGGGATGTGTAGCGGTACACGGCGACCGCGTTCGCGCGGCCCAGCGTCACCAGCAGACGGCCGTCGTCGGTGAGCGTCACCGCGTTCGGCTCGTAGCCGACCCGGGCCTCCGGCCACGGCTGGGTGGAGATGGTCTGCACGACCTTGTCGTTGCCGGTGTCGATGACCGACACGTTGTCGTCGGCGGTGTTGGTGACGAACACCGCGCCCTTGTTCGCGTACACCGCGGTCGGGTGCAGACCGACGTCGATGGTCCCGACGGCGGCGGCCGGGTCCGTCACGTCGATGACGCTGACCGTGCCGGTGGTGCTGGCGCCGGTGTCCGGGTCGGCCACGACCTGGGTGCCGTAGGAGTTGATCGTGGTGTCGCCGGGCTTCGCCGGGCGCCCGCCCTCGTTGCTGATGTACAACTTGCCGCCGACCAGGGCGAGTCCGCGGGGGGCGTTGCCAACCGCCCAGCTGTGTTCGATGGTTCCGGTCGCGGCGTCGAGGGCGACCACCCGGTTCTGGCCGTTGACCGCGGAGTACACGGTGGAGCCGTCGGCCGAGAACACCGCCGCGCCCACCAGCGCGTGCTTGGTGCCGTCGGCCGGGATGGAGACGGTCACCGGCTTGGAGAGGGTGCCGTCCGCGCCCACGCTGAACTTGGTGTAGCCGTCGGCCTGGCCCAGCCACAGCTGCGTGCCGTCGGGCGAGTACGTGGGGCCCTCCTGGCCGACGGTGCCGCTCTTGATGCGCAGGTCGTCCGCCGCGTTGGTGCCGACCTTCTGCTTCACCTTCCCGGTCGCGAGGTCCATGATGACCAGCGACGCATCGCCGTCGGCGACCGAGGCCGCGAGGTGGGTGCCGTCCGGGCTGACCGCGGACGACATGATCTTGCCGTCGTTGATGACGGTGCGGCTGCCGTAGGGCTTGAGGTACTGGTCGCTGGAGATGACCTGGCCGTCGGCGGTCACCTGGGCGACCCGCTGGGTGCCGAACTGCCACGTCGAGGCGACCGCCGTGCCCGTGACGCCGAGGGCGACGGCGATGCCCGCCGCCAGCACGGTCCGGCGGCCGACGCGTCTGCCGAAGAGGTTGACCTGCTCCTTCTCGCTCACCCGGCGCTGCCGCGTTACCTGCATGGAACTATCCCTTCGAGGAGGTGTCGAGCAGCTCGACGTTGCCGTCGAACTGCCACAGCGGATTCGGGGAGTCCCCGGTCGAAGTCCGCAGCAGGAAGTAGCCGTTCACTTCCTTCGGTCCGTCACCGTCGGCCACGAACCGGCCGTCCGGGCCGATGTCGAGCTGGTAGACGGCGGTCCCCGCGACGGCGACGCCGGGGAGATGCCAGGTCACGACGCAACGCCAGTCGTTGCCCGCCCCCTCCTGGACCGCCCGGCCGTCGCTCTTGGTGCACGCCGCCGTGGCCCGCAGCTGCGCCTCCGTGACGGCGGGGCGGTGGAGCTGGCGGGTCTGGAGGCGGTAGAGGTGGGCGAACGCCGTGGCGAGGGACCGCTGGACCTTGCCCTGCTCGATTCCGGAACCCGTCGAGGGGGTCGTCACAGCGAGGACCGCAACGGTCAGAGCGGTCAGCCCGGCCAGCGGTAGCAGCCCGAGGGTGAACGCACGGCGCCCGGAACCGTCGTGGACGAGGTTGGTGAAGTCCCGCCGCAGGAACAGCACATGGGCCAGCGCGGTCGCGAGCACGGCCCACACCAGGCTGACGACGATGCCGAGCAGGAGCGGGCCGAGCTGCACGGGGCCGGCGAACAGCCCGTTCCAGGCGATGAAGGCGTAGCCGGGCAGGGCGAGGCGTACGGCGACGGGCAGCGGCAGCATCTGGGCGAGCTGCATCACGAGCGCGACAAGCGCCGGCAGCAGCAGTCCCATCGGAGACCGTCCCAGCGCGACCGACCCGAGCAGCCCGATCGCGGCGAGGGCCACTGTGGGGGCGAGCACGCAGACCCAGGCGAGGAGGACCTTCGCGGCGGCGTCGGACGGCGCCAGCAGGTGGCCGTCGAGCCCGACCAGCGGTTGGTCGCCGACCGCCAGGAGCCCGCCGACCGTGCTGGAGAGGGCCAGCCCGGCCACGAGCAGCAGGATGACGGTGAGGCTGGCCAGTGCCTTCGCGGCGAAGATCCGCCGCGGCGAGCGGACCGCCACGAGCAGATGGCGCCAGGTGCCGAGCCGGTCCTCGGAGGCGAACACATCGCCGGCGACCACCGAGGTCAGCAGGGGCAGCGCCCAGGTGCCCGCGAAACCGAGCATCACCAGCGGACCGGCCCACCCGGTGGCGTGCATCCAGCGGCCGAAGAGAGTGTCGGAAGGGAGCGTGCTCTGCTGACCCACTCCGGCGACGAACAGCGCCGGCGCGATCCAGCAGGCCAGGACCAGCAAGCGGATGCGCCACTGCGAGACCAGCTTGACGAGCTCGAAGCGATAGCCGCGCGCCACCGATACCCGACTGGCGGAAACAGGAGGGTCGTCGACTGCGGTCGCGGTCATCTGGGGGGCTCCTGCTGCTCGGTGAGGGCGAGGAACGCGGCCTCAAGTGGGGAGACCACAGGGGTGAGTTCGCGTACCGCGATGCCGGCCTTCACGAGCCGGACCACCAGCTCGTCGAGGGCGGGCAGCAGCGCGCGCACGATGAGCCGGTCGGCGGCCGTCCGTGCCTCGGCGTCGTCGACGACGTGGATCCCGGGCGTGTCGAGGGCCACCCGGCGGGCAGCCTGCGGGTCGGACGTGGCCAGCCGGTAGTCGAGTTCACGGCCCTCGCCGGCCAGCTTGCCGAGCGGGCCGGAGAAGACGACGCGTCCGGTGGCGAGGATGGTGACCTCGGAGCACAGCGCCTCAAGGTCGTCCATACGGTGGCTGGAGAGCACCACGCTCGTGCCCTCCGCCGCGAGCCGGGTGAGGACACCGTGTACGTGCCTTTTGCCCGCCGGGTCGAGGCCGTTGGAAGGTTCGTCGAGCACGATCAGCCGGGGCCGGGTGAGCAGGGCGGCGGCGAGCCCGAGCCGCTGACGCATACCGAGGGAGAAACCGCGGACCCGGTCGTCGGCGACATCCGTGAGCCCGACCTGGTCGAGCACGTCGCCGATCCCCGCTGTCCGCGCGCTGTGGCCGCGGAGGGCGGCCAGCGCGGCGAGGTTCTGCCTGGCGGTGAGCGAGGGGTAGAGCCCGGGCCCGTCCACGAAGCCGGCGACACCGTCGGGAGCGGCGAGCGCCCGCCCGACCGGCATGCCCAGGGTCTCAAGGCTCCCGCTGTCGGCGACGGCCAGTCCCAGCAGCAGGCCGAGCAGTGTCGTCTTGCCGGCGCCGTTGGGGCCGACCAAGCCGTGGATCCGACCCTGCGCCACGTCCAGATCGATGGCGTCGAGTGCGACGACATCACCGAAGCATTTCGTGATCCCGCGAGCCCGTACTGCGAGGACTGCGTCCATGAACCGCCTCCTTCCAAACCGTCAAGGACCGTAGGGATGCCAGAGAACGGGGGCAGGGAGACCAGTTGAACGTTCCGGGAACGGGGCACGGCCGGCATCCGAAGCACTGATGCCCCGTCACCGGCCGGTTCAGACCGAAGCGGCGCGGTGTTCGGGCCCTCGCCCCCGGCCGGTCCTAAGGGCCGGCCGCGAGGCTGTCGGCGAGGTGGAGCAGGTCGGCGCCCAGTGGGGAGTGGGCGCTCCAGACCGCTTCGAAGGAGATCCGCACCTCGCGGCCCTCGTTCATCAGCGGACGGTGGGGCACGTCGGGCGAGGTGAGCTTGGAGCGGGGGACCATGGCGGATCCCAGGCCGAGCTTCGTCCAGTCCTCCAGGGCCTGGTAGCTGGCGGCTTCGCCCGGATAGGTGAGCAGGGGCAGCTCGTTGGCCTGGAAGAGCTGGGTGGTGAAGGTGGTCAGGCCGCAGGTGTCCGGGACGAGGATGAAGCGCTCCTTGCCGGCCTCTTCGAGTTCGAGGGGGGTCGGCTCTGCGGAGTCGGGGCTGACGACGACGATCGGCTCGACGTCGACGACCCGGTGCTCGAACAGCTTGCCGCCGAGGCGCTCCTCCAGCTTGGCGACGCCGTTGGACAGGGCGGGCTGCGTGACGCCGTAGGCGCGTGCGGCGGCGCTGAAGGAACTGGTCTCGGCGACTGCCTGCGCGTAACGCAGCCCTTCGAGGTTCAGGCGGTCCATCGTCATAGCCATGCCTTGTCGCCGCATTCACCCATGTCCTCTACCGGACTCCCTATTTCCCTGCCTACGGTGGGACGCCGCCGATCGAGCATAACCAGCGGCTATATGCCTCGTCGTGTTCGGAAGGGAGGGGCACCATGTCGGAGACCGCCGTGACCATGGTCGTGACCGAGCCCCGAGGGCCCGTGAAACCCTCGGTGTCGGAGACGACACCGCCGACGGGCACGTGGGTGCGGGTGTCCGTCGCGGCGAGCGGTGTGTGCCACGCCGACCTCGGAACGGCTGCGGCCACCGGCGCCGACACCGCCCTCCCGGTCACTCCGGGGCACGAGGCCGCCGGTGTCATCGTCGAGCTGGGTGACCGGGTCGAGGGGCGGGCGGTCGGGGACCGGGTGGCCGTCGGTTGGTTCGGCGGCAGCTGCGGGCCCGGATACTGCCGGGGCCGGCATACGACGGCGCAAGCCGGTCCTCCTCGGCCCGAACAGACCGCGACACGGCCCGACGGGACCGGATCACCGGCTGAAGTGAAAGGGAGTCACACATGTCCCACCGGGACAGCCACGACGTGATCGTGATCGGCGCCGGCGCCTCCGGGCTGACCGCGGCCACCGCCCTGCACGCCGGCGGCCGCGACACGCTCTGCCTGGAGGCCCGCGACCGCATCGGCGGACGCCTGCTCTCGGCCCCCGCCTCGCACCCCGAGCAGGCCCTCGACCTGGGAGCCACCTGGTTCTGGGACGGCGAGGAGCGCGTACGCGCCCTGACCGCACGCAGCGGCATCGAGACCTTCGACCAGCACCTCACGGGCGACACCCTCTTGCAGGAGGCCACCGGCACACGCCGCTTCACCGGCAACCTGATCGACGTCCCCTCCCGCCGGTTCGCCACCGGATCCCAGAGCATCGCCGGCGCCCTCGCCGCCGAGCTGCCCGACGGCACCCTGCGGCTGGACACGCCCGTCACCGCCATCCACCCGGACGGCCAAGGCGGCCTGGCCGTACTCACCCCGGCCGGAGCCCTGCACGCCGAGCACGTCGTCCTGGCCGTCCCACCGGCCCTGGCGCTGGAGCGCATCGACTTCGGTGACACCCTGCCCGCCGACCTGGTGCGCCTCGCCCGGTCCACCCCGGTATGGATGGGAGCCGTCGTCAAGGTCGTCGCCCAATACCCCGACGCCTTCTGGCGGGAAAAGGGGCTGGCCGGCGCGGCATTCAGCAGGACCGGTCCGCTGCAGGAGGTACACGACATGTCGGGGCCCGACGGCCGGCTCGCCACCCTCTTCGGCTTCGCGCACGCCCGCACCGTCCGCCCCGGCTTCGACAGGGCCGTCACCGCGCAGCTCGCCCAGCTCTTCGGCCCGGCCGCGGCCACCCCCGAGGCCCTGCACGTGCAGAACTGGAGCAGCGAAGAGTGGACCGCACCGTCCACCGTCCAACACCTCGCCGACTACTCGCTCTTCGGCCACCCCCGCTATCAACGGCCCACGCTGGACGGCCGACTGCACTGGGCGGCGACCGAGACGGCGCCCGACCACGCCGGCCACATCGAAGGCGCCCTCGCCGCAGGAGAGCGAGCCGCACAGGCCGTACTGGTCGCGCCCGGTACTCCCCACGGCCGCGGCATCAGCACCTCGGCCACGAGCCGATAGCGATCCGCGCCTGGACCGCCCTTGGACTTCGTCGTCGGCTCCGGCAGATCACGCGGCCGACACCGCCGCGCACCGCGCACTCCGGGCCCAGCGCCGCAGATACGAGCACGCTCCCGTCACGACGGGCATCCCTCTTCGCTCCACCAGACCATCCGGGAAGTGACATGACCGACACCGCGGCCACCCGCACCACGAGCTCCCCATCCGGCATATCCGACCCCGGCCCGGCCCAGCGCCGCGTGCTGCGCGTCCTGGTCGCCTCCCAGGTCCTCAGTGGCGCGGGGCTCGCCGCCGGTGTCACCGTCGGCGCGCTCCTCGCCCAGGACATGCTCGGCACCACCAGTCTCGCCGGGCTGCCCAGCGCCCTGTTCACCGCCGGGTCCGCGCTCGCCGCCGTCGCCGTCGGCCGCGTCTCCCAGGCACGGGGCCGTCGCCCCGGCCTGGCCGCCGGGTATCTCACCGGGGCGGTCGGCTCGGCCGGCGTGATCCTTGCCGCCGTGCTCGACAACCCCGCCCTGCTGTTCGTCTCCCTCTTCGTCTACGGGGCGGGCACCGCCACCAACCTCCAGGCCCGCTACGCCGGCGCCGACCTCGCCGACGCCCACCACCGCGCCCGCGCCGTCTCCACCGTCCTCGTCGCCACCACCCTCGGCGGGGTCGCCGGGCCCAACCTCGCCGCCCCCACCGGCACCCTCGCCGAGAACCTCGGCATCCCCGGCCTCGCCGGCCCCTTCCTCCTGTCCGGCCTCGCCTACGCGCTCGCCGCCCTCGTCCTCGCCCTGTGGCTGCGGCCCGACCCGCTGCTCACGGCCCGCGCCCTGGCCCGGGCGGCGGAGCGGGACGCCACGAGCGGCGGGCCCTCGGCCGACGCCCCCGACGCCGGTGAGGGGCGCGGAGGCGTAGTCGTGGGCGCGCTCGTCATGATCCTCACCCAGCTCGTCATGGTCGCGATCATGACGATGACGCCGGTCCACATGCACGAGCACGGGCACGGCACCGCGGCTTCCGGCCTGGTCATCGCCGTCCACATCGGCGCGATGTACCTGCCCTCACCCCTGACGGGCTGGCTCGTCGACCGCTACGGCCGCATGAAGATCGCCGCCGCCTCCGGGGTCGTCCTCCTGGCCTCCGGCATTCTCGCCGCGCTGGCCCCCGGCGACTCCGTCGCCCTGCTCGCCCTCGCCCTGGCCCTGCTCGGCCTCGGCTGGAACTTCGGGCTCGTCTCAGGCACCGCGATCATCACCGACACCGTGCCCCTCGCCACCCGCGCCAAGACCCAGGGCACGGTGGACGTGTCCATCGCCATCGCCGGAGCAACCGGCGGCATGGCCTCCGGCATCATGGTCGCCGCCACCAGCTACCCCGCCCTCGCCCTCACCGCCGGCGCCCTCTCCCTCGCCCTCCTGCCCGCCGTCGCCGCGAGCGCCTACCGGGGCGCATGACGGCCCGGTTCCAGGCTCTGGCACATCGGGCAGGCGCTGGGGCGTGTCCGCTTAGGCCGCGGGGGCCGGGACGAAGTCGTCCGGAAGTCGCGGAGGAGCGCCCTGGGTCCACACCACCCGCAGCGCCGAGGCGGAGATCCGCCAGCCGTCAGCCGTCCTGACCAGTTCGGTGTCGGCATGGCCGGCGGAGACGAAGACGCTGCCCGAGCCGTCTGCCAGGACGTGGGTGCTCAACTGGGCGCCACGGGCAGTGGCCCGGGCGCCCTCGATCTCGATGACGGCGTTGGTGCCCAGATGCACGGTTCGGTCGAACAGCGCCATTCCCCGCCGGACATGAGCCAGAAGGGCACCGCGGCCACGGACGGTGCCGATGGGCATCTCCGCGGTGACGTCCTCGGTGTGGAACGCGCGGGCCCACTCCTCGTCGAAAACCCCGTCGTCAAGGGACCGCAGATAGCGGTCCATCAGGTCGGTGATCTCAGCGCGGTCGGTAAGGGTCTGCAACTGTCGCTGCATCTCTTCGGTGTCCATGACGGAAAGCCTCCTCCCTCAACCACACTTGAGGTCAAGGCGTCATGGCGTCCGCCCCAGGTCCGGGCAACCGTGCCAACCGATCGGATCTCGAAGCCGGAGAACCGCACTTCCGGCCGGCAGACATTGAAGACGCCGGACGAGCCGTCGGACCTGGTCACCCGCACGGTACGGCCCACGTCCTTCGGCAGCGCGATCTCGACCTCGGACGCCTGCACGGCGCAGACCTCCCTGGCCGAGGCGCTGCCCTGACGAACGTGACACGCACGTCACCATCTTGACCGGTGACGATCCCCGATGCCAAGGTCATCACCTCTCGACGGTCTCGCGCGGCTCGCCGAGCGGTTCCCGGTGCTGGGGCTCTCCAACGCGGCCGCACCGCTCTGCTGCGACTCAACGCACATGCCGGGCTGCGCTGGCACCAGGCGCTGTCCGCCGAAACCGTCCTGGCCTACAAGCCGGCGCCCGAGGTCTACCAGCTCGCCATCGACACCGCCGGATGCCCACCAGAACACGTACTCATGGTGGCCGCGCACGCCTGGGACCTCCGGGGAGCCCAGGCGCAGGGCATGCGGACCGCCTACGTCCAGCGGCCGGTCGGGGATCCGCCGACGAGCACCGACACCTTCGACGGGCAGTTCAACGGACTCCACGAACTGGTCGCCGCGCTGACGGCGAGGTGACACCGAGGCTAGCCGCGCGTTCCGCCGGTGTGGAGGCGGAACAACAGCAGTCGGGTCTCCACTGCGTGGTCCCGCCATGCGCGGAAGAACTTGCCGTGGGTGAGGGCCGAAGTGGTCAGGCGTTCGCGTGGCGTGTGGGGTCCGGGGGCGTCGAGTTCCATCGTCGACCAGGCCATGCTCTGCACCCAGAACTCCGTCACATGGTCGGTGAGGTCCTCGTCGTGTTCCAGGACGAAGCCGGCCGCCTCCGCGGCGCGGGTGTATTCAGGGACCGTGCCCAGGTGCGTCTTGTAGTAGTCGTCGATGAAGGGACCCAACGAGGCGTCGAGCAGGAAGTGTTCCTCGATCCCGAACCAGCCCTGGGGCCGCAGGGAGGCGGCGACGGCCCGGAAGAGCCTGTCGCGGTCCATGTAGCCGCTGCTTTCCAGGGCCACCGCCGCATCGTGGAACGGCGGGGTGTCGAGGATGTGGATGTCGGTGTGGAGCGGGGCGACCATGTCCGATACGCCGACACGTTGGGCGAGGTCACGGATGACGGGTACGTGCTCGGCGATGTTGGTCACCGCGGTGACCCGGATGCCGTGTTCCTGGGCCCAGTAGAGCGCCCCTCCCCCCAGGCCGCATCCCACGTCCAGCAGGCGCGTGGGCGGGGCCTGTCCGATGCCCCCCCCGGCGCGCGATATGGCGGAGCATCTCCTCCTGGCTGTCGACGAGCCGACGGCGTACCTGCGTCGGGCTGGCGTAGTTCCGCGGGTGCTGGTCGAAGAGTCCCAGATGGAAGTGGATCCGGGGCCCGGGGCCGTACTTGCGCACGATGTCGGCGGTCTTCCCGGTGTAGTAGGCACGCACATCGGCGTCGTCGCACACGTCGGCCGCACCCCTACGGGCGCGTTCCCGGTCGAGAGCGTGGGCCTCGGTCATGACGCTCCTGTTCGTCGGTGCTGATGGTGCGCACGTCGTGCCACCGGGATTCCGGCGTCGGCGTGGCGGGCGGTGCGCAGCGACCACCCCAGGTCGCCCGCCATGAATGCCGTGAGGGCGTCGACGTAGGCGCCGACGCCCTCACGGGTGGCGTCGGTGGCATCGAGGGCGTCGAGGGCGTCCGGGAGCCGCTCGGTGAGGGAGGCGAAGGTGCGCAGTCGTTGCGAGACGAGTTCGTTGATGTGGTCCACGGCGGCCTGAAGGCCGTACCCGAATGTGTGCTGGGCGATGACCACGCTGTTGGTGAGTTCGCCTTCGTAGGCGATCTCCTGGTGGTAGGAGAAGATGTCGTTGCGCAGCAGTGCGCTGTCGATGACCGCTTCGGCGATGCCTCGCAGATGCTCCGTGTCCAGGAGCGAGGCGGGCACGGCGTCGCCTCCGGCGTAGCGGGCCAGGGTGACGAAGAATGCCCCGCCTCCCGTCCTCCGCCGTGCGTCGAGGTACTCGATCGGGTCGGGGACCCGTTGGTGTTTGATGTTCGCCAGCTCCCACGGCCAGCTGTTCACCATGTCGAGCGTGGCTTGGTAGAACCGGTCGCGCAGGGGCTGGGCGAGGGCTCGGGCGCTGCGGGGGAAGAGGTCCGCCAGTCCTCGTTCCACGCAGTTGCGGGGGCGGAAATCCCTGGTCGGGGCGGCGAACAGGGAGGTGACGCGGTCGATCAGGCGGTGCGCGCCGTCGGGGTCGTGACCGTGCTTGAAGGTCTTGGCTATGAGGTCGTCGAAGTGGAATCCCCACACGTACCAGTCCGTGATGAGGTCGAGTCCGTCCCTCGATGCCTGGGGATGGGTCATGGCGGTGAACAGGGGGAAGTCGATCGCGTCATAACGGGACTCGCTCCAGGCCGGCGATGTCCCCGGGGCGAGCCCCTCGGTGAACAGTCCCATCCGTCGCGCCCATGCCCTTGTGTGCTCGGCCGTCGCCTGCAGGTGGGGGTTGACCCGCTCGGGGTACGGCATGAGGAACTCGGGCACCTTGAACGTGCCGAAGGCCGCGGGCCCCAGGGGGCGGGTGGTCGGGCGCTGGGCGCGCGGGGCAGGTGCGAGCGGTGCGTCCCGTCCGCGCCAGCGGGTGTCGGCGTCCAGAAACCCCCGCAATCCCTCGGCGTAGCGGCGGAAGCCCGCACCGCCTCGCCGTGGTCCCTCGGTGCCGTGTGGGGCGCGCGGTGGCGTCTCGGCGATGCGGTCGAAGTGCTGCAGGCGGGAGTCGAGCAGGCGAGTGAGGAGTTCGGCGTGGCGGGGGGAGGGACGGAGCGGGGGCGGGACGCCGCGGCTCAATGCCTGACGCAGTCCCAGCACGTCGGCGAACGCCTCGGTCAGCGACTTGGCCGGTCCGTCACAGGCCGGGTCCGCCGAAACCTCTATCCCTAGGGCGTGCTCGACCAGGTGGGCGACCACTTCGCCGCCGCCGGCCGCTCGCTGTCGCCGCAGGTACTCGATCGGGTCGGGGAACTCCCCCGCCGCGGCGTCGCGGCATTGCAGGATCAAGGCCCGGGCCTGGTTCGCCAGGGCCTGGGCGAACTTGTCCGCCCAGGCGGTCGACCGGGACGCGACGGTGCGCGGCCACAGCTCGGCGATGCCGCGACGCAGGGGGTCGTTCGTGTCCATCGAGCCGATGCAGGCCCGCGCCGAGGCGGCCGTGAACGCGATGAGCCAGGGTAGGGGGTCTCCTGGCTGGGCGGAATCGGCGCCGGACGCGATCCGTCGGCGGATCTCCCGGTTCATCTGCCATGACCACCGGTTCCAGCCCGCCAGCAGGTCGGGGTCGTGGGCGGGAACGGCATGGTGGGCGATCCGCGCTGGTGGGGCGATGTCCGCCGGCGGCCCGGCGGGATCGGTCCCGGCGCGCCGGCGAGCGTCGACGGCTTGGAGCCGGTGGTGCGGGAAGTGAGGTACCACGGTGGTCTCCTCCGAGCGGGACGACACCGCGTACGCGGTATCCGAACAGCGGGACGGTGGGGCGCTCGTGCATCGATGCGAGGTAGTGCCGCATTCAGTGGCGAAAGTTCCGGGCCGCGCTGATCGGGTCACCCAGAAGCTTCCTGTCCCTGCCTTCCGCACCGACGGATCTTTGAGCGACTGGGGCAACCGCGAACGACCACCCACATCACCAGATTCACCCGTACGGGCGCAACGGCGCGCAGTGACGGCGACGATACGGCCGCCAGATCACGTGCCCTCCAAGTACCCCGCACGCGTCGTCTCGCGCTCTAGCCAGGCGGAAGCACAAGCGTCCGATCCGAACCGCTGACCGGGAGGCGGGCAGTTCCGCATCAGTCGCCTCCCCCGACCCGCTCCTGGGTGCCTGGAGGCGCCGGGTGGCCGAGAACAGCCCGTGTCGTCAGGGCTCCGTGTCAGGACGGGCCGAGGACGCAGAACTCGTGGCCCTCCGGGTCGGCCAGGCACGTCCACGGGACATCGCCCTGGCCGAGGTCGAGGTCGGTGGCGCCGAGGGCCCGCAGCCGGGCCACCTCCGCCGCTTTGTCGTCGCCCGGGTACGGCAGCAGGTCGAGATGGACGCGGTCCGGCACGGTCTTCGCGCCGGGCGTGCGGAGGAACTCCAGATACGGGCCGACGCCCTTGGCGGAGCGCAACACCGCCTGATCGTCGGTCACCTCGTGCAGGGTCCAGTCCATCGCCTCGCCCCAGAACCGGGCCATGGCGCGCGGATCCACGCAGTCGACCACCACCGCGGCGATCGGCCCGGTGTCCCGGTAGATCTCCCGAGGCTCCAGCACACAGAACTCGTTGCCCTCAAGGTCGGCGAGGACCGTCCACGGTACGTCGCCCTGGCCCACGTCGACGGGCGTCGCACCGAGAGTCTTCAGGCGCGCGACCAGCTCCGCCTGATGGGCCGCAGAGGTGGTGGCCAGGTCGAGGTGCACACGGTTCTTCGTCGTCGTCTTGGGTTCCTGGACGGCAACGACGTCGACGCAGACGGCGACCGGGTCCGGCCAGACGAAGCCGTCGCCGGGTTCGACGTTGGTCACACCCGGCCCCTCGCTGGAAACACCCCAGCCGAGTGCCTCCGCCCAGAACCGGCCGACCGCCGAGTCGTCCAGAGCCTTGATGTTCACCTGAACAGGTCGCAGCGCCATGCCGCCGATCCTATGCACTGGCGACTGCGTTGCACTAGCCTGATCTTTGCGGGCGTTCCCGCCCCTCGTTCAGGTGCCGCAGGCCGACGGCGCTGAGGATTCCTGCGGTGTCTCGACGACCCTGCTCCGAAGCCTCCCCGGAAGGACGCTTCCCCGCGAGGTGGTCGTCCCGAACCAACGTTCGCCATGACGTGGGGTTCCGGCAGCAGTCGGGCATGGGCCGACGCCACGGCCCGTAAGCGATTCCGGGCCATCGCCGTGGGATCGGGATTCGGTGGGGCGGTGGCCGCGTTGCGCTTGGGGGAAGCCGGAATGGACACGCTGGTGATCGAACGTGGCCAGGAGTGGCGGACCAGTCCGACGGAGGCCGTCTTCGGGTCTCAGGAGCGGGTGAGCGGGCGGATGTTCTGGCATCGCTCCGTCGCCAGGTGGCCGGGCGTGCTGCCCGTCCCCGTGCGGCCCCAACCGGGCCTGGCACGCATGGTGAGCACCCCGTCAGCCCTCAAGGCCGCGCAGCGCGCAACCAGTTGATGTCGCTGATTGCCGTACAAATAACCGGCTGCCCAGAGGTGCCCAATGCGCAACCCGGCGTTATTGCGCGCCACAATGGAGGACGGAACCGTCCTAGGCGGCGAGGGAACGAGGTAGCGCTTCCCTATTCCGGGCCGTGCTCCGCGTCGGTGGCGGTACGGGCGATCAGTCGTTCATAGCGCTGTCTGGCGGCTTGAGGAGTGCCGAGTCCGAGGCTGAAAGCGATCTCCGGCCAGGTCATGCCGCGACCCCGCGCCATCTGGAGGAGGCCGGCCTCCAGTTCGTCCATCTCCCCACGGGCCAGCGGCACGAGGCTCAACGCCGCGGTGATATCGGCCTGGTCCACCTCCGGCTCGCCGTCATCGAGCCGTGCGGCTCCGCTGAGCAGGAACGACACGAGCCTGATGGCTTCGTGCGGTCCGATGGCGGAGGGATGGACCTGCCGTCGGCGCTGCTCGTCGGTGGCCGCATGCCGCTCGGAGATGCGGAACAGGGACGCGTACACGCGGTGCGCCCGCGCCTGGTCCGGATGCGGGGGCGTGAAGGGATCGGCGGATCGATCGGGAGTCGTTGCCATGCAGCCAGGATGAGCCAGCACACTAGCCGTTGTCAACGAATCATTGTGAACACATTGTTTGCAATGCATGCGTTGAAGGATCCCGGGGTGCGGCCGGAGGGCCGTTGGCAGTGGGCGAACGCCTCTTGATGAGGCGTCCACTTCAGGATTCGAGTGCCTGGCGTCGGTAGTCCCTGGGGGGAAGTCCGTAGGCGGTGCGGAAGGCGCGGCTGAAGTCGGCTGCGTGGACGAAGCCCCAGCGGGCGGCGATGGCGTGGATGGGGGTGGTGTGCAGTGCCGGGTCGGTGAGGTTGCGGCGGGCGGCTTCCAGGCGTTGGCGACGGATCCAGGCGGCGACGCTGGTCTCTTCCTGCCGGAAGAGGCGGTGCAGGTAGCTGAGGGAGATGTGGTGCGCGGCCGCGATATCGGCCGGGGCGAGGTGGGGATCGTGCAGGTGTGCCTGGATGAAGTGCTTGATGCGCAGGATGAGGGTGCGGCGGCGGGTGTCCGGCGACAGTGCGTCGTCGGTTTCGAGGACATGGGCGAAGAGCGCGGCGGCCAGGTCGACCAGCACCGTTCCCAGCCGGGGCCCGTCGGAGGGCTGATATGCGGTGGTGTCGGCGCTCAGTTGGGTGAGGAACTGCGCCAGCAGCGCGCCGATGCCTTCCCGGGCCGATATCGGCCGTGCGATCGTGCGGTCTGCCGTTCCGCTCGGCAGCGGCAGCAGCGACTTGGGGACTTCAAGCCCCACGGTCGTGACCGGGACCCCTGTGGTGCGGATCCCCCACGGCGCCGAGGAGTCGTGGATGAGCAGCTCTGACGGCTTGTAGACGGCCTCGCGGTCGCCCCAGGAGCCCACCCCGGTGCCGCCCGCGACGAGTAGGACGTGGTACTGCTCCGGGTCGGAGCGCCGGATCAGCTTCGGCGTACGGCGGAGGGTCAACTGCTCGACCGTGCCCGTCCACATGGACATGGCGCCGAGAGCCAGCACACGTCTGGTCGCCCGGAAGTCGTGTGCGCTGTCGCTGCTCAAACGTGCCGGAGCACAGGCCCGCCCAAGGCACTCCGCCCAGTAGGACAACCCGTCCTCCACCGGCACATCCGCACTCCGGAAAACCATCTCGTTCAGCACGCATTCCTCCTGTGTCTCGCGGCCTCCACAAGATCAAACAGGGTGCCGATAAGCGTCTGATGAACGGTTCGGGCGGACGCCGGCGGAGCCCAGGAGGAGTGGTGCGGGCGTGCCGGCGCGCGAGGCGCGGTGTGCCGCGGGGCCGGAGACCGGCAGGTCGCAGGACGCTCAGTCGAGGCAGAACTCGTTGCCCTCGATGTCCTGCATCACGATGCACGAATCGTGGCCGTCATACAGGAGTCGCACGCGTACCGCGCCGAGCGCGATCAGTCGCGCGCATTCGGCTTCGAGCGTGGCGAGGCGCTCCTCACCCACGAGCCCGGTACCGACGCGCACATCGAGATGCACCCGATTCTTGACGACCTTGCCTTCGGGAACGCGCTGGAAGAACAGTCGCGGGCCCACGCCTGAGGGATCACTGCAGGCGAACCACGAACCCTGATCCTCAGGAAACCGGGAGAGGTTGAAATCGTCCCAAGTGGCAAACCCCGCAGGTGGCGGCGAGACGGCGTACCCCAACACCTCGCACCAGAAACGAGCGACGCGCTCGGGTTCGGCGCAGTCAAAGGTGACCTGGAACTGCCTGATCGATGACATCGGCGCACCATAGCAGCGGACGCCGTTGCTCATGATCGCTTGTCTTCAGGTTGCCACCCCGAGCCGGCCGCCGTCATGACGCGCCTCCGCCATGGCCCGCACGGGACCGCCTGGCAACCGCATATCCATCGCACCGCGGCATCGGCTCCAGCAGCCAACGGGACCTGGCCGCAGGGGCCGACTGCCACGTCTCACCTCACTTCACTACGACTGTGCCGTGCATGGACGGGTGGATCGTGCAGTAGTAGCTGAACGTACCGGCGGAGTTGAACGTGAAGGTATAGGAACCACCGCTCCTGAGCACCGGCGAATTCAGCGAGCCCGAGCCGCTGCTGGTCACCGTGTGCGGAGCCGAGTCGTTGTTGGTCCAGACCACCGTGGTGCCCTTGCTGACCGTCAAGGTGGACGGTGAGAAGGCGAAGTCGGCGATCATCACATGCGTGGCCGCCGCCGGTGCGCCCGGAGTCATGGGGGCCATCGCGACCGTGGCCGCCCCTGTGAAGTCCGCTTGCTCAGCGGAGTGCCGACCGAACCCGTCGTGCCCGCCGGCAGACCATGCGCCTACCGAGGAGACACCTGCAGCTGTGGCGGCCGCCACCAAGGCGATCGTGAGGCGCCGCCTGCGAGTCCATCGCGGGGAATCCGTATCTGATCTACGTGTCATGATGTCGACCCAATCCAATTCTGGTGCGGGTCTATACGCGTCCCGCAGGATGCGGGTCGCGCATCCGGACAGAACCGACGATACTCCGTCCATCCATGGGACGTGCATCGGCTGTTGGGGCATCGACGTGTGACACCACGACCTACAAAGACCGCATCGAGCGGGGGCGTCCGCGCGGACCTGCGGCGTGCCGAAAGCCAGGCCGTCTGACCTGGCCACTCCTGCTCGCCTTCCCTCAGCGCACTCACCGGCACACGGACAGTGGCGGGGTGTCGCCCCGAAGGCCGGCGGACGTGTGAGGATCCCCGGAAAATTCTGGTGAGCCTTTGCCTGCTCCCGGTTATCCTGCCTCGTCCTGAACAGGCCAGGGAGGTCACCCACCATGAGCAGCACCACATCGTCCTTTCCCGAGCGGATCGAGCTCTCGGGTGAGGGGCTCGTCCTCCGCGACTGGACGGAGGCGGACCTGGCCGCGATGCCGGAGCTGTTCGACCACCCCGACATCGCGTACTGGACACCGATCGTCTCCCCCTTCGACGAAGCGGCCTCCCTTGCACGGCTGGACCGGGCCCGGCAGCTGCGGGCGGAGGGCACGACCATCCTGCTCGCCATCACCGTCGACGGCGGCGCACCGCTCGGCGAGGTGATGCTGCGGCGTGCCCCCGAGGGCACGGAGATCGGCTATGCGGTCGGCCCGGCGCACCGCGGCCAGGGGCTGGCGGCGCGGGCGGTGCGGGTGATGGCCGCGTACGCCTTCCAGCAACTGGGGGCCGGACAGGTGATCCTGGAGCTGGAGGCCGAGAACGCCGCGAGTATCGGCGTGGCCACCAAGGCGGGCTTCAGGCTGCTCGATGTGCCGCTGATCACGGGTGAGGAGAAGGGGCGGCCCTTCGCCCTGCAGACCTGGGGCCTGGACCGCCCCTGACCCCGGCCGCCGCGTTGAGGCCGCGCCGCATTGCGGCCATGCCGCCTCGGGACCGGATGTCAGTGGGTGCTGTCAGACTCGCGGTCATGGATGCTGCTGCGGAAGCCGTACTGGATCTTGACGCCGCCCTGCGCTGTCTGGCCGAGGCCGAGGAGGACCGGCGTCGCCCGGAGCTCTGCCAAGGGCGGTATGTGGTCGTGGCGTATGAGCAGGGCGTCCGGGACGAGGAGTTCGACGAGGCGTTCGACGAAGACTGCGACGACGAGGGCCTTGACGAGGACGTCGAGGAGGCGCTCCGGGACATCGCCGTGCTCGGCGAAGCCGCGTCGCTCTACGATGCGTTCGATCTCCTGGCCCCCGGCATCGTGGAGTCGTTCGAGTGCGACGATGCGGCCGAAGCACTCGAAGTCCTGCTGGACGGTGGGGAAGAGACGGCGGAGGACCGGCGGCGGCTGGCCCCCATCCGCTCGGCGGAGCGGCGGCTCGTGGCATCCGTCCTGCTGGGTTACGCCGGGCCGATGGACACCGAGACCGGCCGGCTCTCCCAGGGCCTCTATGTCGGCGCGGCGCCCTTGCTCTTCCCCGGCGCCCGTTTCGTATTCCTCAGCACTGCGGCGCCGCCGCACCAGGAGATGGCCTACGGCATTCTCGAACTCCAGCCGGTGGGTGCCCCTACGGCCGCCGAGCGCGCGCTATTGGAGGCGAGCCGCCGTGGCGACACCGCAGCCGTGGCGGAGGCCCTGGAGGCAGGGGCGGGCGTCGATGCGCTGGACGAGCGCGGTATGGGTGCGCTGCATCTCGCCGTCGCCCACCGGCAGTTGGGGGCGGTGCGGGTGCTCCTCGACGCCGGGGCGGACCCGGGGCTCCAGGCGGCGTACGGCAATGCCCCGCACTTCGCGGCGCTGGACGGCAGGCGGCGGGTGATGCCGTGCGCCGCCGTGATCGAGGACGCCGGCCATGAGCGGATACTCCGGGCGCTCGTCGATGCGGGCGCCCCCGTCCGGGACCGGGACCGGCTGGATGCCACCCTGCTGGACATGGCCCTTGCGACGCTGCCCTACCCGGAGGAAACGGTGCGGTTCCTGGTCTCCGCAGGCGCGGAGAGCGGGTGTCTGGAAGGGATGTCGCTCAGCCGACTGCTGGACCGCCTGCCGCACGGCTCCCCGCGGAAGCTGGCGGAGCAGCTGAACCGTGTGCGGTTCCTGCTCGATCCGGGGACCGATGCGGGGACCGGTCCGCGGGGTGCGGACGAGGAGCCGGGCGCACCGGTGGGGCGGGAGGTCGAACCGGCCCTGCATGCGCTGCTGGGCCACAGCGGCTACCAGGAGCGCGAGGTGTCCGGCGAGGTGCTGCTCGCGCTGGTGGAGGAGCTCCTGCGGCACGGCGTCCGCGACGTTCCCTACAACGGGCGTACCGCGCTGGAGCATGCCGAAGGCTGGGTGAAGTACGGCCTCGCCCACTACCGGCCGGTGGTGGAGCGGTTGCGTGCGCAGGCGGCGGGCGCGGGCCCGGTCTGACGAGGTCCCCGTAGTCGAATCTGCACCATCGTCTTCACGAGTTGGACAAACCGAAGGTGGCCCCATCCGGTCGCCCGGTGCGGCTGGTCGCGCCGGGCGCTGCCCGAACTCCGCGCCGTCGACACGGAGTTCGCCGATATCTCCCGGCACGAGGGGCCGCGCGGCGGGCCTCTGACCACTGCCGCCCAGGTCGTTCTCACCGTCCGCAGCCCTGACGCAAGAGGCCGCGCACCGGCCTGACACTCTGCCGAGTCCTTGATGCCCTGCAGGGCCTGCTGCGGTGCCGGACCGGCGCCGGCACCCCTGGCCGGAGCCTCATCCGAGCCAGAAGCTAACGAATTCACTACCAAATACGCCCAGTCGGCAGTGCTGGGACGGCTCGGGGTTGCCGGTGCGGGTAGCCCGGAAAATTCCTATTTTCACAGGTCACAAGGTAGGTCCTGGGCAGCAACACACCCGCAGGTAGTGACCGTTCGATGGATCCGGCTTCAAATGTTGAGCACAAGTTCCACACATCCCCTCTTCGGCAGGGCCCTGATGGTCTAGATTGACCGTGCTTCACATGTGGACACGAGGCGACAAATGATGATCTATGGTCCGGCTCTGCGGACCGCCGGCAGTCGTGTCCCGGCGCCAGGCATGGGGGTGATCAATTCTTCGAGCCCGAGAGGGGCCTTGGGTGGGGAGCCCGAGGTTGCGACGGGTTCTGGCGCACCTCGAAAGTCCGGCAGGACGTGCGCGTCCGCTGCCGCCTGGGTGGGGCGTTCAAGGAGCGCTGCAGTAGCCGGGGTGTCATCGCGGGGGCGGGGCCTCCCGGGGGAGGAACAGCGCGGCGCGGGGGGCGGGGGCCTCCCGAGGGGCGGAACAGTGCGGGGGGCGCGGGCCTCCCGGGGGGAGGAACCGTGTGGAGCGAACACGTCGAGCCCACAGGCGACCTGGGGGGGTCTGTGCAGCAGGGGGAATGGGTCAGCCCGTTTCTGTCGGCACGCGGGCGTCCGCTGAACGGGGCGATCAGCCAGGCCGCGAGCGACTGGGAGCAGCGCTACCGCCGTACCGTGATCACCAGCGATACCGCGGCCACCGCCTGCGTGGTGGCGGCGATCGGCAACTTCTTCGGGGCCCGGGACGCGGCCAACTGGCATGAGAAGTGGGGAATTCTCGCCTTCGGCACCTGGCTGCTGGTGCTGGCGGCGCTTGCGGTGAGCCGGTCGTGGGCTCCGGCCGTGCTCGGCCAGGGCGCCGAGGAATTCCGCCGGCTCGGACGCTCACTGTTCACGGCGACCGTCGTACTGGCGCTCGCCGGGATCGCCCTCACCTCGCGCAACATCAAGCTCTGGATCTTCGTCGCGATACCCGCGATCGCGCTGGTCACCATGACCGCGCGGTATCTGCTGCGCCTCTGGCTGCACAAACAGCGCAAGGAAGGGCGGTGCCTGCGACCGGTGCTCGCTGCCGGGAGCCCGGCCACCGTGCACGACCTGATCACCCGGACCCGCAAGTTCCCGCACCTCGGCTGGCGGGTGGAGGCGGTGTGCACGACGGACGGTCTCGGGCCCGACGGTGACCAACTCGACGGAGTGCCGGTCGTCGGCCGACTGGCGGACGTCGCGGGCCATGTCCGCCGCGACGGCTACCGCGTCGTCGCGGTCACACCGGACCCGCACTGGTCACCGGACCGGCTGCAGCGGCTGGCCTGGAACCTCGAAGGCAGCGACGCCGAGATGGTCGTGGCCCCCGTGCTGATGGAGGTGGCCGGCCCGCGGCTGCACATCGACGCGGTGCTCGGCATCCCGCTGCTGCGGGTCAGCATGCCGACCTTCACCGGGGGCCGCCGGGCGGTCAAGGGGGTCGTCGACCGGATGGGCGCGGCGATCCTGCTGATGCTGTTCGCGCCGCTGATGGTGTGCGTCGGGGCGCTCGTACTGATGGAGAGTCGGGGTGGGGCGTTCTACTGCCAGCGCAGGGTCGGCAAGGACGGCCGCGAGTTCACCATTCTCAAGTTCCGCACCATGGTCGCCGGGGCCGACCGGGCACGTGCCGAGCTGGCCGACCGCAACGAGGGCGCCGGCCTGCTGTTCAAGCTCCGCCGGGATCCGCGGGTGACCCGGGTGGGAGCGGTGCTGCGCCGGTACTCGATAGACGAGCTCCCGCAGCTCTTCAATGTGCTCACCGGATCGATGTCGCTCGTCGGTCCGCGGCCTCCGCTACCGGAGGAGTCCGCTGCGTACGGCCCGGACATCCGGCGACGGCTGCTGGTCAAGCCCGGACTCACCGGCCTGTGGCAGATCAGCGGACGCAGCGACCTGTCGTGGGAGGAGGCGGTCCGGCTGGACCTGCGGTACGTGGAGGACTGGTCGCTCGCCCTGGACACAGTGATCTTGTGGAAGACGCTGCGTGCGGTGCTCTACGGGCAGGGGGCGTACTGATGCGCGGGGGGCTGCAACGCAACGGCCCCACCGGTGTGCGGATCGCAGGCCGGGAGGGCCTGCCTGGGGGGAGGAACGGGAAATGAAGATCAGCGTTTTCGGGCTCGGCTACGTGGGCTGCGTGTCGGCCGCGTGCCTGGCCAGTATGGGTCACGAGGTCATCGGGGTGGACGTGAACCAGGTGAAGGTCGACCTGGTCAACGACGGCAAGGCCCCGGTGGTCGAGGAGCGGATCGGCGAGCTCACCGCCGAGGTCGTGCGGACCGGAGCGTTACGCGCCACCGTCGACGTCCGCGAGGCGATCATGGGAAGCGAGGTGTCGCTGGTCTGTGTGGGCACTCCGTCGGAGCCCAACGGCAGTCTGTGCACCACGTACTTGGAGCGGGTCACCGAGCAGATCGGCGCCGCGCTGGCGGATCGCAAGGGGCGCAGCGGACGGCACACCGTCGTGTTCCGCAGCACCATGCTCCCGGGCACCTGTCTGAACCTGCTGGTGCCGATCCTGGAGAAGGCCGTCGGTGGCACGGCCGGGGTGGACATCGGAGTCGCGGTCAACCCGGAGTTCCTGCGCGAGGGCACGAGCGTGCGGGACTTCTTCGACCCGCCCAAGACCGTCATCGGCGAGCTCGACCCGGCAAGCGGCGATGCGGTGCTGGCGCTGTACGGCGGCCTGCCCGGCGAGGTGTTCCGGGTGCCGGTCCCGACGGCCGAGGCGATCAAGTACGCGGACAACGCGTTCCACGGCCTCAAGATCGGCTTCGCGAACGAGCTGGGCGCGGTGTGCCAGGCGCTGGGGGTGGACTCGCACCAGGTGATGGACGTGTTCCTCGCCGACCGCAAGCTGAACATCAGCCCCGCCTACCTGCGGCCCGGCTTCGCCTTCGGTGGCTCCTGCCTGCCCAAGGACCTGCGCAGTCTGGTCCACGCGGCGCGGCGGGCCGACGTCTCGGTGCCCATCCTCGCCCACGTGCTGCCCTCCAACTCCGACCATCTGCAGCGCGCGGTGGAGCTGGTCGAGCGCACCGGCAAGCGTCGGGTGGGCCTGTTCGGGTTGTCCTTCAAACCCGGTACCGACGACCTCCGCGAGAGCCCGCTCGTCGAGCTGGCCGAAAGGCTCTTCGGCAAGGGCTACGACCTGCGGATCCACGACGCCAACGTGAGCCTCTCCCGGCTGATCGGCGCGAACCGCGAGTACATCGAGACCCGGCTGCCGCACCTCGCGCAGCTGCTCGCGGACTCCGTCGACGAGGTGCTCGAACATGCCGAGGTGTGCCTGGTCGGGACCAGGGATCCGGCCGTGCTGTCGGCGCTGCCCCATGGCGGCAGCCCGGTGATCGTCGACCTCATCCGCCTTCCCGACGCCGAGACGCGCCGGACCGAACCGGGGTACGTGGGCCTTGCTTGGTGACACATCGTTCAGTGACACAGCCAGTGGCGACGGGCACGGCCGGCGCGCGCTGATCCTGGTGGAGAACCTGTCGGTGCCGTTCGACCGGCGAGTGTGGCAGGAGTGCACGACCCTGCGCGCCGCGGGCTGGGACGTGCACGTCATCTGCCCCCGGGGGCAGAAGCGGGACACGGAGCCGGAGGCCGTGATCGACGGGGTGCGGATCCACCGCTACCCGTTGCGCGCGGCCACCGGAGGGCCGGCCGGCTATCTGCGGGAGTACGGATCGGCGTTGTGGCATACGGTCCGGCTGGCCCGGAAGGTCGGCCCGGTCGACGTGGTCCACGCCTGCAACCCGCCCGACCTGCTGTTCCTGCCGGCACTGTGGCTGAAGCGGCGCGGCGCGCGGTTCGTCTTCGACCAGCACGACCTGGTACCCGAGCTGTACCTCTCCCGGTTCGACCGCGGCGAGGATCTGCTCTACCGCGCCGTGTGCGCACTGGAACGACGGACCTACCGGGCCGCGGACATCGTGCTCGCCACCAACGAGAGCTACCGGGACGTCGCGGTGCGCCGTGGCGGTCGGCGGCCGGAGGACGTCTTCGTGGTGCGCAGCGCGCCCGACATCGAGCGGTTCCACCCGGTGCCGCCGGAGCCGGAGTTGAAGCGTGGCAAGCCTCATCTGCTGTGCTACCTCGGCGTCATGGGCCCGCAGGACGGCGTCGACTATGCCTTGCGGGCCCTGGCCAAGCTGCGCGACGAGCTCGGGCGGACCGACTGGCATGCGGTGTTCGTCGGCGCCGGCGACGCCTTCGACGCGATGGTGGAGCTGTCCCGGCGGCTCGGGCTCGCGGAGCAGGTGCAGTTCACCGGGCGCATTCCGGACGCCGACCTGGTGCGCTACCTGTCCACCGCGGACGTGTGCCTCTCCCCCGACCCGCGCAATCCGCTCAACGACGTGTCGACCATGAACAAGGTCCTGGAGTACATGGTGATGGGCCGGCCGATCGTCTCGTTCGACCTGAAGGAGGCGCGGGTCTCCGCCGGTGACGCCGCCGTCTACGCGCCCGCCAACGACGAGGCCGAGTTCGCCGGGCTCATCGCGCTGCTGCTGGACGATCCGGAGAAGCGGGCCCGGATGGGCAAGATCGGCCAGGAGCGGATCGGCGGGCCGCTCTCCTGGCGGAACTCGCAGGCGTCGCTGCTCGCCGCCTACGCCGCGGCCCGCCGCGACCACGCTCCGGTGTCGGCCGGCGCCCCGTACCAGGCAGGGAAGAGGCCGCGCCGTTGAGCGAGGACACGATACGCCTGGTCACGATCGGGCGGATTCTCCGTCGGCGCTGGCGACTCCTCGCCCTCGTCACCGTGGTGGGCGCGCTCGTCGGCTGCGGCGCCTCCCTGCTGTTCCCGCCGAGTTACACGACATCGACGTCGGTACTGCTGGCGGGGCAGTGGGAGGAGCGCGAGCTGCTGACCCAGGCGGAGATCGCGGCCAGTTCGGCGGTGGTCGACCGCGCGGCCGCCTCGCTCGGCTGGAGCGGTGTCAGCGCCGGCGAGCTGCGGGAGCAGGTGAGCGCCAAGGCCGCCGACGGGAACATCGTCAAGATCTCGGGTACGGCCGACACCCCGGAGCGCGCCGGGCTGCTCTCCGACCAGGTGGCCCAGCAGTTCGTCGCCTTCGCCGCGCGGATCGCAGGCGACAGCACCGACCCCGAAGCGGCGGCGCGGCCCGAGGACTTGCGGCAGAAGGTGGTGCAGACCAACCGCCGCATCACCGAGCTGGCCGGTGCGGCCGATCCGGGGCGGACCGTGGAGGGCGTCCAGGCTCGCACCGCCCTTGAGAAGCTGCGCACCGCGCTGCAGGAGGCCATGAAGAAGCTGGACGAGGCCGACCCGGCGACCAACAAGGCCAACATGGTCGTCATAGGGCCGGCGACCCGGCCGGCCGACGAGGCACCGCCGACGAGGGTGCAGCTCATCGTCGCCGGGGCGCTGCTGTTCTTCCTGTTCACGGTCATCGGCCATCTCACCGCCGCACGGACGAGTCGCCGACTGCGCACCGAACCGGAGATCGCCGCGGCGCTGGGCTCGGCGCTGCTGGGTACCGTCGACGTACCTGGTGAACGGCCCGAGAACCGGCCGGAAGGCCGTGACGCGCGGGACCGGATCCGCCGGCTGCTGGGCGTCGACACCCGGTGGGACATACCCACCCCGCAGACGTCCGGCGACGAGGCCGGCAGACAGCTCCGCTACCGGCGGGTGTGCGCCCGCCTCCGGGAACAACTACCGGTCCCCCGGCGGCTGTTGGTCGTCGTCCCGGACGGCGACGAGATCGCCCGCCGGGCCGCCGGGCAGCTCGTCGCCGAGGCCGGGAGCGATCTGCTGCCGCGGGTGGTGGGGGTTTCGGTGGACCGGCCGATGGTGCCGGACCGCGACACCGAGTCCGGTGCCCTGGTCGTGCTCAGCGCGGGCAACTGGACCGCAGAAGAGCTCACCGGTATCGCCGAGGCGTGTGCGGACGCCCAGCATGAGGTCGTCGGCATCGTCCTCGCCGGTACGGTCCGGGCCCGTCCGACACGGACTGCCGGCCGTCCTCCGCGTCACGCCGCGCCGGCGCTCGCGGTGGGCGACGACGCGAGGGGCGGTTCCCTGTGACGACCAGCACGACTTCGGAGTCGTCGGCCGCCGCTCCCCTGCTGGATCTCCAGGCGCTGGTGGTGGCGGTGCGCAGGCGGCGCTCCTTCTGGTGCGCCATGGCGCTGCTGGGGCTGCTCGTCGGCGCGGCGGTGGCGGTCCTGCTGCCGCCACCGCCGACCGCGGTGACCAAGGTCCTGGTCGCGCATCAGGAGGACCAGCCGAACGACCCCGGAACGCTGATCCGTACCGACGTCGAGCTGCTGGGGACCACACGGATCGCCGGCAAGGCCCTGCAGTCCCTCAAGTCCCCGGAAAAGCCAGCGGACTTCATGCAGGAATACGGGGGTACCGGCTTGACCAACAACCTGCTGCAGATCAATGCGACAGGTGACAGCGACACGGAAGCGGTGGCCCGCGCCAAGGCGCTGGCCGATGCGTTCGTCGCGGACCATGTGCGGCGGATACGAGAAGCCGCGAACGCCGAGGCCACGTCCCTGCTCGACCAGCGTGACCGCATGCGCGGCGAACTCTCGCAGGTCAACAAGGCGATAGGAGACCGATCGCCGGGGAGCGACCCCAAAGCGTCGGCGAACCTTGAGTCGCTCTTCGCCCGCCGCGCCGAACTCATCTCGCGGATCACCGATTTCGACCAGCGCGCCGAGGAGGCGCGCATCGGCACGCCCCAGCTCATCGCCGGCACCCAGATCGTGGACGCCCCGCGCGCGGTGCGGCACTCCCTGCCGAAGGCCGCTGCCACCAACGCCGCGATCGGGCTCGTGCTCGGGCTCGTCCTCGGACTCGCGGTGGCCGCGGTCGGCACGGTGGTGGCGGACCGCCCCGTGCTGCGCCGGGACATCGCGGCGAACCTCGGCGCCTCGGTCATCGCGGAGCTGCCCCGCCGGTCGGGCAGACTGTGGCGGCGCCGACGGGTCCGGACGGCACGCGAACGGCTCACCGTGTCCCTGACCCGCACCGTGCGCGGCTCCGCGGAACCGGTGTCGCTGCTGGAACTGGGCTGTGCGCGCAGCGCGAGCGTGATCGCCCTGGATCTCGCCGGGGCACTGGCGGCGGAGGAGCCAGTGCTCGTCATCGATGGTCTGCCCGGCTCCCAGCTCGCCGATCGCCGCCCGAAGCCGGGAGACCCCACCGTGGTCAGCGGCGAGCGGGCCGCGGCCGCGTCGCCTCAGGAACTCCGGCTCGGCGTCGGCTCGGTGGCGCCCGGCACGGCATGGACCGACCTCCAGTACCTCGGCACTCGGACCGTACTCGTCGTGCGTGCCGGGCACGGCAGCGCCGCATGGCTGCACACCGTGGCGCGGCAGCTCGCGGACCAGCGCATCGCGGTGATCGGCGTGGTGCTGATCGACCCCGATCCACGTGACCGGACCGACGGCACGCTGTGGGACGGGCTGCACATCGCACTGCGGGGCCATGGCGAGCGGTCGGCCCGGCAGCACGGTGGGGGTACCTCCCACGCCGTTCAGGCAGTGGGGGAGGGCCGGCGGCGGGCGGAGCGGCCGCCGGTATGGGCGGCCCGGGTCCCGGACAACGACCAGGAGGCACGGTAGGACATGTGTGGTATCGCAGGCACGTACCGATGGCCGGACGGGAAGGCCGTGACCGACCGGCTCACCGATACCCTCGCCCACCGCGGCCCGGACGGGGCGGGACGGTACAGCCACCCCGCCGGTGACGGCGAAGTGCACCTCGGGCACCGCCGGCTGGCCATCATCGACCTGTCCGGGACCGGCGCCCAGCCGATGGTCTCGGGCGGCCTCGCCCTGACGTACAACGGCGAGCTGTACAACGCGCCCGAGCTGCGTGCCGAGCTGGCGGCCGCCGGGGTGCGCTTCCGCGGTACCTCCGACACCGAGGTGCTGCTGGAGGCATGGCGGCGCTGGGGCACGGACTGCCTGCCCCGGCTGCGCGGTATGTTCGCCTTCGGCATCTTCGACGAGCGAACCGGTGAACTGGTGCTCGCCCGCGACCAGTTGGGCATCAAGCCGCTGTTCCTGCTGCGGCGCGGCGAGGGTCTGGTGTTCGCCTCCGAGCTCAAGGCGCTGGCCGCCGCGACCGGCGGGTCGCTGGAGGTGGACCATGCGGCGCTGGTGGCCTCGCTGCTCTACTACTGGGTGCCGGACTCACGCTGCGCGTTCCGCGAGGCGGAGAAGCTGCCGCCGGGGAGCTGGCTGCGGATCCGGCCGGACGGCCAGGTGGAGCGCGGCCGGTACTGGCACCTGAAGGACGTCGCCGCCGAAGGCCGGGAGCGGGCCCGCAGCGGTGAGCGACCGGACCTGGCCGCCATCGTCGCGGAGTCGACCCGGCAGCACCTGCTCTCCGACGTACCCGTGGCGACCTTCCTCTCGGGCGGCCTCGACTCCAGCTATCTGACCGCGCTGGCGGCCCGCGACCGACCCGGGATCTCCGCTTACACGATCGGGTTCCGCGCCGAGGACGCGAAGTTCGAGGCGATGCCCGACGACCTGCGCTATGCCCGACAGGTCGCCGAGCGGTTCGGTGTCGATCTGCACGAGATCGAGATCGCTCCGAACGTGCTCGACCTGCTGCCGCAGATGACGTACCACCTGGACGAGCCGATCGGCGACCCCGCCGCGATCAACACGTTCCTGATCTGCTCGGCCGCCCGGGAGGCCGGCGTCAAGGTGATGCTCTCGGGGATGGGCGCCGACGAGCTGTTCGCCGGGTACCGCAAGCACCTCGCCAACCTGCTCGCGCTGCGCTACCAGCGCATCCCGCGGCCCCTGCGACGCGGCGTGTCCAGGGCCGTGGACCGGCTTCCGGTCGCCACCTCGCGGCGCGGGTTCCGGTCGGTGCGCTTCGCCAAGCGCTTCCTCTCCTTCGCCGATCTGCCGGAGGAGACCGCGTTCCGGCGCAGCTACACCATGTACGACCAGGACGAGCTGCTCGCCCTGGTCGATCCGGACCTGGCCCCGGCGGTCGAGGACGTACTGACCGAGCATGCGGACGTCTACCAGGACAACGACCTCGACGACTTCGTCAACCGCATGTGCCTGGGCGATGCCCGGATGTTCCTGCCGGGCCTGAACCTCGCGTACACCGACCGCTCCAGCATGGCCGCGTCGACCGAGGTGCGGGTCCCGTATGTGGACGTCGAGGTGGTCAGGGCGGCGTTCGCGGTGCCCGGTGATCGCAAGATCGTCGGACGGCAGGGCAAGGCCGTCCTCAAGGAAGCCGCCACCTCGGTCCTGCCCCGGGAGATCGTGTACCGGCCCAAGGGCCTGTTCAGCGCCCCGCTGCGGGCCTGGATGAGCCGGGATCTTGCGCCGCTGGTGCGCGAGGTGGTCAACGACGGCGTGCTCGTCCGCTCCGGGTTCCTGCGCCGCGACGCGCTGACCCGGCTCGTCGCCGAGGACGCGGCCGGGCAGCGGGACTACTCCAAGCATCTGTGGCATGTGCTGACCCTTGAGTACTGGTATCGCGGCGCGACCTCCGGGTCCGGCCACAACTCTCCCGTGACGGCTTAGAGACAAGAGGACTTCGGGTGAAACAGGTTGTGCAGAACTACAAGAGCGGCGAGCTGACGGTGCTCGACGTGCCGGTGCCGGGGTGCAAGCCGGGCGGTGTGCTGGTCCGCACCGCCTACTCGCTGATCTCCACCGGGACCGAGCTGATGAAGGTGTCCGAGGCCGGTATGTCGATGCTGGGCAAGGCCCGCTCCCGGCCGGACCAGGTGGCCAAGGTCATGCAGAGCGTGGCCACCAACGGGGTGCCCGCCACCTACCGCAAGGTGATGGGCAAGTTGGACTCCTACACGCCGCTGGGCTACTCGCTGTGCGGGGTGGTCGAGCAGGTCGGCGCCGGGATCGACGACGTGAAGGTCGGCGACCTCGTCGCCTGCGCCGGCAATGAGCACGCCTTGCACGCCGAGCTGAACTGGGTGCCGAAGAACCTCTACACCCCGGTGCCGGACGGCCTCGCGCCGCGGCACGCGGCCTTCGGCACGGTCGGGTCGATCGCGCTCCAGGGCGTCCGCCAGGGCGAGCCGCAGCTCGGCGAAGTGGCACTGGTCATCGGCCTCGGGCTGATCGGGCAGCTGGTGGTGCAGCTGCTGGCCGCCGCGGGGGTCCGCGTCGTCGGGGCCGACCCGGACCCGGTGCGCTGCGAGCTGGCCGAGCGGCTGGGCGCCGCGGCCTGCGGCGACCCCGGGTCCGCGGCCGTGGAAGCCGCCGTCGCCGAACTCACCGGCGGTCACGGCGTGGACCAGGTGTATCTGGCCGCCGGCGGCGGCAGCAACCAGCCCGTCGAGCTGGCCGCCCGGCTCTGCCGGGACCGCGGCCGGGTCGTCGACATCGGCAAGTGCCGTCTGGACCTGCCGTGGAACGCCTACTACGAGAAGGAACTCGACGTCCGGTTCTCCCGCTCATACGGCCCCGGGCGCTACGACCCGGAGTACGAACTCCAAGGGCGGGACTACCCGATCGGCTATGTGCGCTGGACCGAGCGCCGCAACCTGGCGTGCTTCCTCGACCTCGTCGCCCGCGGCCGCGTCGACGTGGAACCCCTGGTCTCCCACATCGCCGACTTCGATGACGCGGTCGAGACCTACCAGCGCCTGAAGGACGGCGATCTGAAGGCCGTGGCCGTGCTGTTCCGGTACCCCGAACACGCAGGGGAAGCGGAGGAGGCGCAGGCTCCGACGGTGGCCGTGCCCGCGGTGCAGCGACGCAGCGGCACAGTGCCCACCCCGGCCCGGTCCGCCAAGGCGCCGGTGCGGCTGGCGTTCGTCGGCGCGGGAAACTACGCGACGTCGATGCTGCTGCCGCACCTGGCGCAGCGCGACGGCGTCGAGTTGTCCACCGTCGTCACCACGACGGCGCTGTCCGCGGCCAACGCGCAGCGGAAGTTCGGCTTCGCCGAGGCGACCACCGATCTCGACGCCGTGCTCGGCGACAAGTCCATCGACGCGGTGTTCGTCGTCACCCGGCACAGCTCACACGCCGAACTGACCCGGAAGGCGCTGCTGGCCGGCAAGACGGTCTTCGTGGAGAAGCCCCTGGCCCTCACCGAGGACGAGCTGGCCGACGTGCTCGCGGCGGTGGAGGAGTCCGGCAACGACCGGCTGCAGGTGGGGTTCAACCGCCGGTTCGCGCCGCTGCTGAACGAGGCCAGGGCGCGGTTCGGCACCCGGACCGGTCCGGCGAGCCTGCGCTACCTGGTCAACGCCGGCCAACTCCAGCACGGCAGCTGGTACCTCCAACAGGGCACCGAGGGCTCCCGGTTCGCCGGCGAGGGCGGGCACTTCATCGACACGGCGAGCTGGCTGCTGGAGGCCGATCCGGTCTCGGTGTACGCGGTCGCCACGTCCGGCAACGAGGACCTCCAGGTCGTGCTGCGCTATCCGGACGGGTCCACCGCCACCATCAGCTACGTCACCACCGGCCCGTCCGGCTTCCCCAAGGAGACGCTGGACCTCGTCGCGGACGGCAAGGTGCTGCGCCTCGACGACTTCGTCCGAGCCTCGCTGTACTTCGAAAAGAGCACAGCCGGCCGCAAGCGGTGGGTCAGTTCGCGGCTTCCCAAGGCCCGGGACAAGGGCCAGAACGCCGAACTGGCCGCGTTCGTCAAGGCCGTACGGACCGGCGGGCCGATGCCGGTGCCGCTGGAGTCGCTGGTCGCCACCACGGCGGCCACCCTCGCCGTGCGGGCCGGTCTGGCGGGCGGCGCGCCGGTGACGTTGGCGAGGGCGCGATGACTGTGAGCTCAGGGAGTCCGGGCTGGTACCTGCGGCGGCTTTCCCGGATGGGACCGCGGGAGGTCGGCGGACGGGTGGGCGACGCGGTGCGCAGGCGGCGGTGGCGGTCGGCGCGGCCGGACTGCCCGAGCGTGACCGGCGCCCGGTTCACCGCGGTGCTGCCCGCCGGGACGATCGCCGCGGTGCCGCCGGACGCCGCGAAGCGTCTCATCGCCGAGGCGGACCGGCTGATGGCCGGGCACGCCGAGTACTTCGGGGTGGACCGCGACGACCTGGCCGACCCGGACTGGTGGTACGACCCGAAGACCGGGCGCCGGGCTCCGTGGGGCTACGCCTTCGACGTGCCGTACCGGAACGAGGACGCGGTCGGGGACATCAAGCAGATCTGGGAGCTGTCCCGGCATCACTACCTCACGGTGCTCGCCGCCGCCTACGCGATCACCGGGGACGAGCGGTACGCCGAGCGCGTGGCCGAGCATCTGCGGTCGTGGTGGACGGCCAACGCACCGCTGCGCGGAGTGCACTGGACCAGCGGCATCGAGCTGGGGATCCGGCTGCTGTCCTGGGTGTGGATCCGCCGGCTGCTCGACGGCTGGCCGGGCGCGGCCGGGCTGTTCGAGGGCAACCCGGTGGCGCTGAACCAGATCTGGCACCACCAGCGCTGGCTGGCCGCCTTCCCCAGCCGGGGCTCCTCGGCGAACAACCACGTCATCGCCGAGGCCGCCGGGCAGATCGCCGCTGCCTGCGCGTTCGGCTGGTTCCCCTCCTCGGCGCGCTGGCGGGCCGACGCGCTGCGGTCGCTGGAGCGGCAGCTGCGCGGCAACACCTTCGCCTCCGGCCTCAACCGCGAGCTGGCCACCGAGTATCACGGACTGGTGCTGGAGCTCGGCCTGGCCGCGGTGGCCGAGGCGGATGCCGCAGACGTTCCGGTCCCCGCGTCGATCCGGCTGGTGCTGCTGCGGATGACCGACGCGCTCGCGGCCATCGTGGACAGCCGGTTGCGGCCGCCGCGCCAGGGGGACGCGGACGACGGGCACGGTCTGGTCGTGGATGGTGCGGGCACCGACCGCTGGGCCTCGCTGCTGGCCACCGGGGACGCCGTGTTCGGCCGGCTGGGCTGGTGGCCGGCGGTGACCGGCACCGATGTGCGCACCCCGCTGCTGGCCGCGCTCATCCGGCCGTACGCGAAGGAGGGAACGGCACCGGCCGTGACCCGTCCGGCCGGCCGACCGGCCCACTTCGCCGACGCGGGGCTCACCATCCTGCGCGGCCCGGAGGAGATCTGGTGCCGCTGCGACGGTGGTCCGCACGGGTTCCTCTCCATCGCCGCGCATGCCCACGCGGACGCGCTGTCCGTGGAGGTCCGGCACGACGGGGTCGATGTGCTCGCCGACCCGGGGACGTACTGCTACCACGGGCAGCCCGAGTGGCGGCAGTACTTCCGGTCGACCCTCGGCCACAACACCCTGCAGCTGGACGGCGGTGACCAGTCCGTCTCCGGCGGCCCGTTCCTGTGGACCCGGCATGCCCGCAGCCGCGTCCTGGCCGTGGACACCTCCGATGAGGGCGTGGCCCGCTGGTGCGCCGAGCACGACGGCTACCAGCGCTTCGCGCACCGCCGCCGGGTGGAACTGGCGTCCGCAGAGCAGGAGTTGACGGTGGTCGACGAGGTGCGCGGCCCGCACCGGGCCGAGGTGCGCCTGGCGTTCCACCTCGGCCCGGCGATCGCCGCGGACCTGATGGGGAACCGGGCCGTGCTCACCTGGACCCGGGACGGCGAGGGCCGCTCCGCGGTGCTCGACCTGCCCGGGCAGCTGAGCTGGCGGGCGCATCGCGGCGAGACCGATCCGCCGCTGGGCTGGTACTCCCCCGGCTTCGGGCGCAAGGAACCCGCCACCACGCTCGTCGGCACGGGCTTCGCCGACGGCGCGGAGGGGTTCACCACCGTGCTCAGGTTCCGCGGTCAGGGGGACGCGTGGTGATCAAGTCTCGGAACTGGGCGTTACCGGCGGCGGCGCTGGCGCCGGCCCTGCTGGCGACCGGCTGTGTGAGCACGCCGGGCGCCCCGGCGGCGGAGCCGACCGTGGCGCCCTCCCCGTCCGTGGCCCGGGCCCGGGTGTGCGCCGAGCCCCCGGCCGGGCCGGCCAAGGCGCCGGCGGGCGCGGTGACGGTCGACCCCGCGGTGGTCGGCGACCTGGCTGCGAAGACCCGGAGCAACCCTGCGCACACCACGTTCTGGCTTCGACCGGGCAAGCACCGGCTTGAGCGGGACCGCTACTCCCAGGTCATCCCCAAGAAGGGGAACCGCTACCTCGGTGCGCCCGGCGCGGTGCTCGACGGCGGGAAGGTCAACCAGTACGCGTTCGGCGGTACCGCCCGCAATGTCACCCTCCGCTCGCTGACCGTGCAGGGTTTCGTGGCGCCGCAGAACGAGGGTGTGGTCAACCACGACTCGGCCGACGGATGGCTGATCGAGCACACGACGATCCAGCACAACTCCGGCGCCGGGCTGATGGCCGGTGCCCGCCAGCGGGTCCGCGCCAGCTGTCTGCGCGGCAACGGACAGTACGGAATGAACGCGTACAAGGCCGGTGCCCCGCTCCGCGGCCTGGTGGTCGAGGGCAACGAGATCGTGGCCAACAACACCGACGACTGGGAGCGGCGAAAGCCGGGCTGCGGCTGCACGGGAGGCGTCAAGTTCTGGGCCGTCGACGGCGCCGACGTACGCGGCAACTGGGTGCACGACAACCGCGGATCCGGGTTGTGGGCGGACACCAACAACAACGACTTCCGCATCGAGGACAACGTCATCGAGGCCAACGACGGTGCCGCGCTGATCTACGAGACCAGCTACAACGCGGTCATCCGGAAGAACACGATCCGGCGGAACAACTGGGTCGAGGGCCGCAGATACGCCGACCGCGACGACAGCTTCCCGTTGGGGACCGTCTACGTGTCCGAGTCCGGCGGCGAACCACGGATCCGAGCCCGCACGGACAAGATCGAGATCTACCGGAACGTGCTGGAGAACAACTGGAACGGGATCACCCTGTGGGAGAACGCCGACCGGTTCTGCAACAGCCCGGCCAACACCTCTTCCGGTGACTGCACGTTGCTGGTGCGGCGCCCCGACCGCTGCGCGCGCCCGGCGATCGCCACCGCCCCGCTCTACGCCGACTGCCGGTGGAAGACCCAGCGGGTGGACATCCACGGCAACCGCTTCGTGCTGGACAAGTCCGTCGTCGACTGCACGGTGAAGTGCGACCGCATGGCGGTGCTGGCCAACTACGGCACCTATCCGGACTGGTCGCCGTACCAGGGCGAGCGGGTGGCCGAGGCGATCACCCGCGAGCAGCACAACCGCTGGCACGACAACGTCTACCTCGGACCGTGGAAGTTCGTCGCCCACGACCCGAGCCGGACACTCGACTCCGGGCAGTGGCAGGGCACGCCGTACCAGCAGGACGCGGGCAGCACCTTCGACCCACGGACCGGTGGTTGAGGTGGGCGGGGACCTGCGGCCCGGTGGGCTGCCGGGCGGACCGGATACCGCGGGCATGCGGCCGGGCGCCGCACCGCACCCGGCCGGCGCACCGAGGATCGTCGGGATCGCCTGGGGGTTGCTGATCCTCAACACGCTCGGCTCCGCCGGGGCGAAGACCATCGTCCCGCTGCCCCGCTCCCTCATCCAGCTGGTCACCATGGGCGCGCTGGTCGCCGCGTTCGCGCTGGCGCTCGCCGTCAATGTCCGGCTGCGCATCCGACCCGGCGCCTACCTGTTCCTGCTCACCCTGCTGCTGGTGCCGAGCGTGATCTCCAGCGCGAACCTGGAGTCCGGGTTCGGCGCGCTGTTCCGCTGCGTCCGGCTGGCCCTCTTCGTCGGCACGCTGTGGCTGCTCAGCCGATGGTGGGACGGCGGCCCGGCCTTCGTCCGGCACCACATCCGGATGTACTTCGCGGTGCTCGGGTCGGTGGCCGCCGGCGCGGTCATCTCGCCGGGCGCGGCGATGCCCGAGCTCTACGGCGGGCGGTTGGTCGGCGCGTTGTGGCCGCTCACCCCGCCGCAGATCGGGCAGTACGCCGCGGTGATCATCGGGCTCACCGTGCTGCTCGTACTGGGCCGTTGGACCGACCGGGCCGGCGCGGCGGTGGTCATCGTGCCGTCCCTCGTCCTGCTCGCGTTGACCCATACCCGGACGGCCACGCTCGGCCTGTTCATCGGGCTGGCGCTGGCGATCGGCTCGCTCGTCCTGACCAGCGCCGCCGCCCGCCGGTTCTTCGCCTGGGCGGTGCCGTGCGCCATCGTGGCAGCGGTGGGGTTCGCCGCCGCGCTCCAGACGTGGTTCCTGCGCGGACAGAGCCAGGAGAACCTCTCCAGTCTCACCGGTCGGCAGAAGGTCTGGGACGCCCTGCTGGCAGCCCCCCGGACGACCTCGGAGCAGCTGTTCGGCGCGGGCCTGGGCGACAAGTCGTTCGGCGGGCTGCCGATCGACAACAGCTGGCTGGCCGTCTACCAGGAACAGGGGCTGATCGGCGTCGCCTTGGTGGCGGCGCTCATCATCGTGCTGGGCGGCGTCGCGCTGCTGCGGCCGCCGTCGCTGCCGAGGGCCTGTGCGATCTTCCTGATCAGCTACTGCGCGATCGCGTCGTACACCGAGGCGGGGCTGGGCGACGCCTCGCCGTATCTGCTGCATCTGGCGCTGGCCGCCTCGCTGCTGGCGGCACCCGCCGCGGTCCCGCCCCTCCCCACACCCGAAGTCCCCCGACGACGTATCCCGCGCTGGGCCCGGGATCGGGAGGTGACCTGAGCATGCATGTCCTCGTGGTGCACAACCGCTACTCCTCGGCGCAGCCGAGCGGGGAGAACAAGGTGGTCGACCAGGAGGTGGGGCTGCTGCGCGCGGCCGGCCACCGGGTCGAGGTGTTCGAGCGGCGCAGCGACGACATCGCCGCCCGGTCCCTGCTGGGCAAGGCCGCGGTGCCGCTGCTGGTGCCGTGGAACCCGGCGGTCCGCACGGAGCTCGCCGCCCGGCTGCGCACCCGGCGGCCGGACGTGGTGCACGTCCACAACGTCTTCCCGCTCCTGTCGCCCGCGGTGCTGGCCGCCTGCGCCGACGCCGGCGTGCCCGCGGTCGCCACGCTGCACAACTACACCCAGGTCTGCCCGCCCGGCACGCTGCAGCGGGACGGCCGGCCGTGCACCGAATGCGTCGGCTCTGCGCCGCTGCCCGCCGTCCGGCACGGCTGCTACCGCGGCTCCCGCCTGGCGACGGTGCCGCTCGCGGTCAGCCTGTCGGTCAACCGGCGGCGGTGGTGGTCCGGCGTGGAGCGGTTCTTCTGCATCTCGGCGGCGCAGCGCGACGTCCTGGTGCGGGCCGGTATGCCGGCCGAGCGGCTGGCGGTGAAGCACAACTTCGTGCCCGATCCGGACGCCCGCCGATCGGGGGCCGGCGAGCAGCTGCTCTATCTCGGCCGGCTCGCGGAGGCCAAGGGCGTGCGGCTGCTCATGGCCGCGTGGGACGAGATCTCAGCGAGCGGCGGTGTGGGCGTGCCGCTCGCGATCGCCGGCACGGGACCACTGGAGGCGGAGGTCACCGCCTGGGCGGCGGGCCGGGACGACGTGCGCTACGTCGGCCTGTACGACACGGCGGAGTGCCAGAAGGCCATCGCGCGGTCGGTCGCCGTGGTGGCTCCCTCGACTTGGCTGGAGGCGTTCGGTCTGGTGGTCGTGGAGGCGATGGCGGCCGGGGTCCCGGTCGTCGCCGCCGGTCACGGCGCCTTCGTCGAACTCGTCGAGGACGGGGTGACCGGGCTGCTGCACCGGCCGGGCGAGGTCGCCTCGCTCGCGTCCTGCATACGCCGGCTCGCGGCCGAGCCGGCCCGCAACCGGGAGATGGGCCAGGCGGCCCGGCGCCGTTACGAACAGGGCTTCAGCCCGGCCGTCGGGCTGGAGCGCCTGGTGGAGGAGTACCGCACCGCGATCGCGGGGCGGTCGGCACTGGCTCGCGGCGGGGACACCCGCGCGAACAGGGGGGATGGGGACAGTAGATGACACGATGCCGACTCTGCGGCTCGGAAGCGATGGCGAGCGTCGTCGATCTCGGGGCGACGCCACCATGTGAGAGCTTTCTCGCCGCGGACCAACTGGACCGGCCGGAGCCGGCGTACCCGCTGCACCTGCGGGTCTGCACCGACTGCTGGCTCGCGCAGATTCCGCCGCTGATCACGCCGGAGGAGACGTTCAGCGAGTATGCGTACTTCTCCTCCTTCTCGACCTCATGGGTGGAGCACGCGCGCACGTTCGTCGCCGACGCCGTGCAGAAGGCGGGTCTCGGCCCCGACGCCTTCGTGGTCGAGGTCGCGAGCAATGACGGCTACCTGCTGAGGCACGTGGTGGACCGGGGGATCCGCTGCCTCGGCATCGAGCCGTCGGTGAACGTCGGCGCGGCGGCACGGGACGCGGGTGTGCCCACGCTCACCGAGTTCCTGTCCCCGGACACCGGCTCGGCCGTCCGCGCCGAGCACGGCCCGGCGGATCTGGTCGTGGCCAACAACGTCTACGCGCACATCCCCGACGTGGTCGGGTTCACCCGGGGGCTGCGCGCCCTGGTCGCCGACGACGGCTGGGTCTCCATCGAGGTGCAGCATCTGCTGACCCTGATCGAGGAGAACCAGTACGACACGATCTACCACGAGCACTTCCAGTACTACACGGTCGCGTCCGCGATCCGGGCCCTGGAGAGCGGCGGACTCGCGCTCGTGGACGTCGAGTTGCTGCCCACGCACGGCGGCTCCATCCGGCTGTGGGCCCGGCCGGCCGAGGTGGCCGGCGAGCCGTCCCAGAAGGTGGCCGACGTGCTGGCCCGGGAGAAGGCCGCCGGGCTGCAGGAGCTGTCGGGGTACACCGAGTTCTCCGCCCGGGTGGCCAAGGTGCGCCGGGACCTGCTGACGTTCCTCATCGAGGCGGCCGAGCGCGGCGAGACGGTCGTCGGCTACGGCGCCCCGGGCAAGGGCAACACCCTGCTCAACCACTGCGGCGTCCGGCCCGACCTGCTCCCGTACACGGTCGACAAGAACCCCTACAAGCACGGCAGGTTCACCCCGGGCACGCGGATCCCGATCCTGCCGCCCGAGCAGATAGCCGCCGACCGGCCGGACTACGTCCTCGTCCTCCCGTGGAACCTGCGGGCCGAGCTGGTCGAGCAGCTGTCCTTCGTCAACGACTGGGGCGGCCGCCTGGTCTTCCCCATCCCGGAACTGAGCATCGTCGAGGTCACGTCGTGAAAGAGGTAGCAGCATGAAGGTCGTCCTGTTCTGCGGCGGTTACGGGATGCGGATGCGCAGCGGTGCCGCCGACGACGTGCCCAAGCCGATGGCGATGGTCGGCCCACGACCGCTGATCTGGCACGTCATGCGCTACTACGCGCACTTCGGGCACACGGAGTTCATCCTGTGCCTCGGCTACGGGGCCCACCACATCAAGAACTTCTTCCTCAACTACGAGGAGACGACGTCCAACGACTTCGTGCTGCGGGGCGGGCGGACCGAGCTGCTGTCCACCGACATCTCCGACTGGACGATCACGTTCGCGCAGACCGGTGTCGAGTCGCCGATCGGGGAGCGGCTGCGCCGGGTGCGGCACCACCTGGACGGCGACGAGATGTTCCTCGCCAACTACGCCGACGTGCTCACCGACGCCCCGCTGCCGGAGATGATCGACTCCTTCGACCGGCGCGACGCCGGTGCGTCGATGATGGTGGTGCCGCCGCAGTCCTCGTTCCACTGCGTGGAACTGGGCGAGGACGGCCTGGTGGGGGGCATCACCGCGGTGAGCGAACTGCCGCTGTGGGAGAACGGCGGCTACTTCGTGCTCCGCCAGGAGGTCTTCGACCACATACCGGAGAACGGGGACCTGGTCGCCGACGGCTGCGCCCAACTCGCCAAGCAGGGGCGGCTGGTGGCGCACCGGCACCGCGGCTTCTGGAAGCCGACCGACACCGTGAAGGAGCGGGCCGCGCTCGACGCCGCCTACGCCCGGGGCGACCGCCCGTGGGCCGTGTGGGAACGGGACGGCGCCGCGGTGGGGGCGATCGCATGATCCGGCTCGGGGCCGAGCGCCTGGACCGGGTCGTCGCGCTGGGCGCGCACTGCGACGACATCGCCATCGGCGCCGGCGGCACGCTGCTGACGCTGTGCCGCGCGCGGCCGGGTATCCGTATCGACGCACTGGTGCTCTCCGGCGGCGGCAGCGAGCGCGAGCAGGAGGAGCGGGCCGCGCTCGCCGCCTTCTGCCCGGGCGCCGATCTACGGCTGACCGTGCTCAAGCTGCCGGACGGCCGGCTGCCCGTGCACTGGGACGAGGCCAAGGCCGCGATCGAGGAACTGCGCGGCCAGACCGACCCGGATCTGATCCTGGCCCCGCGCACCGATGACGCGCACCAGGACCACCGCGGCCTGGCGCAACTGGTCCCCACCGCATTCCGCGACCATCTCGTGCTGGGCTACGAGATCGTCAAATGGGACGGCGATCTCGGCCGCCTCGCGGCGTACCAGCCGCTGTCGCCCGAGATCGCCGAACAGAAGGTGCGGCTGCTGCAGGAGCACTACCCCTCGCAGCGGCACCGCCCCTGGTACGACCGGGAGGCATTCCTCGGTCTGGCACGGATCCGCGGCATCGAATGCCACGCGCGCTACGCCGAGGCGTTCGCCATCACCAAACTCACGCTCCATCTGAGCACCTTCAACCTGGGGGAATGAACCTTGCGCGTACTGCTGACCGGACACCAGGGCTACCTGGGCACCGTGATGGCCCCGGTCCTCACGGCCGCCGGGCACGAGGTCGTCGGTCTTGACGCCGGCCTGTTCGCCGACTGTGTGCTGGGCCCGCCGCCCGTGGACCCGCCGGGGCACCGGGTGGACCTGCGCGACGTCACGGCCGAACACGTGGCCGGGGTGGACGCCGTGATCCACCTGGCCGCGCTCTCCAACGACCCGCTGGGATCGCTGGCGCCGGAGCTCACCTACGACATCAACCACCACGCGTCCGTACGGCTGGCCCGGCTGGCCCGCGACGCCGGAGTGCGACGCTTCCTGTACGCGTCGACCTGCTCGGTCTACGGCGCCGCCGGCGGCGACGACCTGGTGGGCGAGGACGCTCCGCTGCGCCCGGTGACCCCGTACGCGGAGTCCAAGGTGCGAGTGGAGGACGACCTGCACGAGCTGGCCGACGACGACTTCACTCCGGTGTACATGCGCAACGCCACCGCCTTCGGCTACTCGCCCCGGCTGCGCGCCGACATCGTGCTGAACAACCTGGTGGGCCACGCACTGCTGTCCGGCGAGGTGCTGGTGCTCTCCGACGGCACCCCCTGGCGCCCGCTGGTGCACGCCGCCGATATCGCGCGGGCCTTCACGGCCGCGCTGACCGCGCCGCGCGAAGCGGTGCACGACCGGGCGTTCAACATCGGCAGCGAGACCAACAACGTCACGGTCGCCGAGATCGCGGAGCAGGTCGCCGAGGCGGTGTCCGGGTCGAAGGTGGTGATCACCGGGGAGACCGGCGCCGATCCGCGCTCGTACCGCGTGGACTTCTCCCGGTTCCGCACGGCCGTACCCGGCTTCGACTGCGAGTGGACGGTCAAGCAGGGCGCCCTCGAACTCGCCGACGCCTACCGGAAGCACGGGCTGGCCCGGGAGGACTTCGAGCAGCGCTTCACCCGCCTCGCCGTGCTGCGCGCGGCGTCCGACGCCGGCACCGTCGACGACACCCTGCGGCGGCGCCGATGACCACACGTGGAAAAGAGGGTGTCGGCGAAGAGATGCACGCGCTGGTGGAGCGGCTGTACCCGCTGTGCCGGAGCATCACCGGCGACGGGGTGCGCGCCACCTTGGACATCGTCGGCGAGTACCTCCCGTTGCAGGTGCACGAGGTGCCGACCGGGACGCAGGTGCTCGACTGGACGGTGCCGCAGGAGTGGAACATCCGGGACGCGTACATCGCCGACGCCACCGGCCACCGGGTCGTCGACTTCGCCGCGTCCAGCCTCCACGTGCTCGGCTACAGCGTGCCGGTGTCGGCGACCCTGCCCCTGTCCGAGCTGCGCGCGCACCTGCACACGCTTCCGGACCACCCGACCTGGGTGCCCTACCGCACCAGCTACTACAAGCCGGAATGGGGGTTCTGCCTGGCCCAGGAGACCCTGGACGCGCTGCCGGACGGCGAGTACGAGGTCCGCATCGACTCCACACTCGCCGACGGACACCTCACCTACGCCGAGCATGTGGTCCCCGGCCAGGTCCCCGACGAGGTGATCGTCTCCTGCCACGTCTGCCACCCGTCGCTGGCCAACGACAACCTGGCCGGCATCGCCGTGGCGACGTTCCTGGCCAAGGCGCTGGCGGAGCAATCGCCGTACTACACCTACCGGTTCCTCTTCGCGCCCGGCACCATCGGGGCGATCACCTGGCTGGCGCGCAACGCGGAGCGGATCGACCGGGTCGAGCACGGGCTGGTGCTGGCCTGCGCCGGTGACCGGGGTCGGTTGACGTACAAGCAGAGCAGACGCGGCGACGCGGAGATCGACCGGGTGATGCGGCATGTGCTCGCCGCCTCCGAACGCCCGCACCACGTCGCCGAGTTCACCCCGTACGGCTACGACGAGCGGCAGTTCTGCTCACCCGGGTTCAACCTGGGCGTGGGCTCGCTCAGCCGGACCCCGTACGCCGGCTACCCCGAGTACCACACCTCGGCGGACAACCCGGACTTCGTCTCCCCGGAGGCGATGGCGGACACGCTCGCCGTGTGCCGCGAGGCGTTCGCCGTCCTCGACCGCAACAGGAGGTACCTCAACCTCAGCCCTTACGGCGAACCACAGCTGGGCCGACGCGGGTTGTACGACGCGCTCGGCGGCCGCAGCGACACCAAGCAGGCCCAGATGGCCATGCTCTGGGTGCTCAGCCTCTCCGACGGCGAGCACAGTCTGCTGGACGTCGCCGAGCGGTCCGGGCTGCCGTTCGACACCGTCGCCGTCGCGGCCGGCGCGCTGGGCGCCGCCGGGCTAATCAAGGCATGACGCCGATGACCACCGAGGAGGAGACGACGACGGCACCGGCCGGATCCGCCTGGCGGGCCCTCGCCGGCCGGCTGTCCTGGGGACTGGCCGACCAGGCGGCCTCCAGCATCTCCAACTTCGCGGTGGGGATCTATGTGGCCCGCTCGCTGGGGGTCGCCGCGTTCGGCGTGTTCAGCCTGGCCTGGGTGACCTACGGCGTGGTGCTCAACGTCTCCCGCGGCCTGGCCACCGACCCGCTCGTGGTGCGCTTCAGCGGCGTGCCGACCGCGTCCTGGCGCGCGGCGGTGGCCCGGTCGTCGGGCACGGCGCTCGGCCTCGGTGCCGTCCTCGGCGCCGTGTGCCTGGTGGGCGGGCTCGCGCTCGGCGGACGCGTGGGGCCCGCGTTCGCCTGCCTCGGCGTCGTGCTGCCCGCGCTGCTGCTGCAGGACGCCTGGCGGTTCGCGTTCTTCGCCGCGGGCACCGGGCGGAAGGCGTTCGTCAACGACCTCGTGTGGGGCGTCGCGCTCGTCCCGGCCATGGTGGTGGCAGCCGGCGTGGGCAGTGTGGCCGCCTTCGTGCTCGCCTGGGGCGCGTCCGCGGCCGTGGCCGCGGCGTACGGATGCCTCCAGTCCGGCATCCGGCCCCGGATGTCCCAGGCGCGCGGCTGGCTTCGCGAGCAGCGCGACCTGGGCTACCGGTACCTGGTCGAGAACGTCGCCCTCAGCGGCGCGAGCCAGCTCCGGGCCTACGGGCTCGGCGCGATCGTCGGGGTCGGCGCGGTGGGTGCGGTCCGGGGCGCGGAGCTGCTGCTCGGCCCGTTCCTCGCGGTGCTGATGGGCCTGTCGCTGGTCACCGTCCCGGAGGCGGCACGGGTGCTGCGGCAGGCCCCGCACCGCCTGGGCGGGTTCTGCCTGCTGTTGGGCGGCGGGCAGGCCGCCGCCGCACTGCTCTGGGGCGGGGCGCTGCTGCTGATGCCGGACCGGCTCGGCGAGCTGGCACTCGGCGGCGTATGGCCCTCCGCCTCGCAGCTCATCGTGATGGTCACGCTCGGCGTCGCGGGCGCGGGCCTCGGCACGGGCGCGGCGGCCGGGCTGCGTGCCCTCGCCGCGGCCCGACGCAGCCTGCGCTGCCAGCTGTTCGCCTCGGCCTGCTACGTCGGCGGCGGACTCGGCGGTGCGGCCGTCGCCGGCACCGTCGGCTCGGCCTGGGGCGTCGCCGCCGCGACCGTCTGCGCCTCGGCCGTGTGGTGGCTGCAACTGCGGTCCGCCCTCCGCGAGCACCGGCACCATCCCCTTCCACAAGTGAGGACGCCATGACCGCCCACCCCAGGCTGAGCATCGGCCTGCCCGTGTACAACGGCGAGGAGTACCTCGCCGAATCGCTCGACGCCCTGCTCGGCCAGACCTACGAGGACTTCGAGCTGGTCATCTCCGACAACGCCTCGACCGACGGGACCGAGGACATCTGCCGCAAGTACGCCGCGCAGGACTCCCGCATCCGGTACATCCGGCTGCTCCGGAACGTCGGCGCCACGCCGAACCACAACTACGTGTTCACCCAGTGCCGCGGCGAACTGTTCAAGTGGGCCTCGCACGACGACCTCTACGCCCGTGATCTGCTGCGGCGCTGCATCGAGGCGCTGGACGAACGGCCCGACGTCATCCTCGCGCACGCCGACCAGGCGGTCATCGACGGCGACGGCCAGGTGACGGTCCCCTACGAGTACACGCTCGCCACCGGCTCCCCGCACGCGCCGGAGCGTTTCCGCAGCCTGCTGTTCGAGCCGGGCGGCGACGACTTCTACGGGGTGATGCGGGCCGACGTGCTCCGCCGGGTGAAGCCGCTCGACAGCTACCACCACGCGGACCGCACGTTCGTCGCCGAGATCACCCTGCACGGGCGCTTCCACCAGGTGCCGGAGCTGCTGTACTTCCGCCGCGACCACCCCAACCGCGCCGAGCGGGCGAACCCTTCCAAGCGCTCCCGGTGCGTCAACCTGGACCCGCGCCGGGCGGGTCCGCTGCACCCGACGCCCCGGCTGCTCGCCGAGTACATCTGGGGCTTCGCCGCGGCGATCCGGCGGGCGCCGTTGTCCCCGGCCGACCGGAGCGCCTGCTACCGCCACATGGCCGCCTGGATGACCAGCCGGGTTCGGCCGGGCGCCGGCGAGCGGGTCGAGGACCGCGCCCCCATCGACCCGGACCTGCTCACCGTCTCCGTCGACGCCCTCGTCGCGGGCCGCGAGGGGCGGCGGGCATGAAGCCGGCAACACGCGTGGGGGTGTTCGGCCTCCTCGGCTCCGGCAACCTCGGCAACGACGGCTCGCTGGAGGCCGTCCTCGGGTATCTGCGCACCGAGCACCCGGACGCGGCCGTGGACGCCCTGTGCGGCGGACCCGAGGCCGTGACGACCCGGTTCGGGATCCCCGCGACGCGGCTGCACTGGTACCGCGGGGAGTACCGGACCGCGTCCCGCGCCAGCGCCGTCGCCAGCAAGGGCCTGGGCAAACTCGTCGACGTCTTCCGCACCGCCGCCTGGGTGCGGCGGCACGACGTGGTGATCGTGCCGGGCATGGGTGTCCTGGAGGCCACGCTGCCGCTGCGGCCGTGGGGCTTCCCGTACGCACTGTTCCTGCTGTGCGCCAGCGGCCGACTGCTGCGCACCCGGGTCGCGCTGGTCAGCGTCGGCGCCGCCGAGATCGGCAACCGGCCGACCCGGGCCCTGGTGCGCTGGTCGGCGCGGCTGGCCGCGTACCGCTCGTACCGGGACGCCCAGTCCCGCGACGCGATGCGGGCGATGGGCGTGGACACCGCGCGCGACGAGGTCTACCCCGACCTGGCGTTCGCCCTGCCGACACCGGCGGCGAGCGGGCCCTCGGGCCCGCCCGGGACGGTCTGCGTCGGCGTCATGGACTTCCACGGCGGCAATGACGACCGGGCCCGGGCCGACGAGATCCACCGGCGCTACCTCGACGGGACGACCCGGTTCGTCCGCGCGCTGGTCGAGGAGGGCAGGCCGGTCCGGCTGCTCACCGGCGACACCTGCGACGCGTCGGTGGTCGCCGCGATCCTCGACGCGGTGGACTCGCCGCTGGTCACCGCCGCCGAACCGGCCGCACTGGCCGACCTGATGAGGGAGATGGCGGCCGCCGACACCGTGGTGGCGGTCCGCTACCACAACCTGATCTGCGCGCTGAAGACCGGCACACCGGTGCTCGCCCTGAGCTATGCGGCGAAGAGTGACGCGCTCATGGAAGGCATGGGGCTCGGCGCGTACTGCCACCCGGCGCGCGAGGTCGACGCCGACCGGCTGCTTGAGCAGTTCCGGGCGCTGGAGAAGCGGTCGGCCGAGCTGCGGGAGACCCTCGCCGAGAAGAACCAGGCCGCCGCCCGGCGCCTGGAGCACCAGTTCCACGCCCTGACCGCCCTGTTCCCGGCGGCCGCCCCCGCCCGAGCAGGCGCCCGCGCCCGACAGGAGACTCCATGAAAGCGACCCAAGTCCCCGAGATCGACGGCGCGTTCCTCTTCGAGCCGACGCCGTACGCCGACGAACGCGGCTTCTTCTGCCGCACCTTCGACGCCGACGTGGTCCGCTCGGTGGGCCTCGACCCGGACGCCTTCGTCCAGGACAGCGTGTCCCGCTCGGTCCGTGGAGTGCTGCGCGGCCTGCACCTGCGCTCGGGCGCGGGTGAGGCGAAGCTGGTGCGGTGCTCGTACGGGCAGATCTTCGACGTCGTCGTGGACCTGCGCCCGGACTCGCCGACATACCGTAACCGGGCCTTCTTCGAGCTGTCCGGCGAGACGCAGGCGACCGTGTACATCCCGGCGGGGTGCGCGCACGGCTTCCAGGCGCTGACCGCCGTCGCCGACACCTCGTACCGGATCGACCGCGAGCACGATCCCGCCGAGGACGTGACGATCGCGTTCGACGACCCGGAGCTCGCCATCCCCTGGCCGCTGCCGGCCACATCGATGTCCCAGCGGGACCGCGAGGCGCCGAGCCTCGCCGAGGCCCTGAAGCACAAGGAGAAGTGAGGTCGGCGTGGACACCGAACGCACCGAGCACACCGAACGCGCCGAAGGGACCGCGGAGTTCCGCCTGCCCCGGTCGCAGCAGGCGAACGAGCGGCTGCACGCCCTGATCCCCGGGGGCGCGCACACCTACGCCAAGGGGGACGACCAGTACCCCGAGGATCTGGCCCCGGTCATCAGCCACGGCCGCGGTGCCCACGTATGGGACGTCGACGGCAACCGCTACATCGAGTACGGCTCCGGTCTGCGGTCGGTCAGCCTCGGCCACGCCCATCCCCGCGTGCTGGAGGCGGTACGGCGCGAACTCGACCGCGGCGGCAACTTCGTCCGCCCGTCGATCGTGGAGGTCCAGGCCGCGGAGCGCTTCCTGGCCACGGTGCCGACCGCCGAGATGGTGAAGTTCGCGAAGAACGGCTCCGACGCCACCACCGCCGCGGTGCGGCTCGCCCGCGCCGTCACCGGGCGCCCGCGGGTGGCCGTCTGCGCCGACCATCCGTTCTTCTCCGTCGACGACTGGTTCATCGGCACCACGCCGATGTCGGCCGGCATTCCGGCGGCGACCACCGACCTCACCGTGGCCTTCCCCTACGGCGACCTGGCCGCCACGGAGGAGCTGCTCACCCGGCACCAGGGCGAGGTCGCCTGCCTGATCCTCGAACCGGCCACCCACACCGAGCCTCCCGCCGGCTACCTCACCGGCCTGCGCGAACTGGCCGACCGGCACGGCTGTGTACTGATCTTCGACGAGATGATCACCGGCCTGCGCTGGTCCGAGGCGGGCGCCCAGGGCCTGTACGGCGTCGTCCCCGACCTCTCCACGTTCGGCAAGGCGCTGGGCAACGGGTTCGCCGTCTCCGCGCTCGCCGGGCGCCGCGAGCTGATGGAACGGGGCGGGCTGCGCCACTCCGACGACCGGGTGTTCCTGCTGTCCACCACGCACGGCGCGGAAACGCACTCGCTGGCGGCCGCGATGGCCGTGCAGACCACCTACGTCGAGGAGGGCGTCACCGCGCGGCTGCACGCGCTCGGCGAGCGGCTGGCCGCCGGTGTCCGGGACGCCGCGGCGAGCATGGGCATCGGCGACCACGTCGTCGTCCGGGGCCGGGCCAGCAACCTGGTCTTCGCCACCCTCGACGAGACCGGGCAGCCGTCGCAGCAGTACCGCACCCTGTTCCTGCGCCGGCTCCTCGCGGGCGGGGTGCTGGCCCCGTCGTTCGTGGTGAGCAGCGCGCTCGGCGACGCCGACATCGATCACACCGTCGACGTGGTCGCCGAGGCATGTGCGGTGTACCGGAAGGCGCTTGACGCCGCCGACCCCACTCCCTGGCTGGCCGGACGACCGGTGAAGCCGGTGTTCCGCCGCTTGGCGTGAAGGCATGTGACGTGACGTGCCGTCAGGGGCGCTCCCGCCGGCCGACGCCGGCCATTCCGTCGGCCATCCGGTCGACCAGCCACGCGGTCGCCGGTACCACCACCAGCGCGGTGCACCAGCCGCCGAGGGCGTCGGTCGGATAGTGCGCGCCCAGGGCGACCTGCGCCCATCCCATGGCGGCGCCGGCAACCAGCGCCGCGGCGAGCACGAGTGAGGTGCCGGCCGCCCTGCCGAGGCCGAGCCGGCCGGTCGCGAGCAGGGCCATCACGAGGGCGAACGCGGTGAAGAAGGCGGTATGCCCGCTCGGGTAGGACAGGTTGTCGTCGCCGTGGATGGTGCGTCCCACCAGGTGCTTGAGCAGCGTCCCCGTCCCCACGGTGATCCCGACCCCGGCAACGACGAACGCCGCGGCGCGAGGACACCGAAGCAGCAGGCAGCCCGCGACGGCGGCCGCGATCAGCGTCACCGACCCGGCGGGCTCTCCCAGGAAGTCCAGGGCCAGAGCGACGTACCGCCACGGCGGCCGCACGCTGTCCGCCGTCGGCAGGACGATCCACCTGTCCACCGCGCCAGGCTCACGGTGGCCGGCATACCGGACCCCGAGCGCGACCACCACCAACGAGGCGAGGGCCGCAATCCGCCCGAGCCACGCGCGCAGCGAGGCGGGCAGCGCCGCGGGCGCCGTTCGGCCTTGGCCGACCTCCAGGCCCGCTCCGGCCGGTCGATCCAACGCGAGCCCCCCGTCGTGTCCGACCCACCCTCAGCGACCACAACCGCCCCGCGGCCACTCGCTCAAGGCAAAGGCAGGGAGATCTCTCTCCCTGCCACTACCAAGCTATAGCGCACTGGGGGGCTTGCGGCAAGGCCCGGGTCACGGCGCAGAATCATCGACCGAAGCCACAACCTGCGGAAATGAGGGCACGACGTGCGTGTGATGTTGTCGATGTATGGGGGACGCGGTCACGTCGAACCAGTGGTGGGACTGACAGGGCGGCTGCGGGCGCTCGGGGCGGAGGCAGCGCAGTGAACGAGCGGTACGCGTATGTGGTGGATCTTCAAGAGGTCGACGAGACCCAGGTCGCCGTCGTCGGCGGCAAGGGTGCGCACCTGGGCGGGCTGTCGCGGATCGAGGGCATCCGCGTACCGGACGGCTTTTGCGTGACGACGGACGCCTTCCGGCGGATCTTGGCGGAGGCGCCGTCGATCGACGATCGGCTCGACCGGCTGTCGCGCGTGGACCCGGACGACCGGGAGGCGATCGGCACGCTCAGCGCGGAGATCCGCCGGACCATCGAAGGGATTGCCCTCCCGGGCGATCTCGCGGCGTCCCTCACCCGCGCGCTCGCCCGGCTCGGCGAGCAGGCCGCCTACGCCGTCCGATCCAGCGCGACGGCGGAGGACCTGCCGACGGCCTCCTTCGCCGGCCAGCAGGACACCTACCTGAACGTCGTGGGGCCGACGGCGATCCTCCAGCACATCAGCCGGTGCTGGGCCTCGCTGTTCACCGAGCGGGCCGTGACCTACCGCCGGCAGAACGGCATCGACCACCGTACGGTGCACATGGCCGTGGTCGTGCAGCGGATGGTCGTCCCGCATGCGGCCGGGATCCTGTTCACGGCCGACCCCGTCACGGGCAACCGGACGGTCGCCACCGTGGACGCCGGCTTCGGCCTCGGCGAGGCCCTGGTCTCCGGCCTGGTGAACCCGGACGTCTTCAAGGTGCGAGACGGCGAGATCGTCGCCAAGGCGATCGCCGCCAAGCAGCGCGCCGTGCACGCCCTGGCGGCCGGCGGTACGCAGGAAGTGGCGATCGACTCGCAGCGGCAGGAGCAGCCGGCGCTGACGGATGCGCAGGTCGTGGAGCTCGTGCAGCTCGGGCGGCGGATCGAGGCGCACTTCGGGCGCCCGCAGGACATCGAATGGTGCCTGGCCGATGACGGCTTCCAGATCGTGCAGAGCCGTCCGATCACCACGCTGTTCCCCCTCCCCGAGGCCGACGACCAGGACAACCACGTCTATGTCTCCGTCGGCCATGGGCAGATGATGACCGACCCCATGAAGCCCCTGGGGTACTCCATGTGGCAGCTGACGGCCATGGTGGCGATGCACGAGGCCGGCGGGAGGCTGTTCGTCGACGTCACCCGGCGCCTGGCGTCGCCCGCGAGCCGCGCCGGTCTCCTGGACGTCGTGGGCCGGGGCGATCCGCTGATCAGGGACGCGCTGGAGACCGTCCTCGACCGCGGGGACTTCGTCCCGTCGCTCCCGGACACGGGTCCCGGCGGGCCGCCGGTCGGCGGTGCGTCCGCCGCCCCGATCGAGACCGATCCGGCCATCGTCACCGAGCTGATCGAGCGCAGCCGGGCGTCGATCGCCGCCCTGGAGCGCGACATCCGGACGAAGACCGGACCGGCGCTGTTCGACTTCCTGCTGGAGGCATTCGAGGAGCACAAGCGGGTCCTCAGTGATCCGCTGAGCATGCAGGTGATCATGGCGGGGATGGAGGCCACATGGTGGCTCAACGACAAGCTGCAGGAGTGGCTGGGCGAGAAGAACGCGGCTGACACGCTCACGCTGTCCGCCCCCGACAACGTCACGTCGGAGATGGGGCTGGCGCTGCTCGATGTCGCGGACGTGATCCGCCCGCATCCGGAAGTGGTGGCGTTCCTCCAGGACGTCGAGGACGAGGGCTTCCTGGACGAACTGGCGAAGCTCGCGGGCGGGATCCAGGCCCGCGACGCCATCGAGGTCTACCTCGACCGGTACGGCATGCGCTGCGTCGGCGAGATCGACATCACGCGGCCGCGTTGGCGCGAGCGCCCCACCACGCTTGTGCCCGTCATCCTCGACAACGTCAGGAACTTTGAACCGGGCGCCGCGGCACGGCACTTCGAGCAAGGACGGCAGAAGGCGCAGCAGAAGGAACAGGACGTGCTGTCCCGCCTGCGTGCCCTGCCGGACGGGGACCGGAAGGCCGACGAGGCCAAGCGGATGATCGACCGGGTCCGAACCTTCATCGGGTACCGGGAGTACCCGAAGTACGGCATCGTCAGCCGCTACTTCGTCTACAAGCAGGCCCTGCTGGAGGAGGCCGAGCGCCTCGTGCGGGCAGGTGTGCTTCCCGAGAAGGAGGACGTCTTCTACCTCACGTTCCAGGAGTTCCACGACGCCGTGCGCTCGCACGAGGTGGACGACCGGCTCATCCAGCAGCGCAAGGACGCGTTCCGCTCGTACCACGCGCTCACACCGCCCCGCGTGCTCACCTCGGACGGTGAGGCCCTGACCGGGGCGTATCGGCGCGACGACGTACCGGCCGGCGCCCTGGTCGGCCTACCGGTTTCCGCCGGGACCGTCGAGGGACGGGCCCGCGTCATCCTCGACATGGCGGAGGCCGATCTCGAAGCGGGCGACATCCTGGTCACGACCTTCACGGACCCCAGCTGGTCGCCGCTGTTCGTCGGAATCAAGGGCCTGGTGACGGAGGTGGGCGGGCTGATGACCCATGGCGCGGTGATCGCCCGCGAGTACGGCTTGCCGGCCGTCGTGGGCGTGGAGCAGGCCACCCGGCTGATCCGGGACGGGCAACGGATCCGGGTGCACGGAACGGACGGGTACGTCGAGATCCTTTCCTGACCGACCACTCGGACGAGAACGCCACTGACACCGTGGCGGACCCGCACGGCGGTCGTCTCCGTGGTCACCCGAGGGCGCTCCAGAGCGCGCAGTGGTGGCGGAGCCGCGCCGTGCGGGAGACCACGCCTACATGCCGGCCACCGGGGGCCGCGGCCCAGCGGGCTTGCCGCGCGGGACGTCGAGGACGATGTCGGCGGCGCGGGCGAGGACCGGGGCGCGGGTGCGGCCAGGGTGGTCGGCGGCGAGGAAGTGGCTGCCGATGGCCGTGCAGAAGGCGAGCAGGGCACGGGCCTCGACCTCTTCGGGGTCGGCGCAGAAGGTACCGATCGCGTCGCGCGCCAACTGAATGCGCTTGTTGTCCACGCGGCGCAGGCGGTCGGCGACGGCGTCATCGCGGCGGGCCCATTCGCGGATGGCCAGGTCGATGGGGAGCAGGCGGTCGCTGGAGAAGGTGAGCTGCCCGGCCAGGCGGACCTTGTCCCGGGCGTCGCCGCCCTCCCGCTCGACCCGGTCGATGACGTCGTCGACGCTCTCGCGCTCCCAGGTGTCCAGCATCTCGGCCAGCAGTGCGTCGCGGTCGGCGAAGTACCCGTAGAAGCCGCCCTTGGTCACCCCCAGCGCCTTGGCGAGCGCCTCGACCCGCACCGTGTCCACCCCGCCCGCTGCCAGCGCCTCCAGCCCCGCCTCGACCCACTTCTCGCGCGGTGTACGCAATGCGCCCATCTGTGCCTCACCTCAACCCTGCCGAACCTGTTGTACGGAGCCGTATAACGCCCTAGGCTCGCGTTGTACGGCATCGTATAACCCGGGAGAGGACACCTCATGTCATTCGGTTTCGTTGCCTTCCACTACCCCGCCCCCGAGCACCTGGAGGAGTTCGTTCGCGACTGCCACCGGGTCGCCGAGGCGGCGCGGCGCCAACCCGGCTTCCTGTCCGTCGGGGTCTGGGTCACCCCGGACGGCAGCGCCGTCGTCACCACCGGCGCGTACGAGTCCGAGGAGGCGTTCTCGGCGGCGGCCGACGTCGGCCGCGAGATGGGCGCGACACCCGACGGCCTGAGCGACCTGGAGGTCAGGCCCCGCGAGGTCCACTTCCTCGTGTCGCGCTAGAAGGCCGACAGGGCGGCCGGGCAGGCGAGTTCCGCCAACCGCTGCGCCCCCCGGAACGGACCAGAGCGCAGGAACGTGGTGCCCAGGCCGTCTGGGCGGAACCGGGCCGGCCGGGGCCTACCGGCTCACGCCGCGGGGAGCTCCGCCCACCGTGTGATACCGCCCGCATGGGCCCGCGTGCCGCACTCGGCCGCCAGGGCGGTGACGATGCCGAGCCCGCGGCCGCGCTCACCCGAGCAGGGCTCGGCTACCCGCCGCCCGCACGCCGCCGCCGGCCCCGCGTCGGTGACCTCGACCCGCAGCGCGTTGCGCCCGTCGACGGCCAGTGACAGCCGCAGCACCGCCGGCGGCAGGGCGTGCACGACCGCGTTGGTGATCAGCTCCGAGATCACCAGGAGCGCGTCCTCGGCGAGGTCCGGGGCCAGGTTCCAGTCCGCCAGGACCGTACGCGCCCGCCGGCGTACGACCGAGACGGCCTCGGGGATGTGCGGCAGCGGAAGGACGTGTTCCACCGCCTCCCGAACCACCGCATCAAGCTGTGCCGTCATGCTGCCTCCTCCGAGGCCCCTACCGGCTGGACGCCGGGCTTGAGAGGGACGCTATGAGGAACGGTGGAGGCGGTCAATGAACACCGGTCGGCATTACCGAACGCCAGCCCGCGGAGGCCATCGACACCGGAAGATGCCGACCGCGGGACTACGATTGCCTCATGGCCGGCCCGGTCCAGTCGATCGAACGGGCGGCGGCGATCCTGCGTCTGCTCGCCAGCGGGCCCCGTCGGCTCGGGCTGGGTGAGGTGGCCGCGTCGCTCGGACTGGCGAAGGGCACCACCCACGGCATTCTGCGCACCCTGCAGAACCTCGACTTCGTCGAGCAGGACCCGGCGACCGGGAAGTACCAGCTCGGAGCGGCGCTGCTGCACTTGGGCACCAGCTACCTCGACGTGAACGAGCTGCGGTCCCGGTCCATCAACTGGGCCGACGCCCTGGCCGCCCGCAGCGGGGAGGCGGTCCGCCTGGGCGCGCCCCTGGAGGGCCAGGTGCTCATCGTCCACCACGTCTTCCGCCCCGACGACACCCTCCAGACCCTGGACGTGGGGGCCCTGCTGCCCCTGCACGCCTCCTCGCTCGGCAAGGTGCTGCTGGCTTTCGGCAGTGTGCCCCTGGAGCCGGCCGCGGAGGCCGGGCTGGAGGCGTACACCCGGCACACCCTGGTCGCCCCGGAGCGCCTCGCCCAGGCGCTCGCCGAGGTCCGGGAGCAGGGGTGGGCCGCCGAAGTACAAGAGATGATCACGGACGAGGCCGGTATCGCCGCGCCGATACGGGGCCACGGCGGCATCGTGGTGGGCGCCATCGGCATCTCCGGCACGGTCGAGCGGATCTGCGACTCCAAAGGGGTGCCGCAGCCGGCCCTGGTGACCCAGGTCCGCCACGCGGCACGGGCGATCTCCCGAGATCTGGGAGCCGCCCGCTGGTGAGCCCCGCCGCCCTTGTGCACCGTAACGGAAGGCTGATCATGGTTGAGCGGTATGTGATGTCCATCGATCAGGGCACCACCTCCACCCGGTGCATCCTGTTCGACCACCAGGGGCGGCTGGTGTCGGTCGCCCAGCGGGAGCACCAGCAGCACTTCCCCCAGCCCGGGTGGGTCGAGCACGACGCCGTCGAGATCTGGCACACCCTCCAGCGCGTGGTGCCGCAGGCGCTCTCCGACGCCGATGTCGCCCCCGGTGAGGTCGCCGCCATCGGGATCGCCAACCAGCGCGAGACGACCGTGCTGTGGGACCGCCGTACGGGCACCCCGCTGGGCCGGGCGATCGTCTGGCAGGACACCCGTACGGCCCCGCTGGTCGAGGAGCTCAGAAGCCGGCCCGGGGACGAGTTCTTCCTCCGGCGCTGCTGTCTGCCCCCTTCCACGTACTTCTCCGCCCCCCGGATCCGCTGGCTGTTCGACCACGTCGACGGGCTGCGGCAGCGCGCCGAGGACGGCGAGGTGCTGTTCGGCACGATGGAGAGCTGGCTGATCTGGAACCTCACCGGCGGGCCGGCCGGCGGTATGCACCTGACCGACGTCACCAACGCCAGCCGCACCATGCTCATGAACATCAGCACCCTCGACTGGGACACGGAGCTGCTGGAGTTCTTCGGCGTCCCCCGCCCGATGCTCCCGGAGATCCGCTCCTCGGCCGAGACCTACGGCGCCGCCCGTGCCGTCCTCCCGGGCGTGCGGATCACCGCGGCACTCGGTGACCAGCAGGCTGCGCTGTTCGGGCAGACCTGCTTCGCCCCGGGCGAGGCGAAGTGCACCTACGGAACCGGCAGTTTCCTGCTGCTCAACACCGGCACCGACCTCGTACGGTCCCGGCACGGGCTGCTCACCACCGTCGCCTACAAGATCGAGGACCAGCCCGCGGTCTACGCCCTCGAAGGCCCGATCGCCGTCACCGGGGCACTGGTCCAGTGGTTCCGCGACCGGCTGGGGCTGATCAGCACCGCCCCCGAGATCGAGACCCTCGCACGCGCCGTCGAGGACAACGGCGGCTGCTATATCGTCCCGGCGTTCTCCGGCCTGTACGCGCCGCACTGGCGCAGCGACGCCCGCGGCGTCATCGTCGGCCTCACCTCGTACATCACCAAGGAGCATCTGGCCCGGGCCGTGCTGGAGGCCACCGGCTGGCAGACCCGGGAGGTGGTCGACGCCATGAACGCCGACTCCTCGCTCGCCCTCAAGGTGCTGAAGGTGGACGGCGGCATGACGTCCGACAACCTGCTCATGCAGTTCCTGGCCGATGTGCTCGACGTGCCCGTGGTGCGCCCCATGGCCGTCGAGACGGTCTCCTTGGGCGCCGCCTACGCCGCCGGGCTCGCCGCCGGCTACTGGCCCGACCTGGAAGTCCTGCGCCGCAACTGGCACCGGGCCGCCCAGTGGCTGCCGGACATGGACCCCCGGCGGCGGCAGTCGGAGTACGAGAACTGGCAGCGGGCGGTCGAGCGGTCACTCGGCTGGATCGCGCCGCCGAACTCGCCCTGACGGCTCGTCTCCTTGGCGCGGGGCGCGATCCGAGCAGCGGCTCAGTTCGTGAGCCGCCCGGGAACGCCCGGGCGGGGTCGGTGCCCAGCACCACGGGCCCCGCCTCGGCCTGGACGACCATCAGGCTGATCGAATGGGCCAGCACATCGTGCATGTCCCGGGCGATCTGGGCGCGTTCGCGTTCGGCGGCGCGCTCCTCGTCCACCTGGCGATCGCGTTCGAGGCGGGCGGCGCATTCGGCCAGCGCGGCCGCCTCGGCACGGGAGCCGGCGGAGGCCCGGCCGAGCGCGTACGCGGCGACGTACAGGACGACGCCGCGCGTCGCGGTGTCCGGCGAACCGACCGAGGCGAGGCCGCCCGCGCGGATCGCCAGGAAGACCGGGATCCGCACCCGGGGTGGGGAGACGGACGCCATCCCGTGCAACGCGATGAGGACTCCGTACCACAGCGGCTGCGGAGCGAGCGGGGCGGCGGAAACACCGGCACGAAGAGGATCAACGCGGCGAGGAACGCGAGGTGACCGGTCGTCCAGGCCGGGCCGGGTCCGCGCTCGCCGTCCAGGCCGTCCAGGAAGCGGCAGCCCGCGTAGACGGTGACGAGGAGTGGCGCCGCGGTGAAGGCGATGGTTTGGGTCATGGCGTGATCCTCGCCGCGGCGGCTCCCCTCGGCATCGCCGACATGACCCATCTCCACCGTCCCCCGCAAGAGGGAGAAGAGCGGCTTCCGGAGCCGCCGCTGCCTGCGGGCTCGAAGCCGTCGAGCGAACCGCTCCGGCAAGGTCGGCGCTGCGTTTGCCAGTCACCATGACCGGCAGGAGACTGTTGCTAACAGCGTGGCCCTGCCGCTGGAAACGGAGCTGGTCGACGTCGATGCTTCCCTCGCTGCTGCCGCACCGGCGCAGCCGACGATGCGCATCCGCGGTGCTTCTTGAGACCTTCCGCAAAGGGCGTGGACCGCCGTTCCTCTCGTGTAGGAGGTACCCATGAGCAGGACCCGCCGCCTCAACTGCATCATCCCCCCGCACCTTCTCCATCAGCTCTTGGAAAGTGACGAACACGAGGTGCGCCAGGCTGCCTTGGACACCCTGCTGGCCACCTCTCGGTTGCGGGGTGAGCGGGCGGTCCGGGCGTCCTTCACCGGCGCCGCCGCCCCTGGCAACGGCCGGCGGACCATCTTCGACTGCCGAAAGGGCCGGTTTCTCCCCCTCGCTGTTCTCGCCCAGTCGGAGGAGGGGCCGGCGTCCGCGGATGAGTCGGTCGGCCGAGCGTTCGACGGACTCGGCGCGACACGCGATTTCTACGGCGAGGTATTCCAGCGTCATTCGCTCGACGGCGGCGGGATGCGCCTGGACGGGTACGTCCACTTCGACGTGAACTACAACAACGCGTTCTGGGACGGACGACAGATGGTGTTCGGCGACGGGGACGGAAGGATTTTCACCGACTTCACCAGATCCCTCGACGTGATCGCCCACGAGTTGACCCACGGAGTAACCGAGTTCACCGCCGGGCTCGCCTATCACCATCAGCCCGGGGCGCTGAACGAGTCCATCTCCGATGTCTTCGGGTCGCTGGTCAAGCAGTGGTCGCTGAAGCAGTCGGCCGAGACAGCGGACTGGCTGATCGGATCCGAGGTGTTCACCCCGACCATCGAAGCCGATGCCCTGCGTTCGATGAAGGCCCCGGGGCAGGCGTACGACAACGCCCTGTTCGGCAAGGACCCCCAACCCGACCACATGAGCGGATTCGTCAACCTGCCGGACACCGAGCGAGGGGACAACGGCGGGGTGCACATCAACTCCGGCATTCCCAACAGGGCCTTCTATCTGACGGCGATGCGCATCGGCGGATTCGCGTGGGAGGCTCCCGGACTCATCTGGTACGAGTCCCTCAAGGCTTCCAGCGTCGAGACGACGTTCCAGGATTTCGCGGACACCACCTACCAGAAGGCCGAGGAACTGTACCGGGCCGGCAGCGCCGAACAGTTGGCCGTGCTGGCGGCATGGCAGGAGGTGGGCATCCAGATCAGCGGGGTCCCGGCCGGGGTCGCCCGGGCGCGGAGCCTGGCGGCAACGCGGGACGGTGGCGTCGGTCGGGAGGACGGCCTGGCAGCCTTGACCCGGCAGATCGGGGCGCTGACCGCCCAGGTGACGGGGCTGGCCAAGGACATGACCGCGCTGAAGGACAAGTGACCGTCAGCGACTGACCGTCAGAGGTTGACCGTCAGAGGTTGATGCGGGCCGGCCCTCGGACGATCGCAACGGCAGGGAACGTCGGGCGATCGGCCGGGAGGTGGTGCACGGTGAAGGTGACGCTGGCCAGACACGGCGGGCAGGCGGCGGCGATCCTCCGCGGCCTCCCGCCCAAGGTGCTGGACACCGATGCCCTGCCCGAGAACGCCGCCGCCGAGCTGACGCAGCTGGTGGCGGCGGCCGTCCCGGCGGCCGCGCCGGACCGGCCGAGCCGCGCCAGGGACGCGATGAGCTATACGGTCACGGTCGAGGACGGTGGCCGCTCGACCGTTCTCACCCAGTCGGACACCACGATGTCCCCGGCCTTCGCGGCCTTGCTCAGTTGGCTGGAGAAGCACTTCGCGCAGCAGTGACGCGCGAAGGCGCCCGCACCGCGCGGAGGTCGGGCGCATCGTCGCCGTCGCGGCCTGCGGAACCTTCGCGGAAGCCGCCCGCGCCGACGGCTGCGAGTTCCACCCCCTGCCTGTGACACGACGCTGACGGGTGCCTCCGGACACGAAACGGGGCGCCCCGGATGCACGTTCAGACGTCCCGGTGCCGCGCGCCGCATCCTCGTGCCGGCCCGACGGGGAGTCACGGGGAGAGCCTCAAGACCCCCTACCAGGCACGCTCCTGATGGCATATCAGATCCATGGGTTTTACCTGCCACCCTCTTTCACTGCCATGTGAAGTGTGAAATTGTACCGTCACGCTTTCCGCGAGCATGACAGCTCCGAGAGTGCGCAATCCCCGTGCCATCACGGTCCGCACCCCCACCGCCGTGCCCCTCGCACGGCTGCCGACCGGCCTGGAGGCCATCGCTATGCGTAGACCCCCCACCTTCAAGAAGCTCGCCCAACTGCTGATACCGACCGTGGCCGCCGCCGGCCTGGGGCTCACCATGC